>JBARAK010000250.1:0-6301 GCA_049791955.1 Caulobacteraceae bacterium
AGCTCAACAGCATCGAGCCCCAGGCCTACCTCACCGACGCGCTCACCCGACTGGTGAACCACCACCCCAACAGCCGCCTCGATGAGCTACTGCCTTGGGCCTACGTGGCCTAAAAACAGCGCTTACGGCAGGGCGCTTAGGGCTTCGCCCTCAGCGCGCTTCGATGGTCTTTCGCCCAGCTTCAGTCGCCTCGTTCCCTGCGGCCGGTTCCCCGCAAAGCCCATACTCCGCTTACACACCCACATTCGCCACGGGGCAGGGGTCAAGGACCTGGACCCAAGGACCAGAAGGATTGAGCACCAAGTCAGCCCGCTTCAGGCTGCGGTCCGTTCCTCGGAAAGCGAGGCAGCCGCTCGCCATGCCAATAGTAGCGGGTGCCGGTGCGGCGATCCTGCTCGGACTCGGCCACCATGAAGCGGAAGCCGGGCACGGCGCGGGCATTACGGTCGCAGAAGCCCACAACGTAGGTCTCGAAAACGAGGGAAACCGATTCGAGCGCGTCGTTCAGGAATTGGCCTACATCCATGCGGGGCAGTGGCGTCGCTGGGTGCAGCACTTCGATGGTCGGGGCCACGAGCACGCCATCGGCTTGCAACTCGTAATCCATCAGCACGAGCCGTTTGTCGTCCTCGGCGTGAATCATGGCGTTGCGATAGTTGAAAAGCCGCTCAATCTGGGAAAAGCACCACTCCACATGCGGCCACAGTGGATCGTCAGCCGCTAGCTGGACCTTAAGGGCGGCGCGCAGGTGAGGCGTGAACCTGTCGTTCCGGTTCTGGCGGGGATGGAACATCAGCGCCAGTTCCTGGCAGTGAAGCGCGACTTGACGAAGGGATGAGATGCATCCCTCCATGCGGCCTTTCAAATTTTGTGTCTTCGGCACCACATGCCGCTGTTGCTCCCCAGCCTCAATGCGGCGGCGGGTCTCGGCCTCACTCTCGGCCAGTGCCGTGATGGCGTCTTGCACCTCCGCCAGCGCGTGCGCAGCATCTAGCGCTTTCGCCAGCCCATCGTCTCTCACCACCAATTCGGGCAGGTGGGCCTGATTGAAAAGCTCCACCGCCACGCACACGGTGCGTTGCATGAACGGCGTGGTCGCTCCGTATGCCAGCTCAGGGCGCTGGACCACCTGTGGCATCGCAGGATTGATCCGCTCGGGGTCGATCTGATCGGCCATCTGAGCTGAGGTCAGTCCGTGCTCGCAGATGAAATAAATCCGCTGATCGCGGATGGTGAACATCGTCAGGATTGGGCCGACGTTACCTTCAACGCGCGCCCCACCGCCGCCATTGCGAAAGCGGTCGATTGGGCGGTCGTTTCTCTTGTGCTTCGGATCGCGCATATCCCGGCAATCATAGATATGCCTTCCAAGATGCAGATAGGCTTATCGCACAACAAGGTGACCGAGGAGGAAAATTGGCGAGACCGACCCAAAAGTCCAATGGTGCGTTGCCGGTTGAGCAAAACTCAGCGGACTGACTAGTACGCCAAGTGGAAAAGCCAAAATAGAAAAATAGTTTCAATGGCTTATTCACCAGAGCGCGTCCGCGCGCCGACAAGCGCGCGAGCCTAACGTCAACAAAGAGCCAAACCCGGCTATGTCCGCTTCCGAAGGCTTTGGCGACGCTCCACGGCGGCTTCTGGTGAACAAAGAGACGCTCGACGCCTGGAGGCGTCGATTCCCCGTAAGCCGACACTTCCACCGACCGCTAAGAGCCAGGTCCGGCTGGGCCGGCGGAATGGCAGCTTACCGCAGTCATCCGCCCGCTCAATGTCCGGAGCTGAGGGCTAACCTGCCAGAGGCGTCGGCAAGGCGAAGCATCTCCAGGAAGCGGACTCCGCCAGAATCCGAGAAGAGCCGACAGCAGCCACACTGGATTTAGGTCCCTGTGCGTAACCATCATAACGCTATGTTATTCAAGAGATTTTCCAGACAAGTCCCGAACATGGTCGGGACTATGTCGGGACTGATCAAAAAGCGAAGTGGGAGCGGCCGGGGGCGCCCGGCATGGTCGTCGTGAGGTTGCTTACGGGGGCGCTCACCGCGTGGATCGGGATGTCGCGATAGGCGGGTTGGCGGCGCTGGCCATCCCTGGTCGTGATCAACGTGTCTGCGATGTCCTCCAGCTCCTGAGTGTCCTTCGGCGAAAGACAGAAGCGGAGCGGTTCGCGACCGACGTGCTTCACGGCGCGGATCGCCACATCCATTCTCTCGATGAGCCCGCTGCGGGTCTGGGTATCTGTCATCGGTCCCTCCTTCCTAGCCCAAGGCGGGCAGAACGCGTTTGGCCAAGATCTCCACCATCTCCGAGCGATTGACGCGGAGATGGCTGGCGGATGCGTCGATCGCGGCCAGGACGCCGGCGTCCAGCGACATGTTCGCCTTGGCCGATCGGTGGGCCTCCCGCACCAGGGTCACGACAACGAGCAGGGCGCCCTGCGAGAGCGCTTCGGCGACATCGCTTTGCTTGGCCAGTTCCTCGGGGGCGGTTGCGGCGGGAAGCGCGTCGCCCTGCGCCTCGGTCTCGATGGCCCAATCCTGCACGGCTTCCGTGGCGTTGCTGATCGCCTCATCCACCGTCTCGCCCATGGCTACGCAGCCGGGCAAATCCGGAAAGGAAACGCCGTACGCGCCCTTCTCTCCGTCAATGAGTGCATAGTAGCGCATCAAAAAGCTCCAAATAAAATCTATGATGTATTGTGAAGCAGAGGTCGCGGGCTACCAGCCAGCGACCTGAGCTATGCTTTTCGCGACACCGGGGGATACGGTGCGATGACGCGGAACGAGGCGACCCCTTTCTTGGCCGGGTGGGTGTAGACGTCGTGGTTCGCCCCATGACGCGCGAGGACCCAGCCATCCGAATTCAGGCGGCGGACGATGGACGGCTGGTGAGTGTCGTATGTGGGCATTTACGCACCCCTCTTATGCGCACGCATATGCGCCCAGACGGGGTAAGGGTCAAGAAACTAGGCGCACATATATGCGCACACGGCCAGCGGCTTTCGCTCCAGGCGTCCTTGGTTCGGCCGGCGCGGTCTCGATCCCCATATCTCAGATGAGTCCGGATCGCCCCGACTAACTCCGAGCGGCGCCTACGAGCCTGTTCCGGTCACGGACCCACCGACCGCGAGCCTGAACATCAAGCGGATGAGCCCCGAGGCTCGGGACACCTCCGCCATCGATCACCTCCTCCCCCACGCCCTCGCCCCAATGAGCGGGCGTTACGGTCCCTGAATTCGAAAGAATCCGCGGAAGTCCGCCCGCCGCCCCCACACCCCTGTCCCCCCGCGATGAGACTGGCAGGCCCCGCCCGCGCCCGCTACTCATACCCTCCCACATCCCAAGGCGCGTCCCCATGAAGCTGCTTCGCTACGGCCCCGTCGGCCAGGAAAAGCCCGGCCTGCTGGATGCGGATGGCGTCATCCGCGACCTGTCCGGCCATGTGGCCGACATCGGGGCCGGGGCGCTGTCGCCCGAGGGGCTGGCGCGGATCGCGGCGCTGGACCCGGCCGCTTTGCCGAAGGTGGAGGGCCAGCCGCGTTATGGCGTGCCGGTGGCGGGCAGCCGCAAGTTCATCGCCATCGGACTGAACTTCGCCGACCACGCCGCCGAGGCGAATTTGCCCCTGCCCACGGAGCCTGTGGTGTTCATGAAGGCGATCACCTGTTTGCAGGGCCCCAACGACCCGGTGATGATCCCGCGGGGCTCGGCGAAGACCGACTGGGAGGTGGAGCTGGGCGTGGTGATCGGGACGCGGGCCAGCTACGTCGAGCAGGATCGGGCGCTCGACCACGTGGCGGGCTATGTGCTGGTCAACGACGTGTCGGAGCGCGCCTATCAGCTTGAGCGCGGCGGGACCTGGGACAAGGGCAAGGGCTGCGACACCTTCGGGCCGGTCGGGCCGTGGCTGGTCACCCGCGACGAGGTCGGCGACGTCCAGGCGCTGGACATGTGGCTCGACCTCAATGGCGAGCGGCGCCAGGCCGGCAACACCCGCACCATGATCTTCGGGGTGGCCGAGTTGGTCAGCTACCTCAGCCGGTTCATGACGCTGGAGCCCGGCGACATCATCACCACCGGCACCCCGCCGGGCGTGGGCATGGGCCACAAGCCCGAGCCGCTCTACCTCAAGCCCGGCGACCGGCTGCGGCTGGGGATCGATGGGCTGGGCGAGCAGGCGCAGACCCTGGTCGCCTGGTCGCGCGACGGCGCGGGCGGGCGCGGCTGAGCCCCGGGGCGACGTCCTTGAAGGTCAGCCTGTTCATCACCTGCTTCAACGACGCGCTGTTCCCCCAGACCGGCCAGGCGGTGGTCGAGGTGCTGGAGCGGCTCGGCTGCGCGGTGGAGTTCCGCGAGGCCCAGACCTGCTGCGGCCAGATGCACCACAACGCCGGCTACCGGCCCGAGGCGGTCGACCTGGTGCGCCGGTTCGCCGAGACCTTTGCCGATGCGGAGGCGATCGTGGTCCCCTCCACCTCCTGCACCGGCATGATCCGCACCCAGTACGCGCGCCTGGCGCGGGCGGCCGGGGACGAGGCGCTGCTGGAACGGGTCGAGGCGCTGGCCGGGCGGGTGTTCGAGTTCTCGGAGTTCCTCACCGACCGGCTGGGGCTGGAGGACGTGGGGGCCTATTATCCGCACCGGGTGGTCTACCACTCCTCGTGCAACTCGCTGCGGGCGCTGAAGCTCGGCGACCGGCCGCTGCGGCTGCTGCGCAAGGTGCGGGGGCTGGAGCTGGTGGAGCTGGCGCGGGCCGAGGAGTGCTGCGGCTTCGGCGGGACTTTCGCGGTGAAGAACGCGGAGACCTCCACCGCCATGCTCACCGACAAGACCCGCCATATCCTGGACAGCGGGGCGGAGGTCTGCACCGCGGGCGACAACTCCTGCCTGATGCACATCGGCGGCGGGCTGTCGCGCCAGCGGGCCGGGGTGCGCACCGTGCACCTGGCCGAGATCCTGGCGTCGACCGACAGAGCTGGTGGATTGGAAGGGGCGGACGGGCCGGAAGGGCGCAGGGAGGGGCTTGCATCGTGACGGTCGTGACCTTCACCGACCGGGCCGGCAAGCTGCTGCGCAACTCGCAGCTGCGCCGCAACCTGGCCAAGGCCACCGCCACCATCCGCGCCAAGAGCGCGCGGGTCTCCGCCGAGCTGCCCGACTGGGAGGCGCTGCGCGACGCCGGCCAGGCCATCAAGCAGCAGACCATGGCCGAGCTGGACCAGCATCTGGTCGCGCTGGAGCAGAGCGTCACCGCCGCCGGCGGGACGGTGCACTGGGCCCGCGACGCGGCCGAGGCGCGCGGGATCATCGTGCGGCTGGCCAAGGGTCACGACGTCGACAGCGTCATCAAGATCAAGTCGATGACCACCGACGAGGTGGAGCTGAACCCCGCGCTCGAAGCCGCCGGGATCACGCCCTACGAAACCGACCTGGCCGACATGATCGTGCAGATGGCCAGGGAGAAGCCCTCCCACATCATCGTCCCGGCCATCCACAAGAACCGGGCCGAGATCCGCGACCTGTTCCTTGAGAACATGGAGCCCGCCGTCACCGGGAACGGCCGGATGAGCCCGGAGGCCGAGCGCCTGACCCGCGCCGCCCGCGAGCACCTGCGCGCCAAGTTCCTCACCACCAGGGTGGCCATCTCCGGCGCCAACATGGCCGTGGCCGAGACCGGCTCTGTGCTGGTGGTGGAGAGCGAGGGCAACGGGCGGATGTGCCTGACCCTACCCGACGTGCTGATCTCGATCATGGGCATAGAGAAGGTGCTGCCGAAGTGGGAGCACCTGGAGGTGTTCCTGCAGTTGCTGCCCCGCTCGGCCACCGGCGAGCGGATGAACCCCTACACCTCGGTCTGGACCGGGACGCGGGCCGGCGCGCTTCGGCCGGGCGACGGGCCGCGCGAGTTCCACCTGGTGCTGCTCGACAACGGCCGCTCCAGGATCCTGGCCGACGAGACCGCGCGGCCGACCCTGCATTGCATCCGCTGCGCCCGCTGCCTGAACGTCTGTCCGGTCTACGAGCGGGTCGGCGGGCACGCCTACGACAGCATGTACCAGGGTCCCATCGGGGCGATCGTGACGCCACAACTGCGCGGTTTCGAGGAGGCCGGCTCGCTGCCCTTCGCCTCCAGCCTGTGCGGCGCCTGCCAGGAGGCCTGTCCGGTGCGCATCCCGATCCCCGACATCCTGACCCACCTGCGGGCCAAGGTGGTCGAGGAGAAGCGGCGCGGGCTGGGGGCGCTGGACGGCGAGGTGCTGGCCATGGGGGCGGCCAAGGCGATGTTCGACCACCCCACCC
>JBARAK010000251.1:0-2448 GCA_049791955.1 Caulobacteraceae bacterium
GTACTGATGGCTATCGCCGCCGAACTCGGTTCGGACGGCCCGGCCTGCCTTGCAGCCCGTCCGGTGATGGCGGAGGGCCGGGGCGAGCGCCTGTCGCCGCCACCCGTCATGCCGATCCTGGACGCGGTGCTGGTCAACCCGCGCGTCCCCTGTTCGACCGGCAAGGTCTATCGCGCCTACGACGTGGAGCCGGCCGGCGCGGCTGACCGGCCAGACATGCCGGCCACGTTCAACGACGTGTCGGCCGTGCTCGATTTTCTGGCGCGGCAACGCAACGACCTGGAGCGTCCGGCCCTGGGCGTCGCGCCGGAGATCGTAACGCTGCTGGACGCCCTGCGTGCTGCGCCTGAGACAAGGCTCGCGCGCCTGTCCGGTTCAGGCGCCACGGCCTTCGCCCTGTGCGCGGACGACGCCGCCGCCTCGGCCCTCGCGCGTCGGCTGAACGCCGAGCGCCCGGAGTGGTGGGTCCAGCAATGCCGCTTCGGCGGGCCCTGGCCCGATCCTGCCTAGCAAGTTGGCAGTACGTAGAGTTCACGAACCAGTGATCGCAGAAACCTTTTCCTGCCCTATCCGGTAGGTAAATCGACGTGCAGTCCGCGTCCGTTGGAAGGAACCCATAATGCAGATCGATCGCCTGTTGGCCGGCGCCGCCGTCGCCACCTTGATGGCAACCTCGGCTTTCGCCCAGAGCGGCTCGACCCCGTCTTCGACCGCCATGCCGCCCGCCGCCACCGATCAGGCGCCGTCCGCGGCGACCCCTGACGCGGCCGCCTCGGCTCCTGCCGCCCAGACGATCATCACGCCTTCTCCGACGTCCGATATCGTGGCCGAGATGAAGAGCGCCGGCCAGTTCAACACCCTGGTGGCCTTGCTCACCCAGGACGGGCTTGCGAGCCTGGTCCAGGCCCAGCCCAACATCACCCTGATCGCCCCGACCGACGCCGCCTTCGCGGCCCTGCCGCCGGGCGAACTCGACGCCTTGAAGAAGGATCCGGCCCAGCTGCGGGCTCTGCTCACCTATCACCTGATCGCGGCCAAGGTGACTGAGGATCAGGTCAAGGGCCACGCGGCCGGCAAGGTGATGACCGCCGCCAGCAAGGCGGTGACCATCGACGGCTCCGTCACGCCGATCAAGATCAACGACGCCACGGTCCTGCAGACCGCCATCGCCTCGAACGGCGTGGTCTTCGTGGTCGACAAGGTGCTGACCCCCGCGGCGTAGGTCCGTCCCTTCCGGCGCGGACGAACGCTTCCGGGCGGGCGAATAGTTGAAAGTGAAGGCGGGCTCCGGCCCGTCGCCTTGATCCCCTAACCGGCGGACCCTATGGTCCGCCGGCTTTCGTTTGAACCGCCTGGACGGCTCTGCCCACCCCCTCATGAGCGACGCCTTGACCTTCCAGGACCTGATCCTGACGCTGCACCGGTACTGGGGAGAGCAGGGCTGCGTGATCCTGCAGCCCTATGACGTGGAGGTGGGCGCCGGTACGCTCAGCCCCAACACCGTGCTCCGCGCGCTCGGGCCGGAGCCCTGGCGGGCGGCCTATGTCCAACCCTCCCGCCGCCCGGCCGACGGCCGCTACGGCGAGAATCCTAACCGGCTGCACCAGCACCACCAGTACCAGGTCATCCTGAAGCCGAACCCGGCCAACCTTCAGGATCTGTACCTCGGCTCGCTGAAGGCCATTGGCCTGGACCCGGTCGTGCACGACATCCGCTTCGTCGAGGACGACTGGGAGAACCCCACCGTGGGCGCCTGGGGCCTCGGCTGGGAAGTCTGGTGCGACGGTATGGAGGTGACCCAGTACACCTACTTCCAGCAGGTGGGCGGCCTGGACGTCGACCTGGTGGCGGGCGAGCTGACCTACGGCCTGGAGCGGCTGTCGCTGTATCTGCAGGGCAAGGAGAGCGTCTACGACCTGCGCTTCAACAGCCAGTTCACCTATGGCGAGGTGTTCCTGGAGAACGAGCGCGAGTTCTCCACCTACGAGCTGGAGGTCGCTGACGTCGCGGTGCTGAAGCGCCAGTTCGAGGATATGGAGCGCGAGGTGCCGCGCATCCTCGCCAGCCGCAGCCGCCAGGGGCGCAAGCTGGCGCTGCCCGCCTATGATCACGTGCTCAAGGCCAGCCACCTGTTCAACATCATGGATGCCCGCGGCGCCATCGCCGTCGCCGAGCGCCAGAGCTACATCGGCCGCATCCGCGACCTGTGCAAAGCCTGCGCGGAAGCCTGGGTGGAGGCGGAGGCGTGATCGGCGGGAGAGCAGAAGTATTGCCTCCACAGTCATCCAGGTCAAAGGAAGTGCGCACACCCCCATCCCCGACCCTTCCCCCTTCGAGGGGGAAGGGAAACCGAAGCGGCGATCTCAGCCGCAACCATTTCGGGCTCCTCGAACGCACGCTTGTCGCGAACGCGGATGACTCGATAGCCGACACTCTTCAGCCAAGCAT
>JBARAK010000252.1:0-2345 GCA_049791955.1 Caulobacteraceae bacterium
CCCTGAACGCGGCGCGCGACGGCCTGGTCTCGGGCCTGGCGGCCTATGGCGCGCGCGCGCTCACCGCCTACGACGGGCCGCAGGGCCTGTGCTCGGAGCCGCTGGAGTTCCTGTCGCTGCTCTACAACGGCGAGGTGCGGCCGGTGCGCCTGCCCAAGTCGGACCTGGGCCTCTACCTGCCCTATCGCCGGGTCAGCTTCGGGACCGACGCGCTGGAGATGGCCCCGGCCGGGGCCCTCCCGCGCAGTTTCGCCGCCATGGTCTCGGTCAAGGACTACCCGGCCCAGACCGCGCCCGGCATGCTGGACGACCTGCTGCGCCTGCCGTTCGAGATGGTGCTGAGCGAGAGCTTCGGCTTCGTCGACCGCCAGGCCACGCTGGAGCGCATGAACCTGTCGCTGCGCCGCATGCGCGCCGCCGATGACGAGGCGCTCAGCCTGCGCCGCGAGTTGACCACCGCCAAGGACGAGGTGGCCGCCGGCCGCGCCGCCTTCGGCGAGCACCACCTGACGGTGATGGTCAAGGCGCCCGACCTGCCGGCGTTGAACCTGGCGGCGGCCGAGGTGCAGTCGGCCTTCACCGAGCTGGGCGTCATCGCCGTGCGCGAGGACATCAACCTGGAGCCCGCGTTCTGGGCCCAGTTCCCCGGCAACTTCAAGGACATCGCGCGCCGCGCCCTGGTCTCCTCGTCCAACTTCTCCAGCCTGGCCAGCTGCCACAACTTCCCCACCGGCCAGGCGACGGGGACCCACTGGGGCCAGGCCGTCACCCTGCTGGAGACCACCGCGGCGGGGCCCTACCATTTCAACTTCCACGTCGGCGACCTGGGCAACTTCACCGTCATCGGGCCGTCGGGCTCGGGCAAGACGGTGGTGCTGGGCTTCCTGCTGGCCCAGGCCCAACGGTTCGCGCCGCGCACCATCTTCTTCGACAAGGACCGGGGCGCGGAGATCTTCCTGCGCGCCATCGGCGGCCGCTACGACGTGCTGCGGCCCGGCGCGACCACCGGGCTGAACCCGCTGCTGCTGCCCGAGACCCCGGCCAATCGCCGCTTCCTGTCCGACTGGACCGCCAAGCTGCTGCAGGCCAACTCCAACCTGGCCCTGGACGCCGAGGACCTCGCCGCGATCGCGGAGGCGGTGGACGCCAACTTCGCCCAGCCGCCCGAGCATCGCCAGCTACGCTACTTCGCCGAGCTGTTCCGGGGCGGGCGCCGCCCCTCGGCCGGCGACCTGGCCGCGCGGCTGCAGCCCTGGCATGGCGACGGCGACTACGCCTGGCTGTTCGACCATCCGGCGCGGGAAGACGGCACCGACGGGCTGGACCTGGACGCCAAGACCATCGGCTTCGACCTGACCCAGATCCTCGACGATCCGGCCGCGCGCACCCCGGCCATGATGTACCTGTTCCACCGGGTCGAGCAGCGGCTGGACGGAAGCCCCAGCCTGATCGTCATCGACGAAGGCTGGAAGGCGCTGGACGACGAGGTGTTCGTCGGGCGGATCAAGGACTGGGAAAAGACCATCCGCAAGCGCAACGGCGCGGTGGGCTTCTGCACCCAGAGCGCCGCCGACGCGCTCAGCAGCCGCATCGCCTCGGCCATCATCGAGCAGGCCGCCACCCAGATCTTCATGGTCAACCCCAAGGCCCAGGCGGCGGAATACTGCGGCGGCTTCGGCCTGACCGAGCACGAGTTCGACCTGGTCCGCACCCTGCCCGACACCGCCCACTGCTTCCTGATCAAGCACGGCAACGACAGCGTGGTGGCGCGGCTGAACCTGTCCGGGATGCCCGAGCTGCTGACCGTGCTGTCGGGGCGCGAGTCCACCGTGCGCCGGCTGGACGCCCTGCGCGCCGAGCACGGCGACGATCCCGCCGCCTGGCTGCCCCATCTGCTGGGCCGCGCACTCTGATGGCCGGCGCCTGCCCCGTCCCCTCGCCCGACGATCCGCTGGTCCAGGGCCTGCTGACCTCCACCGACTGCCATGTGCAGGCGCTGGTGCGCACGGGCTATGGCGCGCTGTTCGCGCCGGAGGGCGTCTACGGCGGGGTGCTGACGGCGCTGCTGGTGATCTACATCGCCGTGATCGGCTACCAGCTCCTGCTCGGCCGCGCCCAGCTGGCCATCGGCGAGTTGGCCATGACGGCGGTGAAGCTGGGCGTGGTGCTGGCGCTGGCCACCCAGTGGGGGACCTACCAGACCGTGGTCTATCGCGCGGTGTTCGACGGGCCGCAGCAGGTCGGCGACGTGGTGCTGCACGATCTGGCCGCGCGCGGGGTGCTGACCGGCGGCGATGTGTTCGACGGCCTGCAGCGCGCCTACGAGGACCTGACCGCCTTCACTC
>JBARAK010000253.1:0-2306 GCA_049791955.1 Caulobacteraceae bacterium
GACCCCTTCCGCCGCCAGGGCCGCGGCGCAGGCATGGCCCAGCCCCCGGCCCGATCCGCAGACAATGGCGCGTTTGCCGTGTAAGCCGAGGTCCATGGGAATGCCCTGACGCTTAAGGGGACTTGGCGCCGATATGACCGATCCGTCAAAGGCCGCGCAATACATCCTGGACCAGCGCCGCGCCGGCCATCGTTTCCAGCCCGCCACCCGCTGGGCCGGGCCGGGCTTCGACCTCGCCGCCGCCTATGATGTGCAGGACCGTTACGTGGCGCTGCTGAAGGCCGAATGCGGGCAGGATGTGGCGGGCTACAAGATCGGCCTGACCTCGCCCCGGATGCAGGCCATGTGCGGGGTGGACCAGCCGATCGCGGGCGTGGTGCTGGCCTCGCGGCTGCAATCCAGTCCGGGCCGCGCCAAGGTCTCCGACCACATCCGCCTGGCCATCGAATGCGAGATCGCCGTGCGCCTGGGTCGCGACCCGCCGGGCGGCGGCCTCGCCCTGGCCCGCGACGAGGTCGACGTGCTGATCGACCGGGCCTGCGCGGCCTTCGAGATCGTGGACGACGCCCAGGCGGACTATGCGACCCTGGACGCCCCCTCCATCGTCGCCGACAACAGCTGGAACGCCGGCCTGCTGCTCGGTCCGGACCAGCCCTATGACGGCGGCGGCCTGACCGGCCGCCAGGGCGTGCTCTATCGCAACGGGGAAGAGCTCGACCGCGGCTGCAGCGACGACGTGCTGGGCGATCCCCTGAACGTGATCGCCTGGCTGGCCGGCCATCTCGCCGCGCGCGGCCAGGGCCTGAAGGCCGGAGACTGGGTGACCACCGGCAGCATCGTCACCAGCAAGTTCGTCCAGCCCGGCGAGGCTTACGAATTCCGTGTGGACGGGCTTGAGCCGGTGCTGTTCGGGGTGGGCTGAGTCCTCCTCCCCTGCTTTAGCGGGGGAGGTGGCCGCGAAGCGGACGGAAGGGGCTCGAAGGGTGCTGCGGGCCGTTGCAGCGTAAAGGTTTGCGCCCTGTGAGCCCCCTCCACCAGGCTGCGCCTGGTCCCCCTCCCCCGCTTCGCAGGGGAGGAGAAAACGCCCCCTCAGGTCTTCATCCGGTGCAGCGCGCACAGCTTATGCCCGTCCGGGTCGCGCAGATAAGCCAGGTACAGCTTCCCCGTCGCGCCTTCGCGCACCCCCGGCGGGTCTTCGCAGGGGATGGCCCCGGCGGCGACGCCGGCCGCGTGCCAGGCGTCGGCCTGTTCGGGGGAGCTGGCGGCGAAGCCGATGGTGCCGCCGTTGGCGAAGGTGGCCGGCTCTCCGTTGATCGGTTCGCTGACCGAGAAGATGCCGGTCGCGGTGATGTAGAAGATACGGTGCTTGTCCACCCGCCCCGGCGGCACGTCGAGCGAACTCAGCAGCGCGTCATAGAAGGTCTTGGCGCGGTCGAGATCGTTGGTCCCGATCATGATGTGCGAAAACATTGAGGTCCTCCCCTTTTGGACCTGGGAAACCCAGGACAGCCGAGCCATAGACGGACGGATGCGCCGGTCAACCGGATCGCCGCCCGGCTCGCTATCCGCCTGTCACACTCTACCCGCCGGCCTGGCGCGCCAGCCAGTCCGGCTTCGGCTGGGCGATCCAATAGCCCCAGCGGTCGGTCCCGCCCGCGACGTCCCTGATCGCCTGCACCAGCTGGACCTCAGTCAGGTCGAGCGCCTTCGCCTCCCGGTCGATGGCGATCGTCGCGGCCAGGGTCACGTCCCTGGAGACCTGCTGGTTCTGCCTGACCTGGGGCGTCTGGGGAGCGGCCGCGAGCATGGCGGCGATGCGGTCGCTGAGCCCGAACATGCCGATCGCCACCCCGAGCAAAACGCTCGGGTTGGCCTTCGCCGCCGCGTCCTGCCCGGCCATGACCGTATCCATGCATAGGGTAAGGTCCAGGGGATCGAGCACCGCCTTGCAGGCCTGGGCCTGGCCGTAACCCCGCGCCACGTCGGCGGCGACCAGGGGAGCGACGACCGGAGGCGGGTTCGCGGCTGGGATAGGCATGGCCCGGTGCTTCCCGACATGGCGACCTGCGCCACCGGAGACCTTACAACGCTGCGTTGATTTTCCACAAGCCGGCTGGCGGCGGTGTGGATCAGCGCGCCTCGATCGCCGCGCGCGCCGCCAGGCTCCGGCGCAGGGTCTCCGCATTGGCGTCGGCGGTCAGGTAGCGGCTGACCGCGGCGAGGTTGGCCTTGGCGGTCAGCTCGCTGCCGCGGCTGCGCGCCCGCTCCGGCGGGGTGGCCGGAGGGGCCTCCTGGGCCAATTGGGC
>JBARAK010000254.1:0-3410 GCA_049791955.1 Caulobacteraceae bacterium
CATATCCCGAGTGCTGATTTATGCAGTGCTCTCGACGCATCTCACTGGTTCCGCTCGCAAATTGGCCCAGATTGGTCGGCATAGTTCTGCGCGACTGGGGTCGGCCAACGGTGTTGTGGTCGATGAACAGAGCGTGCCGGAAGAGACCTTGTCGCCTCCAGGTCGAAGGACCGCTGGCTCCGTACTTCGAGCCTTATTCCGAATATCTCGCTGGCCGCGGATATTCGCAGGTCTCGTTCTGGAAGAAGACCTTCATCGTTAGCGACTTCAGCCGATGGCTGGGTCAGGAGGGGATCGCGGCTCGCGAAGTCCAGCCTGAACACGAGGAAGGCTTCCTTCGCGACTCCGCCCGTCGTCATCGCTCGAAGGCGCGGCACGAACGGTTCGCCCTGGATGATGTGAGGGCCTGGCTTCTGGCCAATGGCGTCGTTGCGCCCGAGGCGAAGACGCCGGCCGAACCATCCGAGATCGACCAAATGTTGCAGGAGTATCGAGCCTACCTGCAGCAGGAGCGCGGCCTCGCGACCTCGACGATCGACAACTACTCGGGTGCGGTCAGACGGTTCCTGGCCAGCGTCCGCGGGCCGGACGATCTTCGGCTTGGGTCCATACGGGGCGCGGACGTCACCGATTATGTCCGGCGCCACGCGCCACGGGATCGGACCTTCGCCGCGGCTAAGGACATGGTGACCGCGCTGCGCTCGTTCTTCCGGTTTGCGCGCTACCGCGACTACATCGAGGTCGATCTGGCCGCCACAGTCCCTAGCGTCGCGGGATGGTCGATGGCGTCGATCCCAAGGGCGATGCCGGCTGAGAGCGTTCGCCGCCTTCTGGACGCGAGCGAAACATGGCGCACGCCGGCGGGGCGGCGCAATCGAGCCATCTTGTTGCTGCTGGCGCGGCTCGGGTTGCGCGCGCTGGAAATCGTGCGTCTCGAGCTGGAGGATATCGACTGGTCGCAAGGCGCGCTGAGGGTTCATGGCAAGGGCCGCCAGGAACGACCGATGCCTTTGCCTAATGACGTCGGCCAGGCGATCGCGTCCTATCTGCAAGACGGGCGCCCGGAATCGACGTGTCGCCGGCTGTTCCTGCGCTCCCGGGCGCCCTTCGATGGCCTGGGCTCGCACAGCGACATCAGCCAGATCGTCCACCGCGCGATCAATCGCGCGGGGATCAAGCTGAAGGTCACGGGGGCCCATCAACTGCGCCATGCGCTTGCCGTGGACATGCTGAGCAAGGGGCTGTCGCTGACCGAAATCGGCCAAGTGCTGCGGCACCGCAGCCCTGACACAACCCGGCGATATGCGAAGGTCGATCTGGAAGGCCTTCGCGCGGTCGCCCTGCCTTGGCCGGGAGAGGCGTCATGACGAGCTTGCTCGCCGGCGTGTCCGAGTATCTGGAGCTGCGCCGCGCCCTCGGCTTCCGGCTGAAGAAGGACGAGCTTTACCTTCGGAATTTTGCCGACTTCATGGAGCGGCGCCATGCGACGTACATCACGGCGAAGCTGGCGGTGAAATGGGCTCAGCAGCCGGCGCTGGGCCACGCGAACTACCTTGCCGGACGGCTGCGTGCCGTGCGCAGCTTCGCCCGTTACCGCATCCTCAGCGATCCCCGCACCGAAATCCCCGCCGCGGAATTGCTGCCGCGGCAGAGGAGCGCCTTCCGACCTCATATCTTCAGCGAAGGCGAGATCAGGCGCATCCTGGCGGAGAGCTGGCATCAGTGGGCCGGAGCAACGCCGTTCTACTGCCTTGGCCGCTACACGATCTACGGCTTGCTTGCTGTCACCGGGATGCGAGTTAGCGAAGCCCTGAATCTCGATGTCGAGGATGTCGATCTCGATCTGGGCGTCATCACCATCCGCAATACGAAGTTCGGCAAATCCCGGTTGGTCCCCGTCCACGCGACGACCCTCGCCAAGCTGAAGACCTACCGCGAAGCTCGCGATGCCTTCCTGGGCGGCGTAGTCGCCAAGCCCTTCTTTATATCCACTCCCGGCCGCCGGATTATCCCGTCGGCCTTGGATCGGGCGTTCCGAAGGCTGACCAAGAGGCTCGGTCTGCGCGGCGGGGCGGACCCCACGGGGCCGCGCCTGCATGACCTGCGGCACACCATGGCCGTCGAGGTCTTGCGCCGCTGTTACAACACCGGCGCGGATCCCGAACGCCGGCTGCCAGCGCTCTCCACGTACCTCGGGCACACCCAGCTCAGCTACACCTACTGGTATCTGCATCAGAACCCGGGGCTGATGACAGAGGCGATGGCTCGGCTTCAGCATCGCTGGGAGGCTCCAGCATGACAGCCTCGATCCCGACCTTCTCGACGCTCCTGCAACGGTTCTTCACGCAACGGCTGATGCAGCAGAAGCAGGTTAGCGCGCATACGATCAGCTCCTATCGCGACACCTTCCGACTGTTGCTGCGCTTCGCTCAAAAGCGGCTGCACACACCTCCCGACCGGCTGGCCTTCGAGAAGCTCGACGCGCCGTTCGTCGCCGCCTTCTTGAACGAACTGGAGGAAACGCGGGGTGTGAGCGCCCCCACCCGCAACCTGCGCCTCACTGCGATCCGGTCGTTCTTCCGCTTCGCCGCCTATGAAATGCCGACGCACAGCGCTCAGATACAACGCGTCCTGGCCATGCCGGCCAAGCGGTTCGACCGCAAGCTGATCGACTTCCTGACACGTCCCGAGGTCGACGCCCTCCTCGACGCCCCCGACAAGACCACCAGCGTCGGCCGTCGCGACCATGCACTTCTGCTGACGACCCTGCAGACAGGCATGCGCCTGTCGGAGGTGACAGGCCTGAAGCGTCAGGACGTGGCGTTCGGGACGGGCGCCCACGTCGAGATCCACGGCAAGGGTCGCAAGCAGCGCGTCGTCCCGCTCTGCAAGTCGGTCGCCGCCGTACTCGCGGCATGGCTCGATGAGCCGGATCGAGACCAGGGCGAGTTCGTCTTCCCGAGCATCCGCGGCGGACGACTGAGCGCCGACGGTGTTGATCGTCTTCTGAAAAAGCACATCGCGGTTGCCAGCGAGCGTTGCCCCTCCCTCAAGCAGAAACACGTCACGTTCCACTGCTTGAGGCACACCACGGCGATGGACTTGTTGCACGCCGGCGTGGAGCAGACCGTGATCGCGCTCTGGCTGGGGCACGAGTCCATCGACACCACCCAGATCTACCTCGACGCCGACCTGGCGCTGAAAGAGAAGATCCTCGCCAAGACCATCCCGTTCGACAGCAAGCCTGGGAAGTTCAAGCCCGACGACAAGCTGCTGGCGTTCCTCAACCGCCTTTAGGAGGTCAGGACTATGCCGATAACGCGCAATTGCAAATGCACAGACTCTCATGGTCTTGGCAGACCTGCGCCGTCATTAGTCGGCATAGCCTGGCCGTCTGAATATGACCTGGT
>JBARAK010000255.1:0-5499 GCA_049791955.1 Caulobacteraceae bacterium
GGCGTCCACCGTGCCGCGCGGGGCGATCAGGAACACGTCCGGGGCGGGGATGCCGGGGGCGGGCTCCAGGGCGGCGATGCCGGCGCCGGTCACCCCGGTGGCCTGGTCCTGCTGGCTGAAGGCGTCGTCGTCCACCGTGACCGTGGCGGGCGGGAAGTTCGAGGAGGTCTTGGGCCCCTCGCCGGCGTTCAGGTTGCCGTTCGACGACCACATGATGATGTCGCCGCCCTGCACGGTGAACAGGCGGCTCTGGTTCAGCACGAAGTCGCCGTCGGTGAAGGTGGAGATGGGACCGCCCCGCAGGGTGATGACCCCCTCGAACCCGGCCGGGATGCTGTCGATGGCCTCGACGGCGGCGGCGCCCGCGTTGGAGCCCATGGCGATCTGTTCGGCGCCATTCACGGTCGGATCACCCGAATACAGCAGCGGGGCGGCGGAGAAGCGGCGGGCCGCCTGCTGGGCGGTGGCGACGGTGGAGCCGGCCAGCACGTTGCCGCCGGGGCCCAGGATGTCGATGCTGCCGCCGAACTGGGTCTCGATGGTGGCCAGGCGCAGGTCCAGGTTGCCGGTCTCGACCTGGGTGTTGGCCCCGTTGGTCCCGCCGGTCAGGTTGTTGGCGGTGTAGCCGAGCGAGGAGGGGAACAGCAGGTTCACCGCCGTGTAGCCGCGCTGGAAGTTGTCGAAGGTCGGCCCGGGGACCGAGGTCAGGGACAGCTCGCTGAAGTAGACCTGCAGCAGGAAGGGCTCCTGCTGCAGCGGCGGCAGGGCGGCGAAGGCCTGATAGGCCTGGGCGTAGCTGACCGAGGTGGCGCCGAACTCGGCGATCAGGGCCTGGGGGTCGTGGGCCTGCATGTAGGCGATCAGCTGGGGGGCGTAGATCGGCTGGCTGCGGTCCGGAACGAAGACGTTGTTGGAATTCAGCGTCTCGTTGAACAGATAGTCCGGCAGGGCCGCCATGTTGGCCGGGTTCAGGTAGTAGTTGAGCAGGGCGTCGAAGTCCTGGCCCTTGGAGACCCCGAATTCCACGTCGATGTTGGCGCCCTGGGGCGCCAGGTTGGGATTCCAGCTGTCGCCCACGGTCAGGACGCCGCCGGGCAGGCTTTCCTGTTGGCCGTTCACGGTGATGGTGGACGAGGTCAGGAACGGACCAAGGTTGCGGCCGGCCTCGATCATCAGGGTGCCGGGACCGCCCAGTATGAAGGTGTTGCCCTGCACCGTCGGTTCCTGCTCGGCCGAGATGGGCCCCAGGGCGCCGGTGCTCAAGATGCTGGTCGCATTCTCCAGCTCGGTGGTGGCGGTGATGTCGCGGCCGGCGACGATGCGGGTGACGTCGTTGGGGTTCAGGTTCTGGCCGAAGAACATCATGTTGACGATGTCGCGCCCGGCGCCGATCCGCGTCTGCTTGGGCACCGACAGGATCACGTCGTCGATGTCGCCGCCGGCGTAGATGCGGTTGGGGACCGGATCGTCCGCATGGATGTTGCGCGGATCGTGCTGGGCCTGCAGCTGGGCCTCGGTGGTGGTGGGCAGCACCACGGGGAAGATGTCGCTGGAGCCCGGTTCGCTGTCCAGCATGGCCAGGCTGACCGGGGTGAGGTCCGCGCCCGCGGCCAGGGTCAGGGTGCCGGTGGGGCTGGGGTCGAGCAGCACCGCCGCGGCGGCGCCCTTGAGGTTCAGGTCGCCTTCCAGCGCCACCGCGGTCAGGGAGCCCGGCAGCACCGCATTGTTGAGGCCGGGGACGCTTCCACTGTCGTTGGGGATCAAGTCGCTCCCAGTCCCGCCGCCGGTGGGGTTGTCGAAGCTGACGGAACCGTCGCTGACGAGCGAGACGCCAGCATTGGGGGAATAGAAGTTCTGAGCGTAACCATTGCCGGTCTGGTTGGTCTGCGTGGAGGGATTGTTCTGCACGCCCAAGGCGCCGACCCCCTCGATATCCACGTCGCCGTGGGCGCTGAGGTCGATGGTGGCGTCGGTCAGGCGCAGGCGCAGGGTGTCCGGCGTGGGGACAGGCGTCTTATCCTGGAGTGAGCCGAGCTGCACGGTTCCGGCGCTCTCGATGCTGCCGCCCACAGTGATGCTCCCCACCCCCGAGGCCACGTCCACCCGGCCGCCGAGCAGGTCGCCGCCGGCGGCTATGGTCACGTTGCCGCCGCCGAAGGTGATGAGGCCCTGGCTGATCTGGCCCGCCGCCACCCCGCCGGTCGCCGTGCCGGTGGTCACCGAGGTGTCGGCCACCACCGTCAGGTCGGAGACGGTCCCGCCGGCCCTGACCGTCACATTGCCGCCGCCCAGGGCTCCCGCGCCCTCGGTGAACAGCTGGGGATTGATCAGGATGTTGGTCGCGCCCGCCCCGGCCGCCCCGACCGTACCCAGGCGCCAGGGCTGGTCGTACCAGCCGATGAAGGGGTTGAAGCCTTGAGCCGTGACCGGCGTTGCGCCGCCCTGGTCCGCGATCGCGAGCCGGGCCTCGGTGATGGCGTCGCGGCGGCCGAGGATATCGCCGCCGGCGGTCAGGGAGACGTTCCCGCCGCCTGCGAGGTAGGCGGGATTGCTGACCAGGATCCCGGCCAGGCCTTCCAGGCCGGTCTCGCTGCCCGGGGCGCTGGGCGTGGAGACGCCATAGCCGTACGGGATCACCCCGACGTCCTGGCCGGTGGTCTCGAACGCCGACGGATCGAGGGTGACGGTGGCGCCGGTGGTGGTGTCCACCGCGGTGACCAGGCCCGGGATCACCGGCGCGCCGGCGGTGTAGATGGCCACGCCGCCCTGCTGGAAGCCGGAACTGGCGTTGGTCACCGCGCCGGTGGTGGGATTGATGAAGGTAGGCGTGGCGCCGTTGCGCAGGTCGATGTCGCCGGCCGCCGCCAGGCTGATCGAGCCGGTGCCGGTGCGGATCAGGGTCGAGACCGTCACCGTCTGCGCCGCGTTGCTGGCGGTGCTGGCGCCGCCCGGGCTGTAGAAGGCCTTCAGAGCGGGCCAGTCGGCCGACACCTGCTGCAGGAACTGGACTTCCAATGACAGGGTGGTGCGGACGCCCGTGGGGGCGGTGGTCGGGCCGGTGAAGGCGAACTGGCCCTTGTGCGCGGAGAAGAAGCTGACCGCGAGCGATTGCAGGATCGCCTCGGCCCCCGCCGGTGCATCGGCGAAGCTCAGCGAGGTGCTGGAATTGGCGGTGAGGCCTGTGGCCTCCTCGGCGGTCAGCAGCTGGCTGGCTGTGACGTCCTGCGTCACCCCGGTCTTGTTGTTCGAGACCGCAAACAACAGGGTGTTGCTGAAGCTCGAATTCGGCTGGACCTGATAGGTATGGGTCCCCTGCACCATGATGCCGCCCGCAGCGCCGGCCTGGACGCCCAATGGATTGGCGCCCCCGACCACGGCGCCGCCGGTGAGCTGGTAGGACCAGGAGCCGACCGCCTTGGGGCCGTCGGCGGTTTGCACCAGGGGGAAGATCTCGGCGCTGCCGATCGGATCGCCGATGCCACCCGCGCCCGAGCCCAGGGCGCCCGGAGTGTTGGCTGCAGCGTCATAGGGGATCAGGGCCACCGGAGCGGTCGCCGTTCCGTTCTGGCCGATGCTGGCGAAGGGGGTGGCGCTGTTTGAGCTGGAGAGGGTCACGAGCGGGTTCGAGACCGAATCGTCGAGCGTGGCCAGGAAGCGGGGGTCGGTCTGGTCGCCAAAGGTGAAGAAGCCGTCGGTGATCGAGCCGTCGATGTTCAGCTGGCCGCCGGCCTTGATGGTCAGCATGCCCGGCTGGCCCAGCACGGCGCCGCCGACGCGGTAGGTCAGGGTGGTGTAGTTGGCCAGCACCGCGGCCTCGTCGCCGGGGATCACCGAATAGGCGCCGGGGATCTCGGGGTCGGGGACCATCAGCCCCGCCGCCACCGCGCCGGCCACGTTCACCACGCCCGCGCCCAGGTTCCAGTTCGAGGCTAGGGTGATGCCGCCGCTATAGTCCAGCTCCACTCCCGGCCGGGCGTTGAAGTTGGCTATGGAAGCCAGCCCGCCGAGATGGCCGTAGCTGCCCGAGACGTTGAAGTTCTGGATGAAGTCGACCAGGGTGCCCGGCGCGTTGTCGGCCAGGAAGTTCGGCTTGCCGGTGGCGTTGAGGTCCAAGGTGGCTGTGCCGTCGGCGACGCTGACGCCGCTGAACTGGCCGCTGGCCGCGATCGCGCCCAGGTCGTAAGCCTTGTAGCCCTCCAGCACGATGCTGCTGGCGCCCTGGATCGCGCCGGCGAAGTTGACGTTGACCGTCTCCGCCCCGTCGCCGCCCATGACCGGCGCGCGCAGGGTGACCGTGCCGCCCTGGTCGGCGGCCACGTAATTGTAGGTGATCAGGCCGTTCTCTTCGCCCTCGACGATGCGGGCGTTGGGGTTCAGGGCGCTGACGTCGATCACCGCGCCGGAGGCGACGGTCAGGGCGCCGGTTCCCGCGGTTCCCAGTTCGACCTGGCCGCCGGTGGCCTGGCGGGTGTCGGTGGGGCCATAGCCGCTGGCGCGGGCCAGGATCTGGGCGGTGCTCTCCAGGGTCACGCCGGTCTGGCCGAACAGGCCCACGTCGCCGCCGTTGATCCCCGATACGTTGATGGCTCCGGCGATGTCGACCAGGCCGCCGTTGGCGGTCAGGCTGACGTCGGCGGCGGTGAGCGTCTGGCCGGCGGCGAGCGTCAGGCCCCCGGCGCCGGTCTGGACGATGAACTCGCCGTCGAACGCGCTCTTGGTCGCCGTCTCGAAGCCGGTCAGGTCGAACGCGCCGGCTTCGTTGAGCTGGAAGTTGGCGCCGCCGGTGGGGGCGGTCCCGTTCACCACGCCGCCGAAGGTGACGGCGCCCTGGCCGGCGTTCAGCACCAGGCTGCCCGCGGCCCCGGTCCCGCCGCCGACCGACAGGGTCGAGCCGGCCGCCAGCACGATGTTCCCGCTGGTGGCGTTGACGGTCAGCAGGCCGCCCGGCGCGGTTTCCGAGAACGGATCGGAGGCGTCGCCGAAGCTTTCGGAGAAGCCGGGGGTCTCCAGCGTGGCGCCCGCGCCCACGGTCACGCCGCCGGTTGCGTTCAGGGTCAGGGAGCCGGCGGTGGCGCGCACGTCCACCCCGGTGATCGACAGGTTCTGGCCCGAGAGCGTCAGGGTCGCGCCGGGAACGCCGCTCACCGTCGGCGTCGCCGTTCCGGTCGGGTTGGACAGGGTCAGGTCGCCGGTGGTGCTGATCGCCAGGCTGGGCAGTTCGTTGGGAACGCCGACCATGTCGTTCGGCGAGGCCTGGTCGCCGAGGAAGGCGGTCTGGATCGCCAGCGGGGCGGCGCCCACGTCCAGCGCGCCCTGGCCCTGGAAGAACACGCCGTTCGGTGCGCTCAGGGTCACGCCTTGGCCGGCGCCGTAGATGCGGAAGGTCCCGTCGCCGAAGGTCAGGCTCTGGCTGTTCAGGGTGAACTGGCCCGCGCCGCAGGCCAGCGCGCCGCCGCCGGCGCAGGCGCCGAGGTCGGTGAAGCTGTCCTGCAGCTGCAC
>JBARAK010000256.1:0-21237 GCA_049791955.1 Caulobacteraceae bacterium
GCCCACACCCGCCTGCTGGTGCTGAGCGCCGACGACGGCCTGGCGCCCGGAACCGACGCGCTGATCGCCGCGATTCGCCACGACGGCGGCGCCAAGGTCACCGCGATCCACGTCTCCACCGACCACAGCTGGAGCGACGAACGCATCCGCCTGGAGAGCGAGGTGATCGACTGGCTCGCGACCCTGCCGGGAGCGCCGAGGCCTTAGCATCTCTGGAACCGCCAGCCTCTCGCCCCTTCGCCAAATACGTGTAACGTCGCATCATGAGTGGCGGGCGTCCATCATGAGACAAGGCAAGTTCATTGCGATGGGCCTGCTGCTCTTCGGCCTGCCGGGGTTGGCGGCCTGCGGCGGGCCGGACTGGCGCACCCAGGTGATCGCCCAGGCCGAAGGCAAGATGCGCAGCGAGGTGGACGATCCATCCGCCGCCTTCTCGCGCGTCCAGGTCACCGGCGACGACAAGACCGGCCAGACCTGCGGCTTCGTCACCGCCAAAGTCGGCCTCTACCAGACCCCCAAGACCGGCCGCTTCATCGTTTACATCGACCAGACCGCGGGCCCCTTCGTCGAGGCGAAGATGGGCCACGAGGTCATGGACCAGGACGCCTTCGACGGCGCCTGGCAGGCCGATTGCGTCAAGGAGGGCTATAACGCCTGAAGATACGCCGCCCGACCGGCCGTCTCACGAACCCGAAAAGTACCGCCCCGGGGTGACGCCGAACTGGCGGGTGAAGACGCCGATGAAGGCGCCGACGCTCTGGTAGCCGCTGTCGAGCGCGGCGTCGGTGACGCTGGCGCCGGAGGCGAGGCAGGCGACCGAATGGATCAGGCGGGCCTTCTGGCGCCAGGCTTCGACGGTGAGGCCGGTCTCCCTAGGGAAGAGGCGCTGGAGGGTGCGCAGGCTGGCGCCGGCCTGGGCCGCGAGTTCGGCGAGGTCGCGTCCGTCGGCGGGGCTGTCCTGCAGGTGGGCGGCGAGATGCAGCGCCCGTCGGTCCTGCGGCAGCGGCAGGACCAGGTCCTGCGGGCGCGCGGCCACCATCAAGTCGATCAGCAGGCCGGCCAGCCGGTCGTGCCCGGGCTGCGCAGGGCTCAACATGCCGATCGCCAGGATGTGCAGGATCAACTCGCGCAGCAGGGGCGCCACCTCCAGCGCCGCCGGCCTTGGCGTCAGGGGCTGGGCGCGGGCGGTCGAGATGTAGAGGGTGCGCATCGCCACCTCGCCGCGCACCAGGATCTGGTGGCTGAGCCCGGCCGGAATCCAGATCGCCTTGGTCGGCGGGACCAGCCAGGCCTCGGCATCGGTCGCCACCCGCATGACGCCGGAGCTGGCGAACACCAGCTGGCCCCAAGCGTGGCTGTGCCGGCCAAGCTGCGCCCCGTTGCGGAAGGTGAGCGCCAGCGAACGGACATCGAAGCCGTCGCCGACCTCGCTCAATCGAAGAACCCCGGGACGTACTGCATGGCGCCCACCAGGTTGCCCTCGGTGTCCTCGAAGTAGATCAGCTCGCCCACGCCCTCGATCCGGTAGGGCTGCATGACGATGCGGCCGCCGCCGGCCTCGACCGCGGCGATGGTCGCCTTCAGGTCCTCGACGCCCAGGCTGCACTCGTAGCCGGCCATCCGCACGCCGGGCGCCAGTTCGCGCCGCTCCTGCAGCGCGCCGAGCAGGCCCGCACCGGCGTTCTTGATCTGGTAGAAGTTGGGCGGCCCCCAGGGATCGAACCGCCATCCGAACACGCCCTCGTAGAACTGCCTGGCGCGCTGGACATCGTCGGCGTTGATGGCGAAGTGGCGAAAGGTAGCTGGCATGGCGAACCTCCACGATGAGGCGTCGAGCCTAACATCGAGCGCCCTGTCGCTCTTGCCAAAACCTGCCGAATTGTTTCGCTCACGCGCCAGGAGCGGCGCCGTTGGTGTCAGGACCGCCAGCGACGATCCAGTCCTCCAGCACCGAGTCCAGGGTGCGAAGCGGGACCGCGCCCAGGCCCAGGATGACATCGTGGAAGCGGCGCTGGTCGAACCGGGCGCCCAGCTTGACCTCCGCCTCGGCCCGCTTGCGGCGCATCAGCATCTCGCCGAGCTTGTAGGCCAGGGCCTGGCCGGGGGTGTTGATGTAGCGGTCCACCTCGATCTCGACCTCGTGGTCCGACAGGGCGGTGTGGCTGGACAGGTAGTCCAGCGCCTGCTGGCGCGACCAGCCGTAGTGATGCAGGCCGGTGTCGACCACCAGCCGGGCGGCGCGCCACATCTCGTAGGTCTCGCGGCCGAACTCGTCGTAGGGCGTCTTGTAGACCCCCATCTTGGTCCCCAGCCATTCCATGTACAGGGCCCAGCCCTCGCCATAGCCCGAGAAGTAGGTGGTCTTGCGGATCTCCGGCCGGTCGGGCGCCTCCAGGGCCAGGGCCGCCTGGAAGCTGTGGCCCGGCACGCACTCGTGCAGGGTCAGGGGCGTGATGGTGTAGAGCGGCCGCGCCGGCAGATTGTAGGTGTTCATCAGGCAGGTATCGAGCCCGCCGTTGCCGCCGGTTCCATAGGGCGCCATCGCCGCCGGCGTCGGCGTGATGCTGAAGCGGTAGCGGGGCAGCAGGCCGAAGGTGAACTTCAGCTGGCCATAGACCTCGTTGGCGACATAGGCCGACCGGGCGATCAGTTCGTAGGGGGTCTTGGCGTAGAACTGCGGATCGGTCTTCAGGTACTTGAGGAAACCCTGGAAGTCGCCGGTCCAGCCGGCCTGGCGCATGGTGGCGTGCATGTCGGCGTCGATGCGGGCCACTTCCTTCAGCCCGATCTGGTGGATCTCCTCCGGCGTCATGTCCAGGGTGGTGAACTCGCGCACCTTGGCCTGATAGTAGGCCTTGCCGTCCGGCAGCGCCTCCGCCGCGATGGTGGTGCGGGCGTGGGGCATGTAGTCCTGCCGCAGGAAGACCAGCAGCCGGCCGAAGGCGGGGGCGACGCCGGTCGAGATCGCCGTGCGCGCCTGGGCCTGCAGCGCCTCGCGCTCGGCGGCGGGGATGGACTCGGGCATGTGGGCGAACGGCCCGTAGAAGGCGTTCTGCTCCGCCGTCGTGGCCGCCATCGGGACCACCGGGGCGTCGCGGCCCCGGATAGACACCGCCGGCTTGGTGAAGCCCCGCGCCAGCCCCGCCCGCATGTCGGCGATCTGCTCGTCGACGTAGCGCGGGGTCTCCTGCAGGCGGCTGAGATAGGCGCGGTAGGCCGACGCAGTGCGGAAGCCCTGGTTAGGCGCCATCCAGGTCCAGAAGCCGAAGCCGTCCTCGTAGTCCTTGAACCGGATGCGGGCGACGAAGGCCTCCAGCGCGGTGCGGAACACCGCCGCGTTGATCCGGTCCTCGGGCGTGAGCTGGTCGAGCGGGATGGTGTCCAGCGTCTTCAGCGCGCCGGTCCAGTAGGCCAGCCTCTGCTGCTGGCTGGCGGCGTCGACGTGAGGCAGGTGGCCCTGCTCGCCAACATCGTCCGGGTCGGCGCCCATGTGCTGCTCGTGGGTGCGCCAGCGCCACTCGTCGTCGAGCAGCGTCTTCAGCCGCGCATCCGCGGAGCCTGCCGCCGGAGCTTGGGAAGCCGCGACCTGCGCGTGCGCATGAACGGGCATGGAGGTCGAGAGCGCGCCAAGGGCCAGGACGGCGGCGAGCGTGCGGGCGAGGGTCGCCATGGGTCAGGCTCCCGGCGCGTCGGCCGCGGTCTCGGAGAGGTCGTGGACCTCGCCGGTGTTCGGATCGACCGGATCGCGCCCACCCTCGCGGATGAACTGATCGAGCCGCGCCTTGAGCACAGGCAGCGGCACCGAGCCCAGCGACAGGATGGTGTCGTGGAAGGCGCGCGGATCGAACTTGGCCCCGAGCTTCTCCTCCGCGTCGGCGCGGGCCTGGCGGATGGTCATCTCGCCCAGCTTGTAGGCCAGGGCCTGGCCGGGCCAGGCGATGTAGCGGTCGACCTCGGTCTCGATCTCGTGCTCGGACAGGGCGGTGTGGTCGCGCAGGTACTGCTGGGCCCGTTCGCGGCTCCAGCCCTCGTGGTGGATGCCGGTGTCGATCACCAGCCGGCAGGCGCGCCAGATCTCGTAGGACAGCCGGCCGAAGTCCTCATAGGGCGTGTCGTAGACTCCGAGCTTGGTCCCCAGCCACTCCATGTACAGGGCCCAGCCCTCGCCGTAGCCGGAGAAGCCGGTCTGCTTGCGGAACTCGGGCCGGCCCTTGGCCTCCGCCGCCACCGCGGCCTGGAAGCTGTGGCCCGGATTGCACTCGTGCAGGGTCAGGGCCGTCAGGGTGTAGAGCGGCCGTGACGGCAAGTCGTAGGTGTTCATCAGGCAGGAATCGAGCCCGCCCCGCCCGCCGGTGTAGATCAGCGCCAGCTCGGGCGGCACCGGCAGGATGGTGAAGCGCCGCCGGGGCAGGAAGCCGAAGTTGGCCGCCAGCTTCCCGTCCACGCGCTTGGCCACGTAGGAGGTGAAGCCCAGCAGCTCGCCCGGGGTCTTCGGATAGAACCGCGGGTCGGTGCGCAGGAACTTCAGGAACTCCGGCATGGAGCCCTTGAAACCGGTCTTGGCCTTGACCGCCTCCATCTCGGCGCTGATCCGCTCCACCTCCTTCAGGCCGATCTGGTGGATCTGGTCGGGGGTCAGGTCGAGGGTGGTGAAGGCCTTGATCTGGGCCTGGTAGAAGGCCTTGCCGTCCGGCTCCGCCTCGGCGGCGAGCGTGGGGCGCGCCTCCTTCATGTACTCGTCGGTCAGGAAGCGGCGCAGCTTGGCGTAGGCTTGGCTCGCCGCCTCGACCGCCGCCGCGCCCTCGGCCTTGAGCTGCGCCTGCTCGGCGGCGGGGATCGACGCTGGCATGGCGTTGAACGGGGCCGAGAGTGGATCGCCCGCGCCGGGGGTCAGGTAGGGATCGATGGTCTTCTCGCGTCCCGTCACCACCACGCGCGGCACGCTGTAGCCCCGCTTGAGGCCCGCGCGCATGTTGGCGATCTGCTCGTCGAAATAGCGGGGGATGTCGCGCAGCCGCGAGATGTAGGCGCGATAGCCTTCGGCCGAGGCGAAGCCGCCCGAGCGCGGGCTCAGCCCCGACCAGAAGAAGGTGTCGGCGTTGAACGGCGCCTCATAGGTCTTGAACCGCACGTTGGAGGCCAGGGTCTCCACCGACTGGCGGAACACCGCGGCATTGATCCGCTCTTCCGGGGAAAGCTGGTCGACGGAGACCTGCTGCAGCTGCGCCAGCGCCTTGTCCCAATAGGCCAGGTGCGCGGCCTGGGTCGCGGCGTCCACGTGCGGGAGGTGGTCGCCCTCCTCCCAGTGTCCGTGCGCGTCGCGGACCCGGCCGAGTTCGACCTGCCGCAAGTTCCACTCCGCCTCGTAGATCGTGCGCAACTGCTGGTCGGCGGCCGTAGCAGCGAACCCCGGCGCGGGGGCTCCCAAAACCATCACGGCCAGCACACCATCGAACACCGACGCCAAACCTGCTGCCTTCATGGCCCCCTCCGTTTTGGAATACCGTATACGACGAAGGGCGCATTTGCGAGCAGGTGTTGAACGTCTCCTTATTTCAGCTTCCGGACGACTAGGTTCACCCTGGAAAGCCACTCTTACGCGGTCTGCAAATCCCGCTTCAACGAAGCGCCGAGCGCGCGGAGCCTCGCCTCGGGATGGCGCGCCAGGGCCTCGACCATGACCTGCAGGCTGTCGGGCGTGGCGGAACGACAGGCCGCCTCGAACCAGGGCAGCGCGTCTTCGACCCGGCCTTGGGCAGTCAGCACGGTGGCGAAATTGAACTGCGCGCGGAAATAGCCCGCCTTGGCGGAGGATCGGTACAGTTCGGCGGCGCGGGCAGGATCGCGGGGCGTTCCCCATCCTTCCTCGAAGCAGCGCGCGGCCAGGTTCATGGCGCGGGCGTGGCCCTGTGCGGCCGCGCGCAGATACCAGACCAGGGCCTGCGGCTGATCCTGCGCGACGCCGCGGCCGTCGAACAGCATATGCGCGAAGTTGTACTGGCCCCAGTCGTGGCCGGCGTCGGCCGAGGCCCCGTACCACTGCGCCGCCCGCGCCAAGTCGACCGCCGTACCCCAGCCGTTCTCGTAACAGCGCCCGGCCATGTTCATGGCCTCCGGCAACCCCTGGCCGGCGGCCTTGAGGAACCAGGAGAGCGCCCGGGCCTCATCCCCGGGCGTCCCTTCCCCATCGAGCAGCATCTGGCCGAGCCGCAGTTGCGCCGTGGGCGCCCCGCATTTGGCCGCGCTCTGCATCCACAGGAAGGCTTCGCCCCGGTCGCCGGCCAGGGCGTTGCGCAGTTCCGGGCCGCTCATGTCCTGCAACCGGACCATGCGGCGGTAGTCGGCCTCGGCCGCCGCCGCCGCCGCGACCCCGTGGCGAGGCGCGCCCATCAGAACGCGGCGCGCACCGTGAACTTCACCGTACGCCCGGCCCCGGGAATGACGTGGTTCTCCGAGGTCGAGGTGTAGTAGATGTTGTCCAGATAGTACTTGTTGAACAGGTTGTAGCCATTCACCTGCATCGTAAGTCTATTGTTGATGCGGTAGGATGTCATGGCGTTCCACACCACATAGCTCGGGACGCTGGCGGTATTGCCCGAGTCGGCGAAACGACGGCCGAGGTAGTTGCCGCCGCCGCCGATCTCCCAGGCGTCGGTCAGGCGATATTCGGCCCACAGGTTGACGGCGTTGCGGGCGGCGTTGGGGATGAACTTGCCGACATAGGCCGCGGTGCCGGACTCGATGGTCTTGCCGTCGAGGTAGGTATAGCCGGCGGTGACCTCCAGCTTCGAGGTGACATGGCCGGTGGCGTCGAGCTCCAGCCCCCGCACCCGCTCGTTCCCGTTCAGGACGGTGACGGTGGGGTTCTCGGGGTCGTTGGTCTGGGCGTTGTCCACCTGGGTCTGGAACAAGGCCCCGGTGAGCAGCAGGCCACCGTTCAGCAGGGTGGTCTTGCTCCCCACCTCGTAGTTGGTGGATTTCACCGGGCCGAGATCGGCGGTCTTGGTGGTCAGGGTCAGGGCCTCGGCCGAGGGATCGAACGAGGTGCCATACTGGAAGTAGAAGCTCTGCGTCGGCAGGGGCTTGAACACCACCGCCACGCGCGGGCTGCCGAGCTTGTCGGTGTGGTCCAGGTGCAGCAGGGCCCCCGAGGTCAGGGTGAGCTGGTTGTAGCTGGCCGCGAACCGATCGTAGCGCACGCCGGCGATGATATCGAGGAAGCGGGTGACGCCGATGGTGTCGGTCAGGGAGACCGACTGGGAATAGGTGGTGGTGTCCTGCTGCGAGGTCACCGGCTCGTTCGGGTGGGCTTCGTTCGGGTCCGGCGACAGCAGCGGCGTCTCCGGCACCCAACCGTTGGTGCTGTCGAAGGGATTGTTGAAGCGGCCAAGGTCTGAAGTCTGCCGCGACAGCTCCACCTCGGCCACCACCCTGTGGGTGATGAACCCGGTGTCGAAGCGCGCGGTCAGGTCGAGTTGGTTGGTCAGATTGGTCTGGGTCCCCTGGCTGGCGGGCCGGTCGCGGCCGACCAGGATGCTGCTGAGCGGGGTGGTCGCGGTGGGGACGGTGGTCCCGAAGTTGGGCGCGTCGGACTCGAAGTCGAACCAGTAGTTGGCGTAGCGGAAGGTGTCGGAGATCGTCAGGTGGGGATTGACCTCGTACTGCAGCCGCGCGGTGCCGATATCGACCTGGTCCTTGTTACGGTCGGAGGTCAGGCCGAAGTCGGCGTTGCGCGGGACCGACGCGGGCCGCCCGTTCACGAACGGAATGCCGACGTCGGGGGTGTCGTTCTCCTCCTGGTGCAGGTAGGCCAGGGTCAGGGTCAGCGGGCCGCCCAGGCCAAACGCCAGCGAAGGCGCCACGCCCCAGCGGCGGTTCTTCACCCCGTCCCGGTCCGCCACCTCCGACGACTCGCCCATGCCGTTCAGGCGGAATGCGGCGCCAGGCCCGATCGGCGTGTCGATGTCGAAGGCTCCGCGATATTCCTCGTTGGTGCCGATATCGGCGGTGACCGTGTCGATCGGGGCCAGGGTCGGCGACTTGCTGACCTGGTTGATCGCACCGCCGGTCGATCCGCGCCCGAACAGCACCGCGGACGGGCCTTTGACCACTTCGATCGATTCCAGGTTGAAGCTGTCGCGGTTGTAGACCGCCGCGTCTCGGATGCCGTCGAGGAAGAAGTCGTTGAAGGCCGAGAAGCCCCGGATATTGACGGTGTCGCCCCGCGCCGCACCCTCGCCCGCGTTCAGGGTGATGCCGGGCACGTTCTTCAGCGCATCCTCAAGCCGGGTCACGCCCTGCTCCTGGATCAGCTTCTGCGAGATCACATTGACCGATTGCGGGGTGTCCTGCAGCGTGTCGGGCAGCTTCTCCCCCTGCAGCGGGCGCACACCGGTGACCACCACCTCGCTGACCGACGCGGAGGTCGCATCGGTCTTGGCCGGGTCGGCCGCGGCGATCTGGGTCTGGGTCTGGGTCTGGGTCTGGGCCTGCGCCTGCGCGTTCACGCCGATCGCCGCCACACATACGCCCATGGCGCCCACGGTATGGCGCGCGACGTCCTTGGACCGGACAGCTGAATTCGACGAAACCGACGCGCGCATGAAACCCTCGATCTGATAGCCGCCCTGGCCGACCCGCGAATGAATCCGAAGCGGGCCGACCAACTTGAGAGCGGCTATCACAGCCGATTGCTAATGAGAAGAATTCGCATTAGCGGGTGCGCGTAATAAAATGTTTCCCCCGGCATAGCGGCATGTTGGCCACACCCGGGGCAGCGTGCGCTGGGGAAGAAGGTCTTTATGGGGAGCTCCACGAGCCCCCTACGTCCGCTGCGCGGCCACCTCCCCCGCTAAAGCAGGGGAGGAGGAAACAGGGCGCTCTCTTCTCCTCCCCTGCGGAGCGGGGGAGGAGGACCAGGCGAAGCCTGGTGGTGGGGCTCGAAGGGCGCGACCGCGGAATTTAAGAACGGTTCAAATTAAACTCATCCCGCCTTAGGTGGGCTTCACGGTTCCCTTGAGCGAGGGGTTGGCCGCGATCACCTTGGCCTTCACGGCCTTGGGCTTGCGGGTTTCCTTGTTGCCCTTAACCTGACCCTTGGCCATGGCGTCTGCTCCGCATTCCGGGCTGCACCACCGAGGTAGAAAATGGTGGCCGCGTCTTGTGAGACCAAGACAGTCCCGTGTCCATGGCCATCGCGTACGAGGCTGGCCTCGCCGCCGCACCGCCGGGCTCAGTGGAAGCTGATCTCGAGCAGCCGGATCGCGAATTCGACGAACTGCTGCCGGGTCAGGTCGAACACCCGCGAGGTGCCGATCAGCGCCCGTGTGGAGCCGTTGCGGAGCAGGACGCGCAGCGCGCCGGTCCAGTCGACGGTGATGTACAGCACCGGCGCGTCCTCGCACGCACCCGAGACTGTCACCGTATAGACCGCCTTCGCGTTCAGCTTGTGCTCCACCGTGGCGAGCCCGAGCACCACCCCGTCGGCCGCCAGCCAGCCGTTCAGCTCCGCCAGGCCGCTGGACATCCGGCTGAACAGCCGGGGCAGTTCGGCGAGAACGCGCGCCTGGGCTCCCTGGTCCTCGCAATCCCGCTTCGAGGCCGCCAGCACCTCGCCCGAAGCGTCCCGCCGCCGCCGCGCCAGGACCTCCATCACCCTCTGCTCCAAAGCGGGTTCCATCGACGGTTCCAACCTGCAATGACTTCGCGTCGTCGGGTCGGGCGCCCCGGCGATCGCGAGAGATCACCATCCTCGCCGACAGACCGTCGGCGACACCTGTCCTCTTGTTAGGCCCCTCCCGCTTTGATCTGCAACGGAGGCGGGCCAGGTCGCGCGCAAGATGAAACACTATTCATTTTCGCTCGGCGGGGCCTCCAGCCTTCGCCCGAACATCGCGGTGAACTGCACCTGTGGAGGGCGCAGGCTTCTGGAGCCGGACGCCAAATGCGCCTAGCCTCGCCGCACCCTGAACTGGAGCCGCAGCATGGCCGACCTGCCCCGCCTGATGCCGACCCGAGCCGAAGGAGAGACCTTCGGCGGCGTCACCTATCATATCGACGGAGAATTGGTTCCGGTGCTGACCGTGGACGTCAGCCGCACCCCGATCTACTTCGAACACCACATCCTGCTCTGGAAGCACCCTACCGTGCGGATCGGGCTGAAGGCCATGGGCGGCCTGCTCAGGCGCATGGTCGCCGGCATGCAGGTGTTCGTCACCGAGGCCTCCGGCGACGGGATGATCGCCTTCAGTCGCGACGGGCCCGGCCACATCGTCCCCGTCCACCTGCCGCAAGGACGCGAGCTGGAAGTCCGCGAGCACCAGTTCCTCGCGGCCACCGACGCCATCGACTACAGCTTCACCCGCGTGCGCGGCGTCTCCAACATGCTGTTCGGCGGCACCGGCTTCTTCATCGACAAGTTCCACAGCCACCGCGGCGACGGCATCCTCTGGCTGCACGGCTATGGCAACGTGTTCGACAAGATGCTGGCGCCGGGCGAGTCGATCGACATCGAGCCGGGCGGCTGGCTCTACAAGGACACCTCGGTGCGGATGGATACGGTGGTCGACCGCCTGACCTCAGGCCTGTTCGGCGCGAACATGAACCTGATCCTGAATCGCTTCACCGGACCCGGCCGCGTCGGCATCCAGTCGATGTACGTCCACTACGCCACGGAAACCTGATCAGACAGCTTCCTCGAACTGCGACGGGGGCTGCTGCCCCAGGATCGCGTCCAGGGCGGCCTGCAAGGCCGGAAGTTCGATCGGCTTGGCCACATGGGCGTCCATGCCAGCCGTCAGGTACTCGTCGATCTGGTGGGAGAAGGCGTTGGCCGAGAGCGCGACGATCGGGATGCGCGGGCGTCCCTCGCGCAGTTCGACGGCGCGGATCTCGCGGGTGGCCTGGACCCCGTCCATGACCGGCATCTGGACATCCATCAGGATGGCGTCGAAGGCCTGGTCGCGCCACACCTCCACCGCCTGGGCGCCGTTCTCCACCACCACCAGTTCGATACCGAACATCTGCATGATGGTGGAAAGCACCACCCGGTTGGTCGGATTGTCCTCCGCCGCCAGCAGGCGCAGCGGCCGCGCCGGCCTCTCGTCCGCCTGCGCCTCGACGGGGACCTCGGCCTCCGCCGGGGCGACGCCGACGAAGGGCAGCATCAGGGTCGCGAAGAAGGTCGAGCCGCGGCCCTCCGCGCTCTCCGCCCAGACCCGCCCGCCCATCAGCGCAGCCAGCTCCTGGCAGATCGCCAGCCCGAGCCCCGTGCCGCCGAAGCGGCGGGTAGTGGAGGCGTCGACCTGCGAGAACTTGCGGAACAGCAGGCGTATCTTGTCCGGCGCGATCCCCAGCCCGCTATCCTCCACCGCGATCTGCAAGCCGTCGCGGCCATCGACGCCAAGGCCGCTGATCCGGATTCGCACACCGCCCGAGGTGGTGAATTTCAAGGCGTTGGACACGAAGTTGGCCACGATCTGGCGCACCCGAGCGGGATCGCCCCGGCGCAGCCCCTGCGCATTTGGCGCAACGTCCAGCGATAGCTGCAAGCCCTTGGCTTCCGCCGTCGCCGCGAACCCGGCCAGGGCCAGTTCGAGCACCTTTTCCGCGTCGAAGGCGATGTCCTCCAGCTCCAGCTTGCCGGCCTCGATCTTGGAGAAGTCCAGGATGTCGTTGAGCAGGTGCATCAGGTCGCGGCCGGACTGGCGCACCACCGCGAGCCGGCGCCGCTGCTCGGCGGGCAGCGGGTCGCGCTCCATCACGTCGGCCATGGTCAGCAGGCCGTTCAGGGGCGTCCTGATCTCGTGGCTCATGTTGGCCAGGAACTCACCCTTGGCCCGGCTGCCCGCCTCGGCCTCGATCCGTGCGACCCTGAGCTGGCGCGACACCCGCCACTGCCAGCCCAGCACGGCCAGGACGGCCAGGCCGATCAGGCCTCCCACCCAGCCCATCAACCGCTGGTCCCGCACCACATGGTGGACCAGCGTCAGGTTCTTCTGCGCCGTTTCCAGCTGGTTCTGGCGGAAGTTGAGCTGCTCGGCCATCAACCCGGTCAACTGGCCCACCCCGAGGCCGAAGGCGACCGCCTGGGTCCGCTGGTGGTCGCGGGCGTAGCCGCGCAGCACCTCGAACGCCTCGTGGTCGCGACCTTCCGCGTGCAGGATTTCGGCCTGCATCTCCGGCAGGCGCTCGAACACCGCCTGTTTGGCGCTGCGCATGTCGTGCTTGAGGCGCTCGAACATCGCGAGATCGCGATGCGCTTCCGCCAGACGACCCAGGCGCGCATAGGCGATGGCCCGGCCGGGAAGCACCTTGGGCGCCAGGAACCAAGCGTCGTGCAGGTCCGGCCCCAGCGGTTCCAGGCAGCTCAGGACCCGGGCGGGCGCATCCCGATCCTCCGCCACCACCGCACAGAGGTAATCGTCCCAGGCCCGCAGGCTCGCCATCCCGGATCGCTGCGTCAACCGGTGCTGGACGCCATAGAGCGTCTGGGCGAGATCGACCTGCCCGATCCTGGCGGCGAGGCCCGCAAGGTTCCAGATGCTGTCGAAATCCGGCCGCGGATAGCCGGGCCGGGCGAACTCGAACTGGGAGCGTCCAAAGGCGATGGCGCTTCCGTTCAGGTCCTGAAGTTTCATGAGGGCGAGGCCCTCGGTGTCCCAGATCCAGGCCCGGTCATGCGGGGACCTGGCGTCGATCACCAGGTGGTCCGCCTCGTTCAGCAGGCTCAGCGCCTGGGCGGCGCGGTTCTGGGCCGTGAGGAAGTAAGCCTCCAGCATCATGGCGTGCGAACGGACCATCCAGTCCGGCGAATCGCGCACCGCGGCGAGGATGCCCGCCTCCGCGGAGACGTCGCCCTGGTCGTAGCGGCTCCGCAGCGCGTCCAGGTCCGCGATCGCGACATAGCGGGCGTCGCCGGCCTTGCGGGCCTCGGACCGAAGCCTGTCGTTCCAGTAGGCGAAGCGCCCATAATCGGACTCGCAGATATCGAGCCAGGCGACGTGCTCCAGCCGCGCCAGCCGGTCCGGCGCATGGCCAGCAAGAGCCTCGCGCCCGAACCGCTCCAGATCGTCGAAACTGGTCCCCGACGCCTGCTGCTCCACCGCCGCGGCCAGGGCCTGGGGCGTCCACAGGATGCGCTCAGCCGCTCCGGCGCAGCTTGGAACGATCGTCGACAAGACTAGAGCGGCGCTGACGAACGCCAGCAGGCGGATGAACACGGCGCCGACCCCTCCCCGTCCAGACGACTTCGTGAATGCACCTGGCCCGCTACAGGTTCACAACCAATTTACGCCGGCCATCAGCGACACCGCGACACATCCAAAGTGGGCCCGGTCACCAGAACTTCACAAACGAGCACCTGGATTGTCAGCACAACAGGCAAGATCAGGGATTGGATCAGCGGCGATGCTCAATTCATCGCCTTCCCAAAATTAACCAAGCGCCCCGCCCCACTCCAGGTGCATGACCAGGGCGTCGCTGGCGAAGGGCTTGCGCAGGTGGGCGCAAGCGCGGAAGGCTGGCGGCAGGTCGCCCGCCTCGAAGCCGGAGACGAACAGGAACGGGACGCCCCTCTCCATCAGCATCTGGGCTATCGGAAAGCTGGTCTCGCCGTTGAGGTGGATGTCGAGCACCGCGGCGTCGACCGCCTCTCCATCCAGCAGGTCCAGCGCGGCGGCCACGGTGGCGGCCGGACCGACCACGTCATAGCCGGCCGCGCGCAGCTGCTGCTCGGTCTGATCGGCGATCAGCCACTGATCCTCGACCACCAATATGCGGCGCGGGGCGTTCATCGCTGCACTTCCAAGGTCGCCGGATCGGGCGACGCGCCGGAGCCGGCCCCGTTTTGACGCTATGTACAATCCCCAGGCGGGAAGAACGTTCAACCTCGCGGCGTGATCGGTGACAGTTCCCTCGCCGTCGGGCTACGTCGGGGCTCGTCGCATGGCGCGGGCTTGCCCAGACCTGCAACCGCGCTTAAGCTTCGATGATAACGTTACCATAAGAAACCAATGGGAGGAGCAGACGATGCGGCCGGGGTTCCACGGGGTCAGCCGTTTGGCGATCGCAGCCGTCCTGGGATTGGTCAGCGCCATGGCGCACGCCCAGGGCGTATCCTCTCCGTCCGCCTCGCCGCCGGTCCCATCCCCGCCGGCAAATGCGGCCTACCTCGACCCCTCCCTGCCCATCGCCCGGCGGGTCGACGACCTGATCTCGCGCATGACGCCCGAGGAGAAGGCCTCCCAGCTCACCAACCAGGCCCGCGCAATCCCGCGGCTGGGCGTGCCGGCCTACAACTGGTGGAGCGAGGCGCTGCACGGCGTGGCGCGCAACGGCTACGCCACCGTGTTCCCCGAGCCGGTCGGGCTGGCGGCGACCTTCGATCCGGACGCGATCCGGCAGATGGGCGACGCCATCGGGATCGAGGCGCGGGTCAAGTACAACATCATCGCGCGCACCGGCGCCGAGCACCGCATCTTCCAAGGCCTCGACTTCTGGTCGCCCAACATCAACATCTTCCGCGACCCGCGCTGGGGCCGCGGGCAGGAGACCTACGGCGAGGACCCGTTCCTGACCGGCCGGATGGGTTCGGCCTTCGTCATGGGGATGCAGGGCGACGACCCTGACCACTACCGCGTCATCGCCACCGCCAAGCATTTCGCGGTCCACAGCGGCCCCGAGCCAACCCGTCACGAGGTCGACGTCCAGGTCAGCAAGCACGACGAGGAGGACACCTACCTGCCCGCCTTCCGCGCGCTGGTGGTGAACGCCAAGGTCGACTCGGTGATGTGCGCCTACAACCGCATCAACGGCCAACCGGCCTGCGCCAGCGACTTCCTGCTGAACGAGACCCTGCACGACGCCTGGGGCTTCAAGGGCTATGTGGTGTCAGACTGCGACGCCATCGCCGACATCCAGCGCGGCCACCACTTCACCCAGACCCTGGCCCAGGCGGCGGCGGTGTCGCTGCAGCACCGGGTCGACAACGACTGCACCCAATACAACCGCCCACCTGGCGCGCCCGCGGAGTACCAGCCCTACCTGGACGCCATGAACCAGGGGCTGGTCGACCAGGCCACCGTCGACGCCGCGCTGCGACGGCTGTTCACCGCGCGCATGAAGCTCGGCCTGTTCGATCCGCCCGCAGCCCAACCCTACGCCCAGGTCCCCGACAGCGAGCTGAACTCCCCCGCCCACCGCGCCCTGGCGCTGAAGCTGGCCGGCGAGTCGGTGGTGATGCTGAAGAACGACGGCGTGCTGCCGGTGAAGCCGTCGGTGAAGACCATCGCGGTGGTCGGCCCGCTCGCCGACCAGGTCGAGGTGCTGCTCGGCAACTACAATGGCCAGCCGATCCATCCGGTGACCGCGCTGGACGGCATCCGCGCCGCCTTCCCGAACGCCAGGGTGGTCTATGAGCCGGGGACCAACTTCCTGCGCACCGCCTCGCCCATCCCTGGCGAGGCGCTCAGCACCGCCAACGGCCAGCCCGGGCTTAAGGCCCAGTTCTGGACCAACCCCGCCTTCCAGGGCGCGCCCGCCGTCACCCGCACCGACCGGGTCATCTCGTTCGATCGCGACATGACCCCGGTGCTGGAAACCGACACCATGTCCTCGCGCTGGACCGGCTTCGTCACCGCGCCGGCCACCGCGAACTACGACGTCGGCCTGGCCGGCTCGAACGCCAAGCTGTGGGTCGACGGCGTGCTCAAGGTCCAGAACGGCGACCGCCAGCGCGAGCCGCAGCTGGCCGCGATCCATTTCGAGAAGGGCCATCGCTACGCCGTGCGCATCGAGCAGTCGCCCGGCAAGGGGCCGGTGATCAAGCTGGTCTGGAACCCGATCGTCGACCACCCGCTGGAGCGGGCGGTGGCGGCGGCGCGCAAGGCCGACCTGGTCGTGGCCGTGGCCGGCATCACCTCCGCGCTGGAGGGCGAGGAGATGACGGTCAATGTGCCGGGCTTCAAGGGCGGCGACCGCACCAGCCTGGACCTCCCGGCCGAAGAGGAAAACGTGCTGAAGGCGGTCAAGGCGACCGGCAAGCCGATAGCCCTGGTGCTGATGAACGGCTCGGCCCTGTCAGTGAACTGGGCCGCCGCCAACGTCGATGCGATCCTGGACGCCTGGTATCCGGGCGAACAGGGCGGCGCGGCGATCGGCCAGATCCTGTCCGGCGTGCAGAACCCCTCCGGCCGCCTCCCGGTCACCGTCTACACCGGCGCCGACCAGCTGCCCCCGTTCGAGGACTATTCGATGAAGGGGCGCACCTACCGCTACTTCACCGGCAAGCCGCTGTATCCGTTCGGCTACGGGCTGAGCTACACCCGCTTCGCCTACAGCGGGCTGAAGCTGTCCAACCCGACGCTCAAGGCCGGCGAGACGCTGGCCGTCGACGCCGAGGTCAGCAACGCCGGCGAGGCTGCGGGCGACGAGGTGGTGCAGCTCTATCTCGGCTTCCCGTCCGTCCCCGGCGCGCCGCTGCGGGCGCTGCGCGGCTTCACCCGCGTCCACCTGCAGCCCGGCCAGAGCCAGCACGTCCGGTTCGAGCTGGACCCGCGCGACCTGTCCAGCGTCACCGAGTCCGGCGACCGCGTGGTGGCCCCCGGCGCCTACACCCTCACGGTCGGCGGCGGCCAGCCCGGCGGCGAGGCCCCGGCCCAGACCACGACCTTCACGGTCGACGGGACGACGAAGCTCGCGCCGTGAGCTGAGGCGGGGCCTACCCGCCCTTGCGGGAAGGTAGCAGGATACACGTGGAGGTCGCCATGCGCCGTCCTCGTCTGCACACCTTCCCGCTATGGCCGGCGCCGATCTGATTGGGCGTCTCGGCGGCTATGCTGGCGGCAGGCCTCAGCTTCCATCCCCGCAAGACCCGGTTCCTAGGGTTCGCTCCGGTGTTCCTGCTGCAGATGCTGACCGCGACCGGCCTGGAGGTGGCGCCCCTTCGGGCTCAGGCTTGACTATCGGTCCGGCGCCGGGTGCGTACATCGTCGCTGTTGTAGATGGCGACACAGTCGCGAATTTAGACTCGGATCGGCTCGCCTGAGCCTTTCTGCGCAACCGTTGCTGTGGCACACGGTAGGCGTGCGCGCACCACTGACACCACGCGATGCCGGATGGCTAAGCCGGCATGTAATGGTCAAATCAGCCAAGCGAGGCGGGTCGTCCAAGGAATCGAGTGCTTCTGACCGATGGAAACGGCTCCCCAACCTAGGCGCTCAAGCAAACCACGGGCGGCCATCAGGCTGTCTCCGGCCTCGCTCCTGGGAAGATCGGCGCTTGTGGCCGCAATCCTCACCTGCGCCGCAGTCGGGTTCGCGCGGCTGGAGAGCGGACCGTCGTTCTGGCCCTTCCACCACGCCGCCGATGACGTCCCGCGGGCTGAAAGACAGATGCGATCGGACGCATTCGCGGCGATGGGCGCCTTGCAACTCGCGATGATCCCCGATCACGATCTCAACCGCGCCGTCAACACCATGTCCCTTCCGCTCCAGCAGAAACAGGCGCTACTCCAGAACACGCAAACACCTTCCATCGCGCCGCGAGCCAGCGCTATGGTCCGCGAACTTGCCAAGCGTGCATCAAAGGCGACGCTTCCAGCCCCCGCCGAGACCCAGCGTTTACAACTTGCTTGGCTCACCCTTTGGGACACGGATATCGAGGATGGCGATGTCGTGCGCATCGATAGCCAGGGGTATTCCCGCACGATCACTTTGACGAAGGCGCCGGTCACCTTTGCGATCCCCGTGCCCGTCGATGGCGTGGTGAAGGTCACCGGCATCCGGGATGGCGATGGCGGCGGCATCACGGTCGGACTGGCGTCGGGCGCATCCAGGGCGGTGTTCCCCATCATGAGCAGAGAGCAAGTTCTCGGCCTTCGCGTGCGGGTGAACTGATGCATTGGCTGACATCAATGGCGTCGAAATGGATGCCGGTTATCTTTGTGTTGACGGCCGGGCTCGGGATCGCCCAGTTCTGGATGGAACACGGGCCAAACGGAAGGCAAATCGGAACCTATAGTCATCAAGCGGCGGCAATGCTGCACGCGAGTGCCTGGCCCGTACTTGGACTGGCCGCGCTGTCCTGGTTCATTGTCTTCGCTTGTTATTTTTATGAGCGACGGCGTTTACATTATGCCCAGGCTGCCGGGAGGGGCCAGATTATGGACATACTTGATCGTTTGACCAATCGTCAGGCACTTGAACAAAAGCTTGCGAATGAGCCGGACGCCGTTTTCATTGACGCCAGCAAGCTGGCGGAGGCGCTCAAGAACAAGGTGATCGGGCAAGATGCGGTTTGCGATGACATAGCCGCGCAGATCAGACGTCGCCTCGCACTCAAGCAACGTGGAAAACCCGTTGGGGTTTTCATGCTCGCGGGTCCTCCGGGCACCGGCAAGACCTATCTTGCAAAATGCCTAAGCGCTGAACTGGGACGAAAGCTGCTGCATTTTGATATGACTCAAATTGCAGCAGCGCATGCCTCTACTCAATTGTTCGGCACCTCGAAGGGATATGAGGGCTCCGACAGCTACGGCAAGCTGACTTCCGGGCTGCGGGACGCACCCGATGCGATCGTTTTGTTGGATGAATTCGAGAAGGCGCATTTCGACGTCCACAAGAATTTCTTGACCGCCTGGAATGACGGCTTCGTCACCGAGGCGTCCGACGGCAGACAGATATCCACCACGAGCGCCATTTTCGTGATGACGACGAACGCCGCAACCGACGTCTTGCAATTGCTTAGCGCAGCCCACGCCAACGACCCGGACGAACTGCGCCGCACATCCACGAATGCACTTCGCGAAGCCGGTTTCGCGCCCGAGGTGCTGAACCGCATCGATCGTATCTTCATCTTCAAAGGGTTGACCGGCCTGGACATCGCGCGCGTGACCGCGCTCGAGATCGAGGCGATGATCAAAGGCTATGGCCTGGACGTCAGCGCGGGTGGGATCGACCCCGAAGTCCTGATCGGCATGATGCGTCGCTATGGGCGCCAGGGCGACGCCGCCTCATCCAGAGACCTAGTGCGCTCCATCGAGGAGTCGATCGCCGACTCGCTGATCCTCGCCAAACAGAACGGCCATACACGCGTCTCCCTGGTATCTGACGACGGCAGCGTGTGCGCGAGACCTGAGGCATGAGCGTCGTAACGTCGGCGAGTGCGCGAACGACGTTTGGCGCCTTGTGGAAGCGCGCGCCCCTCTGGCGTTTCTTCGCCCTGCTGGCGCCGTTCCTGACCGCTTTATTCCTCCTGTTTCCCCCTCAGGGCGGCTCTCACGGACATGCTCCCGCCGATCAGGCCAGCTACACGACGCGGAAGACGCCAGATCTGAACCCCGGACAGGAACCCGGGACGGCGCTCGACGCCAGGAACATCGCACCGCCGGCGGCGCCTCCGGGCGCCGCACCTCCACTGCAGGTCGCGCAAAGCGCGCCTCCACGCCCCTCAGCCGTCGCCGCCAGCCCACAATCGGCCCAGCTGTCGATGGTCACCGCCAATCCGGCCGGGTCGCCAAGCGACACGGGGCTGGATAGCGCAATGCTCGGACCGCTCTATTCAGGTTCGATAACCTCCACCGGCTTCACTCTTCCCCTCCCCCCTGGAAAATGGGCGGTGCTCTCGCGCACCACGGCGAAAACACCAGGGGCCTCAGGAATGGCCTATTACCTCGGCCGGATCGAGCATAAGCGACTAACAGGGGGAGTTAAATTCTTTGCGCTAAAGAGTGATTCATTACCTGGCCAAGGCTTTCCCACACAAAAGTCCTGCATCGAGGCCACCCCCTTGCGCTCGTATGTTTTCGTAGAAGGCGATATAATTCCCTCAGATCATCAATCTTGCTGGATCATCCAAAACTACTATGCAACAGCATTTCAGTATTGGGCCGATCGCGCAGCCAAGGTCGACTCCCTGGAGCGGGCCGCCGGAGGCGATCTGACCGCCAAAGGCGTTTCCTATCCCCAGGACCTGATCGAGGTAAGGTTCACCCGATCCGACAAATCGGGCTATCTTGAAGGCAACTATCTGTTCAGCCCTGAGACAGCCGGCATCACCTCGCACGTATCGCCATCGCTGCTCGATACGGATTGGACTGCGGCCAATGTACAGCACTACCCTGAAAAAATAGCCTACATAGCAAAGATGAAAGCATGGGGTGAAGCGTTCTGGCCTCGCTTCAAAGACGCTTTTGCTCAGGGCGTCGCCACCGGAACTCCGTAATGGCCGCCCCCATTGATGCCTTGTTCGCTGGCAACTTCGCAATTCTCGGCTCCAGGGTTCCGCTCCGCCCAGGAACATGGCGGCTGTTGGCCGACATCCGTAAATTCGACACAGCCACCTCATCCGCCAGATCCTTCTTGGGACGAATCGAAGACGGGAGGCTGCAGGAAGCGATCCGCATCCTGTCGGTCGCCAACACCTCTGAAAAAGCTGAGACGTACGGCCGCCTCCGTTTTTTTGAGAATGAGCTATATCGAGTCGTTGAGGAGGATCAGGAGAACGGGACCCAATCCGTTTGGGTCATCAAGAACGCCATAACTTGGCCCTGGTCTTGTTTTCGCGACCGAACAACGGGCATCTCTGACTTAGAAATGCTCGTAGCGGAAAGATTATTTCAAGGCAGGATCAATTTTCCAAGAGAATTTCTCTTGGTACAATTCACGCGAAGAGAGCAATCCAAGGCTCTTGAGGTAACCTATTATTTAAATCCACAATCTGCCGGCGTGCCACTTACGAGACGCCACCTGCAAACTTGGCAAGAAAGCGACTTCGCGCCCAAGCACATTCGGGCCCACCCGGAAAAATTCGCATTTTTCCGCGGAAACGTCGAATGGGGTGAGATGTGGTGGCCGAAAATCAAATCGTCCTTCCTCGACTTCTACCCAGAAGGCTTTTAAAGGCTCCGGCTGGCGACGGGCGCGGACGCCTTCAGGCCAACCGACCTCATCGCCCCCGCGAAACAATCCCAAACACAAACTGATTTACCGGCCGCCGCGCCTTGCTGTCTGGCTACTTCGCGCTGTGCATCTGGCCGACCGGCGCCGGCCGCCTACCGATCACGAGGCGCAAGGTGGCTCTGTTTCGCGGACTGTCGGCCTTCCCCATCACCCCGGCCGACGCGGATGGGCGGGTCGATGTCGACGAGCTGGCGCGGCTGCTGGAGCGGCTGGTCGCGGCGGGGGTCGATTCGATCGGGCTGCTCGGCAGCACGGGGAGCTATCCGTACCTGAGCCGGGC
>JBARAK010000257.1:0-9332 GCA_049791955.1 Caulobacteraceae bacterium
ACGCCCCGCCGCCCAGCCCCTGCTGCATGATGGCTCCCCCGCCGCCCCCGGCCCCCTGTGGCTGCGAGCCCTATGCGGCGGCGCCCTACGGCGCTCGGCCCTACGGCTGGTGACGAGGACGCCCTCCCCGGAGGGCGTCTCTAAGCTAGCGTCTGTCTCCGGACGATTGCGTCGATGTCCGCGCCCGGCGGAAGCGCGCCGTAACTGAGGCCGCCGTCCGGGCCGAACCGGCGGGCGCAGAAGGCGTCCGCCACGGATACGGGCGCGTAGCGCACCAGCAGCGCGCCCTGCAGCGCCAGCGCCATCCGCTCGCATAGTCCACGCGCGTCCATTTCGCCGGTCGCCTGCGAAGCCGCGTTCCTGAGCGCGGCCAGCGCGCGGTCCAGGGCGGCGTTTCCGCCCCGCGCCGTCTCCACCTCGGCGACATAGGCCTCCAGCGCCGCGGGCTCGCGGCGTAGCGTGCGCAGCACGTCCAGCGCGATGACGTTGCCCGAGCCTTCCCAGATGGCGTTCAGCGGCGCCTCGCGGAACAGCCGCGGCATCGGCGTCTCCTCCACGTAGCCGACGCCTCCGTGGCACTCCATGCACTCGTAGACGAAGCCGGGGCAGCGCTTGGTCAGCCAGTACTTGGCCAGGGCGACCGCCAGGCGTGAGAAGGCCCTGGCCTGCGGGCCATCCTCGCTGAACGCGCGCGCCACCCGCATCACCAGCGCCGCCGCCGCCTCGTATTCGAGCGCCAGGTCGGCGATCACCGCCGCCATGGCCGGCTGGTCGATCAGGGTCTTCTGGAAGGCGCGCCGCCCGGCGACGTGGTTCACCGCCTCCGCCAGCGCCCGGCGCATGATCCCCAGGGTGGAGCTCACCGTGCCCAGGCGGGTGTGGTGGACCATGTCGATGATCACCTTCACCCCGGCGCCTTCCTCGCCCAGGCGCATGGCGTAGGCGTCGTGGTACTCGATCTCGGCCGAGGCGTTCGACTTGTTGCCGAGCTTGTCCTTCAGCCGCATCAACTGGAGGCCGTTGCGCTCGCCGTCCGGCGAGATGCGCGGGACCAGGAAGCAGCTCAGCCCGCCCTCCGCATAGGCCAGGGTCAGGAAGCCGTCGCTCATCGGCGCGGAACAGAACCACTTGTGCCCGACCAGGCGATAGTCCCGCCCGCCGAGCGGTGTGGCGCGGGTGGTGTTGGCCCGCACGTCGCTGCCGCCCTGCTTCTCGGTCATGGCCATGCCGAGGGTGATCCCGGCCTTGTCGGCGATGGGGCGGAGGGGGGCGTCGTAGCGGCCGCCGAGCAGCTTCTCGAGCCAGGGAGCTGTTACGTCCGGCTGGGTCCTGAGGGCCGGGACCGAGGCGTAGGTCATGTCGATCGGGCACATGGTCCCCGCCTCGGCCTGGGTGAAGACCGACATCAGGGCGGCGTGGCCCACGTGGGCGCCGGGCTCGCTCGTGGTCCAGGCGACGTCGTGGACGCCGTGGTCCATCGCGAGCCGCATCAGCGCGTGATAGCTCGGATGGAAACGCGCCTCGTCCAGGCGGCGGCCATAGCGATCGAACGGGACGAACTCGGGAGGATGGCGATTGGCCTCGTCCCCCCAGGCCAGCACCTCTTCAGAACCGGCGGCGGCGCCCAGGGCCTCGGCGCGCCGGTCCAGCCAGTCGCCAGCCTCGCGCCGCACCGCTTCACGCAGCGCCAGGTCGGTCAGGTAGAGATTGCGGCCAGCGAACGGCGGCGGCTGGTTCTCGACGCGGTGGGTCTCGAGATCGGCGCGGGGGGCGAAGCTCGGCATGACGCCATGGGGCGGTCTTTGCCATTTGCGGTCAAGCGGAGCCTGAACGCGACAATTCTACGTGCGGCCCCCGAAGGGGACGGTCTGGAATGTCAGAAGGGAGGTGGTGCCGCCGGACAGGATTGAACTGTCGACCTCAGCCTTACCAAGGATGCGCTCTACCACTGAGCTACGGCGGCGGGGAGCGGGCGCTATAGCCAAAGCCGGGCGAGAGGGGAAGCGTAAATCTTACGCAAGACGCTGCAGAATGCTTGAGCCCGTCCTCGAAAGGCGCTGATCTCCCCCCGAGCTGAGGGGGGATTCGATGCGTGGGCAGACAATGCGCGGTGGGGCCGTGCTGACGGCGGCGATGATTGCGGGGGCTTTGGCGGCGCCTGCGCTCGCGCAGGACGCGTCCAGCCAGGCGGTTTACGTCCGCGCCGGACGGCTGATCGACCCGGCCAGCGGCAAGGTGTCCGAGAACGTCGGGCTGCTGATCCGCGACGGCCACATCGTCTCCGTCGGCGCGCCCGCGCCGGCCGGGGTCAAGGTGGTGGACCTGTCGCGCGAGACGGTGCTGCCGGGCCTGATCGACGTACACGTCCACCTGACCTTCAATGCCGACGACGCGGGGCCCAAGGCCCTGACCATCTCTGTGCCGCGCCAGGCGATCGACGGGGTGGGCAACGCCCGCAAGACCCTGATGGCGGGTTTCACCACCGTGCGCAACGTGGGCGCTAGCCACTTCACCGACGTGGCGCTCCGCGACGCCATCGACGCGGGGGTGGTGATCGGCCCGCGGCTGCAGGTGTCCGGCCCGCCGATCGGCGCCACCGGCGGCCACGCCGACGAGAACCTGCTGCCCGAGGAGTTCAACTACGAGTCCGACGGGGTCGCCGACAGCCCCTGGGCGGACCGGGCCAAGGTGCGGCGCAACTTCAAGTACGGCGCCGACCTGATCAAGTTCATGGCCACCGGCGGCGTGCTCAGCCATGGCGATTCGGTGGGCGGCCAGCAGCTGTCCCAGGAGGAGATGGACGCCATCGTCACCGAGGCGCACATGTGGGGGCGCAAGGTCGCGGTCCACGCCCATGGGACCGACGGCATCAAGGCCGCCATCCGGGCCGGCGCCGATTCGATCGAGCACTGCAGCTTCATCGACGACGAGGGGATCGCGATGGCCAAGGCGCGCGGGACCTATCTCGATTTCGACATCTACAACGACGACTTCATCATGTCCGAAGGGCCCAAGGTCGGGATCGAGCCCGCTTCGCTGGCCAAGGAGCACATGGTCGGCCAGATCCAGCGGGAGAACTTCGCCAAGGCGGTCAAGGCAGGGGCCAAGATGGCCTTCGCCACCGACGCCGGGGTCTATCCCCACGGGGATAACGCGCGGCAGTTCCACTACATGGTCAAGTACGGCATGACCCCGATGCAGGCGATCCGCGCGGCCACCATTTCCGGCGCGGACCTGATGGGGCTGAATGGCAAGGCCGGCTGCGTGTCGCAGGGCTGCTACGCCGACCTGATCGCGGTCCCGGCCGACCCCCTGGCCAAGGTCGAGGTGCTGGAACATGTCGATTTCGTGATGAAGGGGGGCGTGGTGTACAAGGGCGCGGCTGGCGAAACGCCCTGACAGTCGTGTGGCGCCGACCCATGTCCAACGAAGGCTCCGGTATGCGTTCTTCCGTCCTCGCCCTGTTTGCGGCGCTCGTCTGCGCGGCCCCGGCGTCCGCCACCTTGGCCCAGGGCGCGGTCTCCACCGCCCGGCCGGCCCCGCCGGAAGCGGCGAGTCTGACCGCCCCCGTGCTCTCGGGGCCGGTGACGCGGGTCGATCCGAAGCGGCTGGAGCTAGCCCGCAAGATTTACGACCTGATCGGCGCCCAGACCATGGGCTCGTCGGTGCGCAACATGACCACGGCCATGAGCCTGCAGTTCGCCAACGCCATGGACGACCGCCACGAGCAGCGCGCCAAGGCGATCGTGGCGGCGGTGGGCGATGGCATGAACAGCATCATGCCCCAGGTGATCGACGCTAGCGTCTCGGCCATGGCCCACGCCTTCACCGAGGAGCAGCTCCAGGACATGCTGACCTTCTACCAGTCGCCCACGGGCCAGGTGGTGGTGCGCAAGATGCCGGTGATCATGCAGCAATCCACCGCCGCCATGGTCGATTACCTGCCGCAGATGATGGCCGGGGTGGAGGACAGCTTCTGCAGCCGGGTGACCTGCTCGGCCAAGGAGCGCAAGGGGCTTGAAGCGATCGCCGCGCGCCTCGCCGCCACCCATCCGGCGAGCTGACCCGGGGACGAGGCCGGCATGGCGCGAGACCCGGCGCAGGCGGATCGTCTGGCCCAGGCGCTGCGGGCCAACCTGCGTCGCCGCAAGGCCGCCGCGACCCCAGGCGGCGGCGCTCCGGAACCAGAGGCCGTGCGCGACCCATCGCCACGTGAATCCACGGAAGATAAGCCGCAGACGTGACACCCCGATAATTGTTATAGGCATCATCGTATTGGCGCGTCGGCGCTCGCGGCCCTATATTAAGCGTTCGACATTCGAGTGGCGTTCGCCGCTCGCTTTCCGGAGTTGAGCCATGCTTGGCGCTATGAGCCCGATCCACTGGATTATCGTCCTGGTCGTGGCGGCCGTGCTGTTCGGCGGTCGTGGTAAGCTGTCGTCGATCATGGGCGACGCCGCCAAGGGCATCCGCGCCTTCAAGGACGGCCTGAAGGGCGACGAGGACCAGACCTCCACCGCCGCCAAAGTCGCGCCGAACGTGATCGGCCCGCGGGTGGAGCCCGTGGCCGAGCAGCGTGAAGCCGAAGACGTGCGCCGCTGATATCCCTGCGCCGGCGGCCGACGCCGGCCGTTTCCTGACCCGGGTCTGAGCCTATGTTGCCGGAAGCCGGCGCCACAGAACTGATTTTCCTTGCCGCCGTCGCGCTGATCGTCGTCGGCCCCAAGGACCTGCCTGTGCTTCTGCGCAAGGTCGGCCAGTTCACCGCCAAGATGCGCGGCCTCGCCGCCGAGTTCCGTTCGAGCTTTGACGAGCTTGCCCGCCAGTCCGAGCTGGACGAACTGCGCCGCGAAGTGGATGCGCTGCGCCGCGGCGACTTCACCCAGCCGCTCCGCCAGGACATGAGCGACATCGACAGCCATTTCGAAAGCCTGCATCGCGAGATCGGCGCCCCGCCACCGACCGGGTTCGGCCCGCGCGAGGGCGAGATCGTCCCGGGCCCGGATGCGCCTTCGGCCGCTCTGCCGTCGCCCCCCGCCGAAAGCGCCGAGTCTGGGCGCCACACTTCCGAAGCCCCGGCGGCCGAGATCCCGGCGTCCGAAGCGAAGGCTGAACTGTCCCCTGAGCATGCGCCACACACCTCCGACGCCCCCGCTCCTGCGCCAACCCACGCCCAGGAGCACGCCGGGTGAGGCGTGACGACGAAAGCGAAATCGAAGCTTCCCGCGCGCCCCTCCTCGAACACCTCGTCGAGTTGCGCCGCCGGCTAGTGGTGTGTTGCGCCGCCCTGGTGGTGGGCTTCATCTTCTGTTTCATCTACTCGGGCGACATCTACCTGCTGCTGCTGCGCCCGTTCGAGATGGCCGGCGCCCTGCTCGCCGAGCAGAAGCATGGCGGCCACCGCGGCCCGTTCGACCTGCTGTTCGCGGTGACCGGGATCCACCGGCTCAATACCCACGGCCAGAACCTGAAGCTGGTTTTCACCGCGCCGCTGGAATTCTTCTTCACCAAGATCAAGGTGGCCGGGTTCGGGGCCATCATGATCTGCTTCCCGGTGCTGGCCTTCCAACTGTACCGCTTCGTGGCGCCGGGCCTGTACAAGAAGGAGCGCGCCACCTTCCTGCCGTTCCTGATCGCGGCCCCGGTGCTGTTCCTGATGGGCGCGGCGCTGGTCTATTTCATCATGTTGCCGTTCGTCCTGTGGTTCTCGCTGTCCCAGCAGATCGTCAGCCCGGACGTGCAGGTGGAACTGCTGCCCAAGGTGTCGGACTACCTGACCCTGGTGACGCACCTGCTGCTGGCGTTCGGCCTGTGCTTCCAGCTGCCGGTGGTGCTGTCGCTGGCGGCCATGGCGGGGCTGGTGAACGCCGAGATGCTGGCCAAGGGGCGGCGCTACGCCATCGTGGGCATCGTGTTCGTGGCGGCGGTGGTCACCCCGCCAGACCCGCTCAGCCAGTGCCTGCTCGCGATCCCGATCTACGGCCTGTACGAGATCAGCATCTGGTGCGTGCGCCTGATCGGTTTCCGCCGGGCGCGCGAAGATGAGCAGGAGTTGGCCGGGGCTTGAGCTTCAGCCTTTCCCTCCGGCGCGGGCGCCCTTAAACAATCCTTTCCGCACCGCTTGTCCTGAGTCCGCCCGGAATGTTCGACGTCAAGGCCATCCGCGACGATCCCGCCGCCTTCGACCGCGGTTGGGCCTCCCGTGGCCTGCCGCCCCAGACGCCCGCGATCCTTGAGGTCGACCAGCGGCTTCGCGTCGCCCAGACCGCGTTCCAGGCCGCCCAGCAGCGTCGCAACGAGGCGTCCAAGCTGATCGGCGCCGCCAAGAAGGCGGGCGACGAGGCCCGCGCCGCCGAGCTGATGGCCGAGGTCGAGGCGCTGAAGGGCGAGATCACGGCGCAGACCGACGAGGAGACCGCCGCCGGCGAAGCCTTGCGCGCGCTGTTGTCCTCCATCCCCAACCTGCCCGCCGACGATGTGCCGCAGGGCGCCGACGAGCATGGCAATGTCGAGGTGCGCCGGTGGGGCCAACCCGCCGCCATCGCCAAGCCGCAGGACCACGTCGCGCTCGGCGAAGCGCTGGGGCTGATGGATTTCGAAGCCGCCGCCCGCATGTCGGGCGCCCGCTTCGTGGTGCTGAAGGGCCAGATCGCGCGGCTTGAGCGGGCGCTTGGCCAGTTCATGCTCGACCTCCAGACCACCGAGCACGGCTATCTGGAGGTGTCTCCGCCGCTGCTGGTGCGTGACCAGGCGCTGTTCGGCACCGGCCAGCTTCCCAAGTTCGAGGAAGACCTGTTCCGGACCACCGATGGGTTCTTCCTGATCCCGACCGCCGAGGTCTCCCTGACTAACATCGTGCGCGAGCAGATCACCGCCGAGGAGGAACTCCCGCTCCGCCTCACCGCGCTGACCTCCTGCTTCCGTTCCGAGGCCGGCGCGTCCGGGCGCGACACGCGCGGCATGATCCGCCAGCATCAGTTCACCAAGTGCGAGCTGGTCTCCATCACCACGCCGGAGCAGTCGGCCGCCGAGCACGAGCGGATGACGGAGTGCGCCGAAGCGGTGCTGAAGAAGCTGGAGCTGCCTTTCCGCACCCTGCTGCTCTGCACCGGCGACATGGGCTTCGGCGCGCGCAAGACCTACGACCTGGAGGTCTGGCTGCCCTCGCAGGACACCTACCGGGAGATCAGCTCCTGCTCCAACTGCGGCGACTTCCAGGCCCGCCGCATGGACGCCCGCATCAAGAAGGCCGGCGAGAAGGGCACCCGTTTCCCGCACACCCTGAACGGCTCCGGCCTGGCGGTGGGCAGGACGCTGGTGGCTGTGCTGGAGAACTACCAGGACGAGGGCGGGCGCATCGCCATTCCGGAAGCGCTCCGGCCCTATATGGGCGCGATGACCCACATCGGGGGCGACGTCTGAGCCGCATGCGCATCCTGCTCACCAACGATGACGGTATCGGCGCGGAGGGGCTGCAGACCCTGATCCGCATCGCCGACCGCCTGTCCGACGACGTCTGGGTCTGCGCGCCGGAGGTGGAGCAGTCCGGGGCCAGCCGCCGGCTGACCCTGACCGAGCCGGTGCGCGTGCGCCAGCTCAGCGCCAAGACCTTCGCCGTGTCCGGAACCCCGACCGACTGCGTCATGCTGGCGATCCAGGAAATGATGCCCGACGGTCCGCCGGACCTGGTGCTGTCCGGGGTCAACCGCGGGCAGAACATGGGGGAGGACGTCACCTTCTCCGGAACCGTGGCCGGCGCCCTGCAGGGCATGGCGCTCGGCGTGCCCTCGATCGCGCTGTCACAGGTGATGAGCCGTTTCCACGATACGGTCGTCGCCCATTACGAGACCGCCGAGCACTACGCCCCTGGGCTGATCTCGCGCCTGATCGAGATCGGCTGGCCGCCGAACGTGGTGATGAACCTGAACTTCCCGGCCTGTCCGCCGAGCGAAGTCGCGGGGGTGGAAGTCACCGTCCAGGGGTTCCGCGACGAACATCCGCTCCACTTCGAGAAGCGGACGGACCTTCGCGGGCGCGACTACTACTGGATGGCCTACCGGGGCCGTTCGGCCAATCCGCCACCGGGCACCGACGTCTACGCGGTGAAGGAGCGGCGCATCTCGGCCACGCCGCTACACATCGACCTGACCCACCGCGAGACCGTGCATGACCTGCGCGGACAGCTTGGCGGCGCGGTTCCGGTCCTTCGCGCCGAGGCTTGAGCGCATTGGCCGACCTTGACGACGACAACGCGGCGGAGACCCGCCGGGCGCGATTGATCCTGGGCCTGCGCTCCAACGGCGTGACCGAGGCTGCGGTGCTGAACGCCATCGAGCACACGCCTCGCGACCTGTTCGTGCCCCAGCTGTTCCAGGAGAGGGCCTGGGAGGACAGCGCGCTTCCGATCGCCTGCGGACAGACCATCAGCCAGCCGCTGATCGTCGGGCTGATGACCCAGGCGCTGCAACTCAAGCCCCGTCATCGCGTACTCGAGATCGGCACGGGCAGCGGCTACCAGACCGCCGTGCTCGCCCGCATCGCCCGCTACGTCTACACGGTGGAGCGCTACCGCACGCTGTTGGGTGAGGCGGAAGCGCGCATCAAGCAGCTGGGTCTCCTTAACGTTATCAGCCGCTTCGGCGACGGCGGGGAGGGCTGGCGCGAGCAGGCGCCGTTCGACCGTATCCTGGTCACCGCCGCCGCGCCTGAAGAGCCGCGCAAACTGCTGGCCCAGCTGAAGCCCAACGGGGTGCTGGTTGCGCCCGTGGGTCGCGGTCCGGTGCAGACTCTTTTGCGCTATGTGGGCGACGCGAAGGGCGCCTTCGTGAAGGAGGAGCTCGGCGACGTCCGGTTCGTGCCTCTCCTGAGCGGGGTGGCGCGGGAACTCTAGGGCGGCTTCCGACAGGCTCCAGCGTTCTCAATAGATTAAGCGTGGTTCCGCCGAACTCTCTCCACTTTCGGCGATCACGCTTCGAGGCGGGCTGGGGTGGCCCTTTCCGACGGCTCGGCTGAAAATCCGGGTGAGTCGTCGCGGTGTAGACGAGGTGCAGATGTCCAACCGTGTAGAAAAGCCGGCCGCCCGACTCGGCGGTGGACGCGGGGCTCGTCTGACACTGGCCCTGATCCTGCTCGCGGGTACGGCCGCCTGCACGGCCTCGCCCCGCTATCCGATCAACATGAACGACCGGCCCGGCGACGGCGGCCTGACGCCCTGGCAGCCGCGCTATCCGGTCAGTGCGCAGGACGCCGCGCAGAACGCGTCCGACCGGGCCTCCGGCTCGGCCATCCCGCCCCGCAACGGAACGGCCTATCCGACCCCGCCGGCTTCCACC
>JBARAK010000258.1:0-5093 GCA_049791955.1 Caulobacteraceae bacterium
GGGTGGGGCAGCGATGGCCGCGCGCGTCGATCACCTGGGCCGTCGTTTCGGTATCTGGGGCGTCCGCGTCTTGAGCGTCGATCATGCGCGGACCCGGCCTGCCGCCTATTCCGGGGGGACGTGCGGCTGCCCCATGGGCGCGCCGCCAAGCGGCTCCACGGGGTTGGAGGCGCTGGTCAACGCCTTATCGGCCTTCATAGCGTCGGCCAGGGTGCGGATCGGTTCTTCGTCGGCGGTGGTGAAGGTCAGTTCGTAGGGGATCGCCGAGCGACCGCTGTAGTTGCTGAAGTCCACCACCGGCGGCTCGTTGAACCAGACCGCATAGGCTTTGCCGGGCAGGGTGCGGCAGATCAGGACAAAGGTGCGGCGATCGTCCAGCAGGCGCGGGGTCTCGGCGCAGTCCGGATACAGCCCCTTGGGGCTGGGTACGTAGGACCAGCCGTCGCCCTTCATCCGCTCGCTGAAGGTCACCCGAAGCACCAGTAGGCCGGGCGACACCTTGGCGTTCTGGGCCGGGAAGGTGCTCTCCACTTTCGGAATGGTCTTGGTGGCCCGGACGGTGACGCCCGAGACCGTGGCGTTCGGCTCGTCCGGCGCGGGCGGCGTGGCCGAGGCGTGGGTGGTGCCTTTCGGGTCGGTGGCGGCGACGGCGCCCAGGGCGCAGACCGCGATCGCCAGAAGCGGCGCGCGACGGTTGAAAAGACTGGCGAAAATGGCGGCCACCCGGAGCTCCGTTCGGGGACGATCAAAGCGCCCTCAAAACGAATTTTTCAAGCTCGCCGCCGTGCGTCCTATTGGGGTTGTCGTTCCAGCTCCCTTTGCTCGCCGATGGGAGGGCGGGGCGTCGCCCCATCCTCCCCAGTTTCGCAAGGCAAAGTGATTTCAGAAGCCCAGGTCGCTTAGCGACGGATGGTCAGCTGGCCGCGGACCGCTGCGGTCCCAATGGTATTTGCGGTCCTCGGCCTTGATCGGCAGGTCGTTGATGCTCGCGTGGCGGGCGCGCATCAGGCCGTTGTCATCGAACTCCCAGTTCTCGTTGCCATAGGCGCGGAACCATTGGCCGCTGTCGTCATGATATTCGTAGGCGAAGCGCACCGCGATCCGACTGTCAGTGAACGCCCACAGCTCCTTGATCAGCCGGTAGTCCAGTTCGCGGGTCCACTTGCGGGTCAGGAACGCCACGATCTCCGGGCGCCCCTGCAGGAACTCCGACCGGTTGCGCCAGCGGCTGTCCGGGCTGTAGGCCAGCGAGACCTTCTCGGGGTTGCAGGTGTTCCAGCCATCCTCGGCGCCGCGCACCTTCTGGATGGCGGTTTCGCGGGTGAAGGGCGGGAACGGCGGGCGGGGTTGGGCGGCGTCGGTCATGCGTCTCTCCTCCGTTTCGGGAGTTCTAGCGCGCCACGCGAGGGCGGCGAAGCCCGAAAGACGGATGGTGAAGCTTGGGCGGGAAACGGCAAAGCTTCAAACGTGAGGTGCAGACGAGCTCCAGTGTGAGAAAATCTCTTTCCGGGATGGATTTTCCGGTTTGACCGCATCGACGGTCTACTCTGCGCCTGTTAGAATCTCTTAGCTGTAGTTTTGGATTGTTCACTTGTCGGCGCAGCTTCGTCTAAGCCTTCAGCGTTCGCCCTCCTACGCGCGCGCCGCCTTTACCGTTTCGCAGTCGAACCGGGCCGCCACCCAGGCGCTTGACGCTTGGCCGGATTGGCGTGGCGGGGCCCTGGTGCTCGTGGGGCCGCCCGGATCGGGCAAGACCCATCTCGCCACCATCTGGGCGCGTCGTGTCGGCGCCCAGCTGATCGCTCCCGATGGTCCGGAGCCGGAAGGACTGGAACGGCCGATCCTGGTGGATGACGCCGACGCCTATCTGCAGGACGAGGCCCTGTTCCACCTCATCAACGTGGCCACCCAGCGCGGCGGCGGGTTGCTGATGACCGCGCGCAAGCCGCCCAGCCAGTGGCCGGCCGAGCTGCCGGACCTGCGCTCGCGCCTCAACGCCCTTCCGGTCGCCGAACTGCAGGAGCCGGACGACGCGGTGTTGACCGCCATCCTGGCCAAATGCTTCCGGGAGCGGAACATCCGGCCCTCCGACGAACTCCTGGCCTATCTGCTCAGGCGGATCGAACGCTCCGCCGCGCATGCGCGCGAGATCGTCGCCCGCCTGGACGAAGCCGCCGACGCCGCCCAGCGGCCCGTATCTCGTGCGCTCGCCCGCCAGGTGCTGGAAGACATGGACCAGCAGGACGAGGCGCTCGAGCGCGCCGGCCAGCCGGACGAGGACGCCGGCTCTTGACGGTCCCGCCGCCGACGTCGGGCCGGAACATTGCGGTCATCAAACGGTCGCCGCCCGCCAGATAAGATGTGACGGCCGCCAGCCGCCGGATAAGATGTGAGCATGAGCGAGATCGTCCACCTCGAACCCGAGGCCGCGCCTGCGCCCTCGCTGCCGCCGTCGGACAAGCCCAAGCTTGATCCCGTCCTGCTGCATTCGCCGGAGCGGTTCTTCAACCGCGAACTCTCATGGCTGCGCTTCAACGAGCGCGTGCTGGAGGAGAGCGAGAACCGCCGCCATCCGCTGCTGGAGCGGCTGCGCTTCCTGTCGATCTCGGCCAACAACCTCGACGAATTCTACATGGTGCGTATCGCCGGGCTGAAGGGCCAGGTGCGCGAGGGCGTGCGGGTGGTCAGCCAGGACGGCCTGACCCCGGCTGAGCAGCTGACCCGGGTCAGCGCCGCCGCCACCGAGCTGATGACCGCCCAGCAGCGCATCTGGAAGACGCTGCGTGGCGAACTCACCAAGGAGAAGATCCACGTCGTCGAGCCCAACGCGGTCACCGCGGCTGAGCGCAAGGCGCTGGAAGAGGTGTTCCTGGCCGAGCTGTTCCCGGTGCTGACGCCGCTGGCGATCGACCCGGCGCACCCGTTCCCCTTCCTGCCCAACCTGGCCTGCGCCCTGGCGCTGAAGCTGAAGCGGGGCTCGGACGGCAAGGCGTTCTACGCGCTTGCGCCCATCCCCAACCAGGTGAAGCGGTTCTGGTCGCTGGTCCCGGAAAGCGGCCGCCGGACCCAGCGCGCCGAGCGGCGCTACATCGCCTTGGAAAACCTGCTGGCCATGTTCCTGGACCGGCTGTTTCCCGACTGCGAGGTGCAGGCCCAGGGCCTGTTCCAGATCATCCGCGATAGCGACGTGGAGATCGAGGAAGAGGCCGAGGATCTGGTCCGCGAGTTCGAGGCCCTGCTCCGCCAGCGGCGCCGGGGGTCGGTGGTGCGCATCGCGCTCGACTCCGCCATGCCGGAAGAGCTGCAGGACCTGATCCTGCGCAACCTGCACTGCCATCCGGAAGAGGTGGTGCGCACTGACGGGCTACTCGGCCTGTCGCAGCTCAACGAGCTGATCCCGTCCAACCGGCCGGACCTGAAGTTCCCGCCCTACGAGCCGCGCTTCCCCGAGCGGGTGCTGGAGCATGGCGGCGACTGCTTCGCCGCGATCCAGGAAAAGGACATCCTGGTCCACCACCCCTACGAGAGCTTCGACGTGGTGGTGCAGTTCCTGCGCCAGGCGGCGGCGGATCCCAACGTCATCGCCATCAAGCAGACGCTCTACCGCACCAGCCACGACAGTCCCATCGTCGCCGCCCTGATCGACGCTGCCGACCGGGGCAAGAACGTCACCGCCCTGGTCGAGATCAAGGCCCGCTTCGACGAGGCCGCCAACCTGAAATGGGCGCGCGACCTGGAGCGGGCGGGCGTCCACGTCGTGTTCGGCTTCATCGAGTACAAGACCCACGCCAAGATCTCGGTGGTGGTGCGGCGCGAGGCGGCCGGTCTGCGCACCTACTGCCACTTCGGCACCGGCAACTACCACCCTATCACGGCCAAGATTTACACCGACCTGTCGCTGTTCACCTGCGACCCGGTGCTGGGTCGCGACGCCAGCAAGGTGTTCAACTACATCACCGGCTACGCCCGGCCCGAGAAACTGGAGAAGCTGGCCATCTCGCCGATCACGCTGAAGGCTTCGCTGCTGGAGCAGATCGGGCGCGAGGCGGATCACGCCCGGGCCGGCAAGCCGGCGGCGATCTGGGCCAAGCTGAACTCCCTGGTCGATCCCGAAGTGATCGACGCGCTGTATGTGGCGAGCCAGGCCGGGGTGCGGATCGATCTGGTGGTGCGGGGCATCTGCTGCCTGCGCCCAGGCGTGCTGGGACTGTCGGAGAATATCCACGTCAAGAGCATCGTCGGCCGCTTCCTGGAGCATGGCCGCGTGATCTGCTTCGCCAACGGCCACGAGATGCCGAGCCCCCAGGCGCGGGTGTTCATCTCCTCGGCCGACTGGATGCCGCGCAATCTCGACCGGCGGATCGAGACCCTCGTGCCGGTCGAGAATCCCACCGTCCACCAGCAGGTGCTCGACCAGATCATGGTCGCCAACCTGAATGACGAAGCGCAGAGCTGGACGCTGGCGGCCGACGGCGTCTACAAGCGCTACGACACCCGCGACATCCGCAAGCCGTTCTCGGCGCACGAATATTTCATGACCAATCCGAGCCTGTCCGGACGCGGACGCAATGTGAAGATCCTCCCGCGCGCGTTCGAGCATGTGGGCCCCAGGCGATAGGCCCAGCCGCGACGTCGCGGTCCTCGACGTCGGGTCGAACTCGGTCCGCCTGGTGATGTATCGCCTTGAGGGGCGGGCGATCTGGACGGTGTTCAACGAGAAGGTGCTGGCGGGCCTTGGCCGCAACGTCGGCGAGACCGGCCGGCTGTCGCCCGAGGGCGTGACCGCCGCCATGTCGGCGCTGCGGCGTTTCCGCGCCGTGCTCGATGGCTCCGGTCCCGTACAGGTGTTCAGCGCCGCTACCGCCGCCGTGCGCCAGGCCAAGGATGGGCCGGCCTTCGTCGCCCGCGTGCGGAGCGAGACCGGTCTGGATATCCGGGTGCTGTCCGGCGAGGAGGAGGCTCACTTCTCGGCGCTGGGCGTGGCCGCCGGCCAGCCCGAGGCCGATGGGGTGGTGGGGGATCTCGGCGGTTCCAGCCTCGAGCTGGTCCGCGTGGTGCGCGGGCAGCCGTCCCGGGGCGTGACCCTGCCGCTG
>JBARAK010000259.1:0-6934 GCA_049791955.1 Caulobacteraceae bacterium
CGGTCCGGGCGGCCGCACCCAGGCCATGCTGGCGCAGCTCAACCTGGACGCCGCCCAGCAGCTCAAGGCCCAGGCGCTGTTCACCACCGCCCGCGGCGAGGTGATCGCCGCGGCGGCCAATGCGGGCGACGATCCTACCGCGCGTCGCCAGGCGGTCCGCCAGGCTTATGGCAAAGCGTTCGACGAGCTGGATAAGGTCCTGCGCCCGGACCAGAAGGCCAAGCTGGCGCAGATCCGCGCCGAGATGGCCCAGCACCAGGGCGGCGGCGGCCAGGGCGGCGGCCAATAGATGAGCGACCAGGATCACGGGCGCGGGGAGGGGCATGAAGACGCCGCTCCCATCGCCGGCCCCGGCGACGAGGGGCTGAGCCCCTCGCGCATCTTCATCCTGCGCCCGATCGCGACTTCGCTGCTGATGGCGGCGATCTTCCTGGCCGGGGTGGTGGGCTTCCAGTTCCTGCCGCTCTCGGCCCTGCCGGAGGTCGACTACCCGACCATCCAGGTCCAGACCTTCTATCCGGGCGCCAGCCCGGACGTGACCACCTCGCGGATCACCGCTCCGCTCGAACGCCAGTTCGGCGAGATGCCGGGCCTCAGCCGCATGTCGTCGGTGTCCTCGCAGGGCGCCTCGATCATCACGCTGCAGTTCGACCTGAACCTCAGCCTGGACGTGGCCGAGCAGGAAGTGCAGGCGGCCATGAACGCCGCCAACGCCCTGCTGCCGTCCGACCTGCCCAACCCGCCGGTCTACGCCAAGGTCAATCCGGCCGACGCGCCGATCGTGTCGATCGCCCTGACCTCCAAGACCATGCCGCTGAACCAGGTCGAGGACCTAGCCGACACGCGCATCGCCTCCAAGATCAGCCAGGTCGCGGGCGTGGGCCTGGTCAGCGTTTCCGGCGGCCAGCGGCCGGCGGTGAAGGTGCAGGCCAACCCGCGCGCGCTCGCCGCCTACGGCCTGTCGCTGGAGACCCTGCGTAGCGCCATCGCCGCGGCCAACGTCAACGGCCCCAAGGGCAGCTTCAACGGCGCGGTGCGCGGCTACACCATCGACGCCAACGACCAGCTGTCGACGCCCAAGGACTACGCCGACACCATCGTCGCCTACAAGAACGGCGCTCCCGTCCGCCTGTCGGACGTGGCGACCGTGGTGCAGGGGGTCGAGAACGCCCAGCTCGGGGCGCTGCAGAACCTGACGCCGGCGGTGATCCTCAACATCCAGCGCCAGCCGGGCGCCAACGTCATCGGCGTGGTCAACCGGATCAAGCAGCTGCTGCCGCGCAGCTTCTGCACCGGCGACCAGAAGTGCCTGAACAAGACCGAGCCGGGCTCGCTCGAACAGTCCCTGCCGGCCGGCGTGGACATGAGCGTGGTCACCGACCGGACCATCACCATCCGCGCTTCGGTCGAGGATGTGGAGTTCGAGCTGGGGCTGTCGATCTTCCTGGTCGTGGCGATGATCTACATCTTCCTGCGCAACGTGCCCGCGACGATCATCTCCGGCATCACCGTGCCGCTGTCGCTGGTGGGCGCGTTCGCGGCCATGTACCTGCTCGGCTACAGCCTGAACAACCTGACCCTGATGGCCCTGACCATCGCGTCCGGCTTCGTCGTCGACGACGCCATCGTGATGATCGAGAACATCAGCCGCTACGTGGAGATGGGCCATTCGCCCCGCCAGGCGGCGCTGAAGGGGTCGGCTGAGATCGGCTTCACCATCATCTCGCTGACCGTGTCGCTGCTGGCGGTGCTGATCCCGCTGCTGTTCATGGGCGACGTGGTGGGACGGCTGTTCCGCGAGTTCGCCGTCACCCTGGCGGTGACCATCGTCATCTCGGCCGTGGTGTCGCTGACCATGGTGCCCAGCCTCTGCGGCCTGTGGCTGACCCATCCCAAGGAGCCCGCGCCGGGCAGCATGGGCCAGCGCTTCGAACAGGGCTTCGACTGGATCATCCGGCAGTATGACCGCGGCCTGGTCTGGGTGCTGAGCCACCAGAAGCTGACCCTGCTGGCCGCCCTGGCCACCTTCCTGCTGACCGTGGTGCTCTACGCCGGCATCCCCAAGGGCCTGTTCCCGTCCCAGGACACCGGCTTGCTGCAGGGGGTGACCGAAGCGTCCCAGTCGATCTCCTACAGCGCCATGACCGATCGCCAGCGGGCCATGGCCGACGCCATCCTGAAGGACCCGGACGTGTCCAACGTCTCGTCCTTCGTCGGGGTCGACGCCCAGAACCAGAGCCTGAACTCCGGCCGGGTGCTGATCGGGCTGAAGCCGCTGGGCCAGCGCCACCACTCGGCCCAGGACATCATCCGCAACCTGAACCGCGAGGTGATGAGCGTCGAGGGCATGTCCCTCTACCTGCAGCCCGTGCAGGACCTGACGATCGATTCCAATGTCGGCCGCACCCAGTACCAGTTCATGCTGGGCTCGGTGGATTCCGCTCAGCTCGCCACCTGGACCAACAAGCTGGTCGACGAGCTGAAGAAGGACCCCAAGCTCGAGGACGTCACCTCCGACATCCAGAGCCAGGGCCTGTCGACCTTCATCCAGGTGGACCGCGACACGGCGGCCCGGCTGGGGGTGAGCCTGGAGACGGTGGACAACGTGCTCTACGACGCGTTCGGCCAGCGCATCGTCTCGACCATCTACACCCAGTCCAACCAGTACCGGGTGATCCTCGAGGCTTCGCCTGAAACGCTGCGTTCGCCCGCGGCGCTGGACCAGATCTACCTGCAGTCCACCACCAACGGCGCGGTGCCGCTGTCGGCGATCGCCACGATCCGCCAGCAGGCCACCCCGCTGCAGACCAGCCACCTGAGCCAGTTCCCCTCCACCACCATCGCCTTCAACCTCGCCAAGGGCGTGGCGCTGGGCAATTCGATCACCCTGATCGAGAAGGCCGAAAAGGACATCAGCGTCCCACCGATCATCACCACCACCTTCGTGGGCGCGGCCGAAGCCTATCGGGCCTCGCTCGCCAACGAGTTGTGGCTGATCCTGGCGGCGATCGTGGCGATCTACATCGTGCTGGGCGTGCTCTACGAGAGCTTCATCCACCCCCTGACCATCCTCTCCACCCTGCCGTCCGCGGCGGTGGGGGCGCTGCTGGCGCTGTCGCTGGCCGGCCAGGACCTGGGGGTGATCGGGATCATCGGCATCATCCTGCTGATCGGGATCGTCAAGAAGAACGCCATCATGATGATCGACTTCGCCCTGGAGGCGGAGCGCAACGAGGGCAAGACGGCGCAGGAGGCGATCCACCAGGCCGCGCTGCTGCGCTTCCGCCCGATCCTGATGACCACCATGGCGGCCCTGCTGGCGGCCGTGCCCCTGTGGCTGGGCGGCGGCATCGGGGCCGAGCTGCGCCGCCCGCTGGGCGTCAGCATCATCGGCGGCCTGGTCTGCTCCCAGGTCCTGACGCTGTTCACCACCCCGGTGATCTACATCGCCTTCGACAACCTGGCCGCACGGTTCGGCCGGCGCCGTCGGCGGGATGTGGCTGAAGCTTCCCCGCACGCGGGACCCCAGGGCCCGGGCGACACGGCTCCGGAAGGCGCGCCGGGGTGAATCCCTCGGCCCTCTTTATCCGGCGGCCGATCGCCACCACGCTGCTGACCATCGGCATCGCCCTGATCGGCATCGCGGCCTTCTTCGTGCTGCCGGTCGCGCCCCTGCCGCAGGTCGACTTCCCCACCATCCAGGTGCAGGCGCGCCTGCCGGGCGCCAGCCCGGAGGTCATGGCCACCAGCGTGGCGACGCCGCTGGAGCGGACCATCGGCACCATCGCCGACATCACCGAGATGACGTCCCAGAGCTCCAACCGCAGCGGGACGGGCTCGACGCGGGTGGTGATCCAGTTCGGGCTGGACCGGGACATCAACGGCGCGGCGCGCGACGTGCAGGCGGCGATCAACGCGGCCGAGGCCCTGCTGCCGGCCAACCTGCCCAGCTCGCCCACCTACAACAAGGCCAACCCGGCGCAGCGGCCCATCATGGTGATGGCGCTCAGCTCCGACACCCTGGCCGCCTATCAGGTCTACGACGCCGCCTCGATCGTGATCCAGCAGGCGCTGTCGCAGATCAGCGGCGTGGGCGAGGTGGACGTCTTCGGCGGCGACTCGCCGGCGGTGCGGGTGGAGATGAATCCGTACGCCCTGAACAAGTACGGCATCGGGCTCGAGGACGTGAAGGCGGCGCTGCAGTCGACCAACGCCTTCAGCCCCAAGGGCAGCTATTCCGACGGCCAGCGCCGGTTCCAGATCGACACCAACGACCAGGCCACCGTCGCCAAGGACTACGACAACGTCATCATCGCCTACCGCAACAACCGGCCGGTCCGGCTGAGCGACATTTCCGAGGTCGTGGACGGTCCGGCCACCCTGCAGAACCTCGGGCTGGCCAACGGCAAGTCGGCGATCATCGTCCAGGTGACCCAGTCGCCGGGGGCCAACATCATCGCCACGGTGGACCGGATCAACAAGATCCTGCCCCAGCTGCGCACCGACATCGCCCAGCGCGGCCCGATCGACCTCGCGGTCCAGGTCGACGCGACCAAGACCATCCGCTCCTCCCTGACCGAGGTGGAGCGCACCCTGATGATCTCCATCCTGCTGGTGGTGGTGGTGGTGCTGGTGTTCCTGCGCAACGGGCGGGCGACCCTGATCCCGGCGGTAGCGGTGACCGTCAGCCTGCTCGGCACGCTGGGGGTCATGTTCCTGCTGCACTACAGCCTGGACAACCTGTCGCTGATGGCCCTGACCGTGGCCACGGGCTTCGTGGTCGACGACGCCATCGTGGTGCTGGAGAACATCACCCGCCACGTCGAGAACGGCATGCCGCGGTTCCAGGCCGCCCTGGTCGGGGCCGGCGAGGTCGGCTTCACGGTGATGTCGATCTCCATCTCGCTGATCGCGGTGTTCATCCCGATCCTGGCCATGGGCGGCATCGTCGGGCGGTTGTTCCGCGAGTTCGCGGTCACCCTGTCGGCGGCGATCGTGATCTCGCTTATCGTGTCCCTGACCACCACCCCGATGATGGCCGCGCGGCTGATCGCCGAGCATCCGGGCGAAGGCGCCAAGGCGCGGCGGCGCAGCCTCTGGCAGAAGTTCTGGGGCGGGGCGGCTGACGGGTTCGAGTGGGGCTTCAACAAGGTCCACAAGGGCTACGAGATGTCCCTGGGCTGGGCCTTGGACAACAGCTTCATCGTGCTGATGATGCTGATCGCCACCGTCATCCTGACCGGCTACCTCTATGTCATCGTCCCCAAGGGCTTCTTCCCGCAGCAGGACACCGGCACCCTGACCGGCGGCGTCCAGGTCGACCAGGCATCGTCGTTCAACCTGACCGCCAACAAGTTCCGGCGGCTGCAGGCGATCGTCATACACGACCCGGCGGTGCAGTCGGTGACCAGCTACGTCCAGTCGGCCGGCGGCTTCATGTTCATCTCGCTGAAGCCGCGTGAGCAGCGCAAAGGCGTCACCGCCGACATGGTGATCCAGCGGCTGCGTCCACGCACCAGCCACGTCTCGGGCGCCAACCTGTTCCTGCAATCGGCCCAGGACATCCAGATCGGCGGCCGGCAGAGCAACGCGGCCTACCAGTACACGCTGCAGAGCGACAACAGCGACGCGCTGAAGGAATGGTCCGACAAGCTGCTGCGTGCGCTGCAGGGCTATCCGGACCTGACCGACGTCAACACCGACCAGCAGTCCCACGCGCTGGAAAGCTACATCACCTATGACCGCGACACGGCTTCGCGCCTGGGCCTGACCTCACAGCAGATCGACAACACCCTGAACGACGCGTTCGGCCAAGCCTATGCGTCGATCATCTACAATCCGCTGAACCAGTACCACGTGGTCATGGAGGTGGCGCAGCGCTACCAGCAGGATCCCGAGGCGCTGAAGGACATCTACGTCGCTCCGCCGGCCGGAGGCGCCACGCCTGCGGCGGCCACAACCAGCACATCGACTGGCGGTGGCGGAGCCAGCGGAGCTTCGGTCGCCACCCTGACCAGCACGGCGCCGACCACCACGATTTCGGCCGCAACCGGCTCCGCCGGCGGGACGAGCGCCTCCATTGGAACGACCGGAGCCACCTCGCCCACGGCCCAGGTCTATGGCGCTTCGACTTCAGGCGGCTCCTCGAGCCTGCTGAGCAGCGCGGCGGGGGCCGGCGGCGGGGCCAGCGCCTCCACCGCCGCCACGACCACCGCGGCGGCCGTCAATACCCTGAGCGCGAGCAACCTCGCCGGCGCCGGCGTCCCCCGCACCAATACCGGCGGCGCGGTGCAGGCCTCGACCGGGGTGGCTGTGTCCACAGCCCAGGAGACCATGACGCCGCTCTCGGCCATCGCCCACTGGGCGCTCGGCAACACCCCGCTGGCGGTGAACCACCAGAGCGGGGCCGTGGCGGCCACCCTGTCGTTCAACCTGGCGCCCGGGAAGTCCCTCAGCGACGCCCAGCGCGACGTCCAGGACGCGGTCCAGAAGATCGGCATGCCCAGCACGGTGGTCGGCAGCTTCCGCGGCACCGCCCAGGCGTTCCAGGATTCCGTCGCCAACGAGCCGGTGCTGATCCTCACCGCCCTGGTCGCGGTCTACATCGTCATGGGCATCCTGTACGAAAGCTACATCCACCCGCTGACGGTGCTGTCGACCCTGCCGTCGGCGGGCGTCGGCGCCGTGCTGGCGCTGTTGATCTTCCACATCGACTTCTCGATCATCGCCCTGATCGGGGTGATCCTGCTGATCGGGATCGTGAAGAAGAACGCCATCATGATCATCGATTTCGCCCTGGTGGCGGAACGGGAGCAGGGGCTGTCGTCGCGCGATGCGATCTACCAGGCCTGCATGCTGCGGTTCCGGCCGATCCTGATGACCACCTGCGCGGCGATTATGGGCGCGGTGCCCCTGGCCATGGGCCTGGGCGAGG
>JBARAK010000260.1:0-1630 GCA_049791955.1 Caulobacteraceae bacterium
ACCCGGCTCACCGCCTCGCTGAGGCCCGAGGCGCTGCCGCCGCCGGCCCGCGCTGCTTCCCGAAAGCCGCCCGCCCGCGCAACCGCGACAAAGGCGGTGAGGTCATCGAGGTCGGTCGCCATTGTTCGCCCTCCCGAACAGCCCGTTCCGATCATCCCTCATTATCGCGCGGGCCGAGGCCCTGTACATAATCGCCGACACAGAGAGGCCACGCCATGACCGACATCAGCAAAGCCGGAACTTTCAAGCTCGGCGACCGCACCGTGAAGCGGATGGGATACGGCGCCATGCAGCTCGCCGGACCGGGGGTGTTCGGACCGCCCAAGGACCACGACGGCGCCATCGCGGTCCTGCGCGAAGCGGTGGAGAGCGGCGTCGACCACATCGACACCAGCGACTTCTATGGCCCCCACGTCACCAACCAGTTGATCCGCGAGGCCCTGCACCCCTATCGCGACGACCTGGTCATCGTCACCAAGATCAGCGCCCGGCGCGGCTCCGACGGGTCGTGGCTGCCGGCCTTTTCACGCGAGGAGCTGATCCAGGCGGTGCACGACAACCTGCGCAACCTGGGCCTGGACGTGCTGGAGGTGGTCAACCTGCGCAGCATGTTCAGCCCCCACCATCCGGTTGAAGGTTCGCTGGAGGCGCCGCTTACGGTCCTGGCCGAGATGCAGCAGCAGGGCCTGGTCCGTCACATCGGGCTCAGCAACGTCACCCCCACCCAGGTCGAGGAAGGGCGGCGGATCTGCGAGATCGTCTGCGTGCAGAACCTGTACAATGTGGCGCGGCGCGAGGACGACGCGATGGTCGACGCGCTCGCCGCCGCCGGGATCGCCTATGTGCCGTTCTTCCCGCTCGGCGGCTTCACGCCCCTGCAGTCGGACGCCCTGTCCAAGGTGGCCCAGGAGCTGGGCGCCACGCCGATGCAGGTGGCGCTGGCCTGGCTGCTCCAGCGCGCGCCGAACCTGCTGCTGATCCCCGGCACCTCCTCGCTCGCCCACCTGCGCGAGAACCTGGCGGCTGCCGTGCTGGCGCTGCCCGCCGAGGTTCTGGCGACGCTGGACGGAATCGCAGCGGAACGCGCGCCGGCCTGATCATCCTTCCTTCCCTGCTCTTCCAATTCCGCTCATTCCCGCGAAGGCGGGAATCCAGCTCAAACCCGCCGACGTGTGAGAATGAATCTGGACCCCCGCCTTCGCGGGGGTGAGCGGGTTCAAGGGAGCCTCGGGAGAAGGGATCAGGACCGCCAGGCGATCACGCCCTCCGTCCGCGCCCTGACCGCGGGTGGGGCCAGGCAGGTGGCGACGGCTTCGTAGCCGGGCCCTCCTGGCTGGGGCGCAACCTGGATCGGCGGGCTGTGGTTGGCGGGGCAGAGGATGATGGTTTCGTCGGGCCCCACCGCCTCCAGGTCCAGGATCGCCGACGAGCGGGTGAGCATGAACAGCGGCCGGCGCTGCGGCCCGCGCCGGCGCAGGCGGGCGATCACCGCGAGTTGAGCCGCCTCGTCCAGACCCTGCTCGATCATGTCGATCACCAGCACGGCCGGGCCCGCGCCCTCCAGGGCGGCGAGCAGGGCGACCAGGGCGGGCGAGGGGCTGGCGCCGTCCTCGGCGATCCAGGCCAGGCT
>JBARAK010000261.1:0-3980 GCA_049791955.1 Caulobacteraceae bacterium
CGATGATCTGGCCGATCTGGCGCGAGGACTGCTCGATGCCGCTCATGGCGCTAACCGCTTGGCGCACCACCACGCCGGAGCGCTCGGCGTCGGACTTGGCGTTGGAGACCGCGTCGCGGGCCTGCACCGCGCCCTCGGCGGTCTTGCGCACCGTGGCGGTGATCTCGTCAAGCGCCGCGGCGGTCTGTTCCAGGCTGGCGGCCTGCTGTTCAGTGCGCCGCGACAGGTCCTCGGCGGCGGAAGAGATCTCGCCGGCGCCCGAGCGGATGGTCGCCGCATTGGTGGAGACCACCGACATCGCCTGCTGGAGCTTATCCATCGCCGCGTTGAAGTCAGAGCGCAGCTTTTCGTACTCGGCCGAGAAGGGTTCGGAGAGGCGGAACACGAGATCGCCATCCGACAACCGTTCCAATCCCGTCGCGACGCCTTCCATGGCCAGGGTCTGGCGGCGGGCGGCCTCAGCCTTTTCCGCCTCGTTGCGCACGCGCTCGGCCTCGGCCTGGCGGCGCTGTTCGCTGCTCTCGCCTTCCAGCCGGAGCTTCTCGATGGCGGCGGCCTTGAAGGCCTGGACGGTCTCGGCCATCTGCCCGACCTCGTCCTTGCGGCCGACCGCCGGCACAACCACCGTGTTGTCGCCGCTGGCGAGCCGGCGCATGGCGGCGGTCATCTCGGCCATCGGGCGGCCGATCGCCCGGGTGATGGCCCAGGCCATGGCGGCGCCGATCACCAGGCAGGCCGCCAGACCGGCCAGGACGAAGGTCTGCACCTGGCTCATCGCCTGCTGGCCCTTGCGCATCCAGGTATCGGACCAGTTGGAGATCTCGCCGCGAAGCTGGCCGGACATCTTGTCCAGGATGCCGCCGATCGGCGCATTGGCGGAAATCTGCAGGGCCTTGAGCCGCAGCGACGGATCGGCCGCCATGCTGGCCACCGTGCCCGAAAGCTTGTGGGTGTAGTTGTTGCTGACCACGGCGTAGCGGTCGAGGATCGGCAGGAACTGGGGGGCGTCGCCGGTCAGGGTCAGGCGCAGGCCCGAGATATCCTTGCCAATCATGGCGATGTCGGAATCGACCTTGGCCCGTTCGCTGTCCATGCCTGTCATCATGAACTTGCGAGTGCTCGCCTTGAGCGCCTCCTGATGCCAGTTCAGTTGGTCGAGCAGGTCGATGGCGCCGCTCGACACCTGATCGAGCCGCTCCGTCTCCGCGAGTTGGGTCACGCGCATGAAGATCAGGCAGGAGGTGATCGCGACCACGGCCAGCACAGCGCCGAAGCCGATCATAAGCTTTCCGGTCAAACGAATGTCAGCGAACTTCAAGCCCCATCCCCCTGGCAGATCGCGGCCGGAACTGCATCAGCACACAGCCAGCTTCGCGAACATCTGCATCGATAGGGATTATCGGTTACCATTCAGTTCATCTTGACAGACATCATCCGGTCGGCCGTCTGACCAAACCGTCGCCAAGCCGCCACGCTTTCGGGCCGCGCGTCCGCAACCCATTGAAAATCACTGGAGTCGCCACCCGAGGCGTGCTTGGGTGTAATAGTATACGATTTTCTCGCGGGGGACGGGTGTGACGTTAAGGACCATTCTGGTGATGACGGTTTCGGCCGGCGCGATTGCAACGCAGTCGCCGGCCTGGGCGCAGGAGGCCTCCACGGTCGAACAGGTCGTCGTCACCGCACCGCGCACCACCCCGCTCGACCAGGTCGTCTCCGTCGACAAGACCGGCACGCCCATCGAGGACGTTCCCCGCAGCATCCAGATCATCCCGCGCGACCTGATCAACCAGCAGGGCGGGGTGAAGCTCACCGACACCCTCCGCAACGTCAGCGGCGTGTCGCAGGGCGGCCAGTTCGCCTTCGGCTTCTTCGACCGGGTGATCATCCGTGGACTGAACGCCACCTACCTGAACGACGGCCTGCCCGACGGGACCTCGGATCTGACGGGGATCACCCACTCGCTGACCGGCGTGGAGCGGGTCGAGGTGCTGAAAGGGCCGGGCTCGGCCCTGTACGGCGACACCGAAGAGGGCGGGACCATCAACCTGGTCCACTACAAGCCCAGCGACACCTTCGGCGCGGGCGTGAGCGAACAGTACGGGTCGTACGACACCTCCACCACCGACCTCTACGTCACCGGTCCGACCGGGGTGGCCAACCTCGATTACCGTATCGACGGCGAATACGAGACCTCCGACGGCTTCCGTGGCCAGGCCAGCGAGACGGGCGAGTTCCTGGGCGCGCTCAGCTACCGTCCCGCCAACCACGACGTCGAGTTCCGCTTCGAATACCACCACCTGGAGAACACCCCGGACGCCACCGGCATCCCGTTCTCGCCCCCCTCGGGAACCGGCAAGCCGATCCAGGTCCCGGTCGACGACACCTACTACACGCCCTACGCCTTCGCCGATCAGGACATCGAGCGCATCTTCCTGAGCGACGCCTGGACGGTGAACGACCACCTGACCATCAACCTGCGCGGCGCCTACTCCAACCGCGACGTGGACCTGGCGCGCAACTCCGGCGGCTCGGTGAAGCTGGTCGGGGACACCTACGCCCTCACCGCCCGCCAGCTCCGCCACCAGACCGACCACTTCGGCGACCTCAACCTGCAGGCCGAACCCACCTGGCGCTTCGACACCGGCTCGGTGAAGCACACCCTGGTCACCGGCTTCGAGATCCGCCGGATCGACGGCGACACCGAGCGGGAAACCGCCGACCTGCCCAACATCAACAACATCCTGGCGCCGGTGGTGAACGACGGGACCTTCTCGTCCCTGAACTTCAAGTGCGACGCCACCCACAGCTGCGACGACGCCAACCTGTCGGCCCATTTCTACGGGCTGTACGCCATCGACCAGATCGACCTGACCGACGCCCTGAAGCTGCGGCTGTCGGCGCGTCAGGACTGGTTCGACACCGAGGGCCAGGCCCGCACCGCGCTGCCGGCCAATCCGGGTGAGGAACAACCCTGTAGCCCGCCCCAGCTCAGCGCCTGTCCCTGGATTCCGGGCCAGCCGGTCAAGCGGGACGATTCGCTGGTCTCGTGGGACGTGGGCGCGGTCTATTTCCTCGCGCCGACCCTGTCGGCGTTCGCGGGCTACTCCAGCGACGCCTACCCGATCTTCAACACCGAGGAGCCGGAGACCATCGGGCAGACGCCCGAACGCGGCACCCAGGTCGAGGTCGGGCTGCGCTACCAGCCCGGCGCGTGGCTGGCCCTGTCCAGTTCGCTCTACCATGCGACGCGGGACAACGTGTTCACCTTCCTGACCGAGCCCGCGCCGGGCGGGACGGGCGACATCGACGTGGCGCAGGTGTTCTCCTACCGCGTGCAGGGCTGGGAAACCGACCTGAACCTGCGCCCGAGCCGGGCCTGGAACCTGATCGCCAACCTGGCGGTGCAGGGCCCCAAGATCACCAGCTTCCCGCAGACGCCCGCCGACGTGGGCCGCGACAGCGTGCCGAGCGTGCCGTCCCTGCTGGCCAACGCCTTCACCACCTACGACCTGCCGGTCCAGGGCGTGGGGCCGGTGAACGACCTGCAGTTCGCCTTCGGCGCCCGCTACAAGAACCACGAGTATGCCGACGCCGGAGATACGCGCCTGGTGCCCGGCGCGCCCCTGTTCGACGTGGCGCTGACGGCCCCGACCGACCGCTGGAGCGCGAGCATAGGGCTGCAGAACATCCTGGATCGCCGCAACTTCCTGTACGGCGACGGCACCGGCGGCGGCGCCCTGCCCGGCCAGGGCCGCACCGTCTACGTGCGGCTGTCGGCCAAGCTGTAGGGCGCTCGAAACGGGCTCTAAGGCCAGTCGGCCGGGGATTTCTTCATCGGGATGCAGACCCGGTCCAGGTTTGCGCCCGGCTGGCCCGTGCACGACGTCAGCGGATTGCCCAGCGGTCCCTGGCGCGCGGCCCGGGCCGCTTCCTGGCGGTCGGCCGCGGCGTCGAAGGCCATACGCGCGCCCGGATTC
>JBARAK010000262.1:0-2726 GCA_049791955.1 Caulobacteraceae bacterium
GCGCCCTCCAGCAGCTCGGGGGTGAAGAGCTCTTCCAACCTATCTGGCCCCCTGCGGGCGGGCGCCGCGCAGCCGGGCGATCAGGCCGTCGATCGGGTTCTCCACCTGGAAGCGGTGCATGATGATGTACTGCTGGCCGACGGTGAACAGGTTGCTGGCGCACCAGTAGACCACCAGGCCGGCCGGCGAGGGCGCGAAGAAGTACAGCAGCATGAGCGGCATGAACTGCGACATCATCCGCTGGGTCGGGTCGGTGATGCTCTGGCTGGTCATGGCCGTGCTGAGCCACATCGTGGCCGCGTACAGGATCGGATAGACCCCGATGTGCAGCGGGCCGTCGAGGAAGCCGCCGATCGCCGGTATCGTGGCCGGATTGAACGGCAGCAGGCCGAACAGGTTGACGAAGCTGGTCGGATCGCGCGCCGACAGGTCCTGCACCCAGCCGAAGAACGGCGCGTGGCGCATCTCCAGCGACACGTACAACACCTTGTACAGCGAGAAGAAGATCGGGATTTGCACCAGCACCGGCAGACAGCCCATCAACGGGTTGATCTTCTCCCGCTGGTACAGGGCCATGGTCTCCTGCTGGACCTTGGCCGGATCCTTGTCGTTCTTCTTCTTGATCAGCTCGATCTCAGGCGCGAGCTTCTTCATCTTCGACATGGATTAGTAGGACTTGTTGGCGAACGGGAACATCAGTCCCCGCAGGATCACCGTCAGGACCAGGATCGCGATGCCGAAGTTGCCCACGTACCCATGGATGGTCTCCAGCAGCCAGAAGATCGGCCGGGTCAGGAACCAGAAGTGGCCCCAGTCCACCGCGTCGTCGAAGTGGGGGATGCCCAGGGTCTTCTCGTAGCCCGCCAGCACCGACACCTTCTTGGCGCCGGCGAAGATGCGGGTGGAGGCGGTGATCACGGCGCCCGGCGCGACGGGGCGGGGCGAGCCGACGTCGTCGGCCTCGAACACGTCCACGCCGTTGACCTGGTCGGCGCGGAACTGCGCCTTGACCTGGGCGGACTGGTCGGGGACCACCGCCGCTAGCCAGTACTTGTCGGTGATGCCGAGCCAGCCGCCCTTGGAGGTGTAGCTGGCGTCGCCCTGCTTCTTCCAGGCCTTGAAGGCGATCAGCCGCAGCTCGCCGCCGAGCGAGCCGACCGCGCCCTCGTGGATGATGTTGGTGCGCGACAGCGTGGGCTCGCCCTGGCGCTGGATCGAGGCGTAGGGTGCGAGCTTGACCTCGGCTTGGCCATGGTTGGCCACCTGGTCGGAGACGGTGAACATGTAGTGGTCGTCCACCGCGATGGTGCGGGTGAAGACCAGGTTCGCGCCGTTGTCCCAGGTCAGGGTCACCGGATGGCCGGGCGACAGGGCGGCGCCGGCGGTCTGGGTCCACTGGGTCAGGGGACCGGGAGTGGCGACCGGGCCGCTCCAGCCGAAGTCGGCGAAATAGGCCTGCTTGGCGCCCTCGGGGCGGAACAGCTCCACTGGCGGCGAGTCCTTGGCCACGGTCTCGCGGTAGTCCTTCAGGAACAGGTCGTCGATCCGTCCGCCCTTCAGCGCCACCGAGCCCAGCAGCGCGGGGGTGTCGATGCGGATGCGGGGGGACGCCTTCAGCGCCTGGTCGCGGTCTATGTAGGTGGGCGAGCCCGGCGCCTGGGCGGCGACGGTCTGCTGCTGGGCGGCGACGGCGCGCTGGTGCGCCTCGCGCTGGCGTTCGCGCGGCCCGATGACGAACATCTCGTAGCCGATAAGCAGCAACACCATACACACCAGGAAGATGGTCGTGTTGCGCGCGTTCTCTTTATCCATTGGAAGCGTCTGACCCAGGAATCTGTCGGGGGCGCGGTGCAGGCCGGCCGGAGGAGGAACGCGGTTTGCGCGCAGGACGAGGCTCATCGCCGCCGGCGGCGAGGCCTATCAGCGCGCTTCTCATATCGTCAAGCAGCCGCAGCCAGTCCCGGTCGACCGTGCCCGCACGGGCGACGAACACATAGTCACACCCAGGCGTCCCGTGAAGCGGCAGAAGGGCGCGGGCGGCTTCGCGCAGCCGCCGCTTGGCCCGATTGCGCACGACCGCGCCACCGATCTTCTTGGTGGCGGTGAAACCGGCGCCCATCAGGGTGCGGTCATCGCGGCGGTCGAGCTTCTGGACGGCCACCGCGCCCCGGGCGAGCGAAGCGCCCTTGGCGACGGCGAGGAACTGGGCGCGGTTCTTAAGGCGCGCGACCGTGGGCCCCGATGCAAGGGGGTGGGGCGTAGGCGCCTCAACGTCGAAAGCCGCGCCCTCGCGGGAGCGCGGCTCGATCGGTGGACTTTGCGTGTGATCCACGGCTTGCGTCATGTCCTGCAGCCCAGCGATGGGCCCGGGCGACGCGAACGCCCGGCCATGGCCGGGCGCGGCCTCGACTAGGCGGTCAGGCGCTTGCGGCCCTTGGCGCGGCGGCGCTGAACGACCTTCTGGCCGTTCTTGGTTGCCATGCGGGCGCGATAACCATGACGGCGCTTGCGCACGAGTCGGCTCGGCTGATAGGTGCGCTTCACGGTACTGGCTCCACTCCTATTGGGGTCGGTCGAATGAGCGGGCGTGGATAGGTGAAGCGGCGGCGCGTGTCAACAAAGCCGACGGGGCTTTCTCTGCTGGGAGCGGCGATCGTCGCGGCCGGCCTGGCCGGTTGCGCGGGCTCTCCGCCCGCGGACGACGGGACTCCCCACCGGTTCGGTGA
>JBARAK010000263.1:0-9009 GCA_049791955.1 Caulobacteraceae bacterium
GTCGGCCCTTGGCCCGGGCGGTCTGACCCGCGAGCGGGCGGGCTTCGAGGTGCGCGACGTGCACCCGACCCACTACGGCCGCATCTGCCCGATCGAAACGCCGGAAGGCCCGAACATCGGCCTGATCAACAGCCTGGCCACCCACGCCCGGGTGAACAAGTACGGCTTCATCGAGAGCCCCTATCGCCGCGTCGAGGGCAGCCAGGCCCGCGACGAGGTCGTCTACATGTCGGCCATGGAGGAATCCAAGCACGTCATCGCCCAGGCGAACATCGAGCTGGACGCGGACGGCCACATCCAGGAGGACCTGGTCCAGGTCCGCATCAACGGCGACGTCACCCTCTCCCCCAAGGAGCAGGTCGACTACATGGACGTGTCGCCCAAGCAGGTGGTCTCGGTCGCCGCGGCGCTGATCCCCTTCCTTGAAAACGACGACGCCAACCGGGCGCTGATGGGTTCCAACATGCAGCGCCAGGCGGTGCCGCTGGTGAAGTCCGATGCGCCGCTGGTCGGCACCGGCATGGAAGCCGTGGTGGCCCGCGATTCCGGCGCCACCGTGGTCGCCCGCCGCACCGGCGTGGTCGAGCAGATCGACGGCACGCGTATCGTCGTCCGCGCCACGGAAGAAACCGACCCGACCAAGCCGGGCGTCGACATCTACCGCCTGTCGAAGTTCCAGCGTTCGAACCAGAACACCTGCATCAACCAGCGTCCGCTGGTGCGGGTGGGCGACCGGATCAAGACCGGCGACATCGTCGCCGACGGCCCGTCGACGGACCTGGGCGAACTGGCCCTGGGCCGCAACGCCCTGGTCGCGTTCATGCCCTGGAACGGCTACAACTTCGAAGACTCGATCCTGATCTCCGAGCGCATCGTCTCCGACGACGTGTTCACCTCGATCCACATCGAGGAGTTCGAGGTGATGGCCCGCGACACCAAGCTGGGCCCGGAAGAGATCACCCGCGACATCCCCAACGTCGGCGAGGAAGCGCTCCGCAACCTCGACGAAGCGGGCATCGTGGCGATCGGCGCCGAGGTGCAGCCGGGCGACATCCTAGTCGGCAAGGTGACGCCTAAGGGCGAAAGCCCGATGACGCCGGAAGAGAAGCTCCTGCGCGCCATCTTCGGCGAAAAGGCCAGCGACGTGCGCGACACCTCGCTGCGTCTGCCGCCGGGTGTCAGCGGCACCATCGTGGAAGTGCGCGTCTTCAACCGCCATGGGGTGGACAAGGACGAGCGCGCCATGGCCATCGAGCGCGCCGAGATCGACCGCCTGGGCAAGGACCGCGACGACGAGTTCGCCATCCTGAACCGCAACATGCAGGGCCGCCTGCGCGAGCTGTTCGTGGGCAAGGCGGCGGTCTCCGGCCCCAAGGGCCTGGGCCGTGGCGAGATCACCATCGAGAAGCTGAACGAGATCCAGCCCGGCCTGTGGTGGCAGATCGCGCTCGAGGACGAGAAGGCCATGGGCGAGCTGGAGGCCATGCGCCGCCAGTTCGACGAGGCCCGCAAGCGCCTCGACCGTCGCTTCGAGGACAAGGTCGACAAGCTCCAGCGCGGCGACGAACTGCCTCCGGGCGTGATGAAGATGGTCAAGGTCTTCGTCGCGGTGAAGCGCAAGCTGCAGCCCGGCGACAAGATGGCCGGCCGCCACGGCAACAAGGGGGTGATCTCCAAGATCCTCCCGGTCGAGGACATGCCCTTCCTCGAGGACGGCACCCACGTCGACCTGGTGCTGAACCCGCTGGGCGTGCCGTCGCGCATGAACGTTGGGCAGATCTTCGAAACCCACCTGGGCTGGGCGTCCGCGGGTCTCGGCCGGCAGATCACCGGCCTGCTGGAAGCCTGGCAGAATGGCGGCCAGCGCCAGGCGCTGGTGGAGAAGCTCACCGACATCTACGGTCCGGACGTTCCGCTGCCGGAGAGCGAGGAAGAGCTGGTGGAGCTGGCGCGTAACCTCGGCAAGGGCGTTCCGATCGCCACGCCGGTGTTTGACGGAGCCCACATCTCCGACATCGAGAACCTGCTGGAGAAGGCGGGCCTGGCCCGTAGCGGTCAGAGCCAGCTGTACGACGGCCAGACGGGCGAGCCCTTCAAGCGCAAGGTCACGGTCGGCTACATCTACATGCTGAAGCTGCACCACCTGGTGGACGACAAGATCCACGCGCGTTCGATCGGTCCGTACTCGCTGGTCACCCAGCAGCCGCTGGGCGGCAAGGCCCAGTTCGGCGGTCAGCGCTTCGGGGAAATGGAGGTGTGGGCCCTGGAAGCCTACGGCGCCGCCTACACCCTGCAGGAGATGCTGACGGTGAAGTCGGACGATGTCGCCGGCCGCACCAAGGTCTACGAGGCCATCGTCCGCGGGGACGACAGCTTCGAGGCGGGCATCCCCGAGAGCTTCAATGTGCTCGTGAAGGAAATGCGCTCGCTCGGCCTGAACGTGGAGCTGGAAAACAGCTGATCCGCAGGCAGACCGCGAACGCCGATAACAGCGAGGGGAGGGGCCGTCAGCTCCTCCCCATCCGCTCTCCCGAATCCTGACGACAGACTGGGAAACCCATGAACCAGGAAGTCCTGAATATCTTCAATCCGGTCCAGGCCGCCCCGACCTTCGACCAGATCCGCATCTCGCTGGCTTCGCCCGAAAAGATCCGTTCGTGGTCGTTCGGCGAGATCAAGAAGCCGGAAACCATCAACTATCGGACCTTCAAGCCGGAGCGTGACGGCCTGTTCTGCGCCCGCATCTTCGGGCCGACCAAGGACTACGAGTGCCTGTGCGGCAAGTACAAGCGCATGAAGTACAAGGGCATCATCTGCGAGAAGTGCGGGGTCGAAGTCACCCTGGCCCGCGTGCGCCGTGAGCGCATGGGCCACATCGAGCTGGCCTCGCCCGTCGCGCACATCTGGTTCCTGAAGTCGCTGCCGAGCCGCATCGCCCTGCTGCTCGACATGCCGTTGAAGGACATTGAGCGCGTCCTCTACTTCGAATACTACATCGTCACCGAGCCAGGCCTGACGCCGATGAAGCAGCACCAGCTGCTCTCGGAAGACGATTACATGCGCTATCAGGACGAGTTCGGCGACGACAGCTTCACCGCCGAGATCGGCGCCGAGGCGGTCCGTAACCTGCTGATGGCCATCGACCTGGAGAAGGAAGCCGAGAGGCATCGTGGCGAACTCGCCGACAGCCCGTCGGAGATGAAGGCCAAGAAGGCTTCCAAGCGCCTGAAGATCCTCGAAGCCTTCATGGAATCCGGCAACAAGCCGGAGTGGATGATCCTGACGGTCGTGCCGGTGATCCCGCCGGAACTGCGTCCGCTGGTGCCGCTGGACGGCGGCCGCTTCGCCACCTCCGACCTGAACGACCTGTACCGCCGGGTCATCAACCGGAACAACCGTCTGAAGCGCCTGATCGAGCTGCGCGCGCCGGACATCATCATCCGCAACGAGAAGCGGATGCTGCAGGAAGCCGTCGACGCCCTGTTCGATAACGGCCGCCGCGGTCGCGTCATCACCGGCGCCAACAAGCGTCCGCTGAAGTCGCTGGCCGACATGCTGAAGGGCAAGCAGGGCCGCTTCCGCCAGAACCTGCTGGGCAAGCGGGTCGACTATTCCGGCCGTTCGGTCATCACCGTGGGTCCGGAACTGAAGCTGCACGAGTGCGGCCTGCCCAAGAAGATGGCGCTGGAGCTGTTCAAGCCCTTCATCTACGCGCGTCTGGACGCCAAGGGCCTGTCGGGCACCGTGAAGCAGTCCAAGCGCATGGTGGAGCGCGAGCAGGGCGCAGTGTGGGATGTGCTGGAAGAGGTGATCCGGGAACACCCGGTGATGCTCAACCGCGCGCCGACCCTGCACCGTCTGGGCATCCAGGCGTTCGAGCCCAAGCTGATCGAAGGCAAGGCGATCCAGCTGCACCCGCTGGTCTGCGCCGCCTTCAACGCCGACTTCGACGGCGACCAGATGGCCGTGCACGTTCCGCTGAGCCTCGAAGCCCAGCTGGAAGCGCGCGTGCTGATGATGTCGACCAACAACATCCTCAGCCCCGCCAACGGCCGACCGATCATCGTGCCGTCCCAGGACATCGTGCTGGGGCTGTACTACCTGTCGCTGGCCCGTGAGAACGAGCCGGGCCAGGGCAAGCTGTTCGCCAACCTCGGCGAGATCGACGCGGCGCTGGATGCGCGGGTGGTCACCCTGCACACCAAGATCAAGGCCCGCTTCGAGGAGATGGATCCGGACGGCAAGCTGGTCACCCGCGTGATCGACACCACGCCGGGCCGGATGAAGATCGCCGCCCTGCTGCCGAAGCACCAGGCCATCGGTCACCGCATGGTCGCCAAGCCCTTGACCAAGAAGGAAATCGGCAACCTGATCGACGCCGTCTACCGCCACTGCGGTCAGAAGGCGACGGTGATCTTCGCCGACCAGGTGATGGGTCTGGGCTTCCGCGAGGCGGCCAAGGCCGGCATCTCGTTCGGCAAGGACGACATCGTCATCCCCGAGCGCAAGATCACGCTGGTCGAAGAGACCCGCAAGCTGACAGCCGAGTATGAGCAGCAGTACGCCGACGGCCTGATCACCCGCGGCGAGAAGTACAACAAGGTCGTTGACGCCTGGGCCAAGGCCACCGATCGGGTCGCCGACGAGATGATGCTGGAAATCTCGCAGGCCCCGACCGACGAGAACGGTCGCGAGCTGGAGATCAACTCGATCTTCATGATGGCCCACTCCGGCGCCCGCGGTTCGCAGGCCCAGATGAAGCAGCTCGGCGGGATGCGCGGCCTGATGGCCAAGCCGTCCGGCGAGATCATCGAGACGCCGATCATCTCGAACTTCAAGGAAGGCCTGACCGTGCTGGAGTACTTCAACTCCACCCACGGCGCCCGTAAGGGTCTGGCCGACACCGCCTTGAAGACCGCCAACTCGGGCTACCTGACCCGTCGTCTGGTCGACGTGGCCCAGGACAGCATCATCACCGAAGAGGATTGCGGCACCACGCGCGGCATCACGCTGCGCGCGGTGGTGGAGGGCGGCGACGTGCTCGTCTCCCTCGGCCAGCGCATCCTGGGCCGTTCCGCGGCCGAGGATGTGAAGGACCCGAACACCGGCGAAGTGATCGTGCCGGCCGACACCTACCTGGACGAGGTCCTGATCGACGTGGTCGAGAAGGCCGGCGTGCAGTCGGTGAAGGTCCGCTCGGTGCTGACCTGCGAGGCGGCGGCCGGGGTTTGCGGCGCCTGCTACGGCCGTGACCTGGCGCGCGGTACGCGGGTGAACATAGGCGAAGCGGTCGGCGTCATCGCCGCCCAGTCCATCGGTGAGCCGGGCACCCAGCTCACCATGCGTACCTTCCACATCGGCGGCACCGCCCAGGTGGCCGAACAGTCCTTCTACGAGTCGGCCAACGAAGGCGTGGTGAAGTTCGCCATGGGCTCCACCGTGCGCGCGGTCAATGGCGACCTGATCGCCATGAACCGCAACATGCAGGTGGTGGTCCAGGTCGACGGCAAGGACCGGGAATCCTACAAGGTTCCCTACGGCGCCCGGCTGAAGGTGGCGGAAGGCGACAAGGTCAAGCGCGGCCAGCGCCTGGCCGACTGGGACCCCTACACCACCCCGATCATCACCGAGGTGGGCGGCAAGGTCCGTGCGGAAGACCTGGTGGAAGGCTTCTCGGTCCGTGAAGAGACCGACGAAGCGACCGGCATCGCCAACCGCGTGGTCGCCGACTGGCGCGCCAGCCCCCGTGGATCGGACCTGCGTCCGGCCATGGGCGTGGTGGACGCCGACGGCGCCTACCGTAAGCTGTCCAACGGCGCGGACGCCCGCTACCTGCTGCCGGTGGGGGCCGTCCTCTCCGTCGGCGACGGCGACGAGGTCCGGCCGGGCGACGTTATGGCCCGTCTGCCGACCGAGTCGGCCAAGACCCGCGACATCACCGGCGGTCTGCCGCGGGTGGCGGAGCTGTTCGAGGCCCGCCGGCCGAAGGACTGCGCCATCATCGCGGAAATGTCGGGCCGGGTTGAGTTCGGCAAGGACTACAAGAACAAGCGCCGTATCAAGATCACCCCGGAAGATGGTGAAACGGTCGAGTTCCTGATCCCGAAGGGTAAGCACATCGCCGTCCATGACGGGGATTTCGTGACCCGCGGCGAGTACATCATCGATGGCAACCCGGATCCGCACGATATCCTGCGCATCCTGGGCATCGAGGCGCTCGCCGACTATCTGGTCAACGAGATTCAGGAAGTCTATCGCCTGCAAGGCGTGCCGATCAACGACAAGCACATTGAAGTGATCGTGCGTCAGATGCTGCAGAAGGTCGAGATCATGGAGCCGGGCGACACGGGCCTGATCCGTGGCGACCATCTGGACAAGACCGAGGTCGATTACGAGAACGCCAAGGCTGAGAAGCGGGGCGGTCGCCCGGCCCTCACCCAGCCGGTGCTGCTCGGCATCACCAAGGCCTCGCTGCAGACCCGTTCGTTCATCTCCGCGGCCTCCTTCCAGGAGACCACCCGCGTGCTGACGGACGCTTCGGTGCACGGCAAGACCGACACCCTGGAAGGCCTGAAGGAGAACGTGATCGTCGGTCGCCTGATCCCGGCCGGCACGGGCGCCTACCTGCGCAGTCTCCAGCGCATCGCCGCCCAGCGCGACGAAGCCCTGGTCGCCCAGCGCGAGGAGGCGATCGAAGCCTTCCCCGCCGAGCTGGAGCAGGCAGTGGCCCAAGAGGCTCCGGCGGAATAACCGCCGGCCCTCGAGACTGAATATGGAGCGGCCCGGGAGAGCGATCTCCCGGGCCGTTTTCTTTTCCTCCGAGCGCAGCCTTCAGGTCTTCCAGGGGCGCAGCGGTTCATAGACGGGGGTTTCCGTCACGCTGCGCGGCGCCGTCGTCCGCAGCAGCGCCCGCGCCTGGAGCCACCGCACGGCGTCCTGGGCTCCTCGCTTCGAGAGGCCGGTTCGTTCGGCGAGCTGAGCATAGCTGAGGGCTGCAGGCTTCTCCGCGGCGGCGGCGACGAGCGCGAGATAGACCAGGAAGGCCGAAGGGCGCCGGTCATGGCCGACCAGGTCGCGCATGAGGGTGTCGAACACGTAGGCGTCGACGGCGTAGTCGGTGCGTTTCATTGCTATAGCAATGGGCGCAACGCTTCCTACCCGCAATCCTGGGCTCTAAACCGGGGCGGGAGGTGGACATGATCAGGCAGCTCAAGTTCGTCGGAATACCGACCCGCGATCAGGATGCGGCGCTGGCGTTCTGGACCGAGAAGGTCGGCTTCAGGGTCGCGACCGACCAGCCGATGGGCGAAGGCGGAAGGTGGATCGAACTCACCATTCCTGGCGCCCAGACCGGCGTGGTCCTGTTCACGCCCGAGGGGCACGAGGATCGCATCGGGACCTTCTTCAATGGGTCCTTCGCCTGCGACGACGTCGAATACACCTACAAGCAGCTTTCGGAGCGGGGCGTGGAATTCACCGCCACGCCGCAGAAGCAGCCCTGGGGTGTTTTCGCCAAGTTCCGCGATCCCGACGGCAACACCTTCGTGCTGTCGAGCCGCTGAGCTCCACCGCTTCGAGAGGTCAGCGCGAGGCGCGCGCCCTCGCGGCCTTTACGGTGTTCTCCATCAGGCAGGCGATGGTCATGGGACCGACGCCGCCCGGGACGGGGGTGATCGCGCCGGCGACCTCGAGGGCCTCGTCGAACACCACGTCACCGACGGTCTTCACCTTGCCGTCCGGCTGGGGCACGCGGGTGGTGCCCACGTCGATGACCACCGCGCGCGGCTTGATCCAGTCGCCGCGCACCAGGCCCGGCTTGCCCACGGCGCTGACCAGGATGTCGGCGCCGCGGCAGATGAACTGGGTGTCGCGGGTGTGGATGTGGGTCTGGGTCACCGTGGCGTGCTCGGAAAGCAGCAGGGCGGCGACGGGCTTGCCGACGATGTTCGAGCTGCCGATCACCACCGCATGGCTGCCGGTGAGATCGGGCACCACCGACTTGATCAGCTTCATGCAGCCCAAAGGCGTGCAGGGAATGAGGCCTTCGGCGCCTTGCGACAGCAGGCCGGCGTTCAGGGCATGGAGACCGTCGACATCCTTGGCCGGGTCCACCGTGGCCATGACCCGCAGGGTGTTCACGTGGGCGGGGAGCGGCAGCTGGACCAGGATGCCGTCGATATCGTCGCGGGCGTTGAGCTCGTCGATGACGGCGAGGATCTCGACTTCCGAGACCGAGGCCGGCAGCAGTTTCACCTCGGCGTGGAAGCCGACCTCCTTTGCGCGCTTGGTCTTGCCGTTGACGTAGATGTGGCTGGCGGGATCATCCCCGGCGAGCACTACGGCCAGGCCGGGCGGCCGGGAGAGTTCCGGAACCGCCTTGGCCACCTCGGCCAGCACCGATCGCGCGAGCCGCCGACCGTCGATGATTTCCGCTGTCATCAGCCCTGCCGCTCCTGCCTTCGGGGTTTTACGCCGCCGTTTCCACCGTGGCGATGGCCTGGGCGGCCAGGCCTTCGCGGCGACCGGTGAAACCCATCTCTTCCATGGTGGTCGCCTTGACGCTCACCCGGTCGAGCGGCAGGTCGAGCAACTCGGCCAGCCGGGCGCGCATGGCTGGACGGTGCGGCTTGATCTTGGGCCGCTCGCAGATCAGCGTCACGTCGGCGTTCAGGATGCGGCCACCCTTGCGGCGCACCAGCTCCACGGCGTGGAGCAGGAACTTGTCGGAGGCGGCGCCCTTCCATTGCGGGTCGGTGGGTGGGAAGTGGTCGCCGATATCGCCTTCGCCGATCGCGCCCAGGATCGCGTCGGTAAGGGCATGGAGGCCCGCGTCCGCGTCGGAATGGCCGATCAGCGATTGATCGTGGGGGATCTCTATCCCGCAGAGCCAGACTGAACTGCCTTCGCCAAAGCGGTGGGCGTCCACGCCCTGGCCCACCCGCACGACGCGCGCGGCGCCCGCCAAGGCTTCGGCCATGGGAAAGTCCTCCGGATAGGTCAGTTTCATCA
>JBARAK010000264.1:0-3344 GCA_049791955.1 Caulobacteraceae bacterium
ACGGCGGCCCGATCCTCTACGCGGCGCCGGGCGGCTACAACCCCTGGTACTTCTACGGCGGCCGCTGGCTGTACCGGCCTTATCCCTATCACCGCTGGTACTACCGTCACTATTACCGCCGCTGATCGCGACTGGGTGCGGGGAGGGGCCTGTTCAGGGACCCCTCCCTGCGCTTAAGTTGCAAAGCCCAAATCCGAGGGGGAGCTAGAAATGCGCACCGTCCTGATTCTCGCCGCCGCCACCGCCCTGATGGCCACCGGCGCGAACGCCCAGATGTTCAAGCCAAAGCCCAAGCCCGCCGCTGCGCCTGCCGCAGCCCCGGCGTCCACTGCGGCGCCGATGGCTGCCAGGACCACCCACACCTCGTCCACCGCCACCACCCATGGCGGCAAGCCGCGCACCGCCGAGTCGATCGACTGCTCCAAGCAGGCGGACGCCAAGGGCCTGCACGGCAACGACCGCAAGAAGTTCCGTTCGAGCTGCGTGAAGGCCGCCAAGCACTAAGCAGCCGGCGATAGATTGCGTGAGGGCGCGGCGGTTCTCCGTCGCGCCCTTTGCTTTGGGCGTTTCCCGGAGAAGGGGCCTACGCCCAAGGAGCCGTTTTGATGGAAAGGATGGTGCGGGCGGTCGGGGTCGAACCGACACTCCTTTCGGAACCGGATTTTGAGTCCGGCGCGTCTACCAGTTTCACCACGCCCGCAGAGCGACCGGACGGCCCTAAGCGCCGCCCGTGAAGGTCGCGCTTGATGCCATAGGAAATAGCCGCCGGTCCAGCATCAAGACGTCATGAATCAGGCCGCGCCGCCCAGCAGGGTCCGGGTGGCGGTGGCGACGTCGGCCTGGCGCATCAGGCTCTCGCCCACCAGCATGGCCTTGGCCCCGGCCGCGCGCAGGCGCACGGCGTCGGCCGGTGTGAAGATGCCGCTTTCCGCCACCAGCAGCGCGCCTTGCGGGGCCATCGGAGCCAGGCGCTCGGTCACGGCCAGGTCGGTGGCGAAGGTGCGCAGGTCGCGGTTGTTGACGCCCACCAGCTGTGCGCCGAGCTGGCCGGCCCGGGCCATCTCGGCCTCGTCATGCACCTCGACCAGGGCGTCCATGCCGAACCGCGCCGCCTCGGACAGCAGTTCGGCGGCCAGGACGTCGTCGACCATGGCCAGGATCACCAGGATGGCGTCGGCGCCCAGGGCGCGGCTCTCGGCCACCTGCCAGGGGTCGACCAGGAAGTCCTTGCGCAGCACGGGCAGGGCCACAGCGGCGCGCGCCTGCTGCAGGAAGGCGTCCGATCCCTGGAAGCTCGGGCCGTCGGTCAGCACCGACAGGCAGCTGGCGCCACCCTGCTCGTAGGCGCGGGCCAGCGCCGGCGGATCGAAGTCCTCGCGGATCAGGCCCTTGGACGGGCTGGCCTTCTTCACCTCGGCGATCAGGGTCATGCCTGCGCCCTCGGCTAGGGCGCGGGCGAAACCGCGGGGCGGGGAGGCCTCGCGCGCGGCGGCGTCGACCATGGCCTGGTTGCGGGCCTGTTTGCGCTCGGCGACGTCGCGCCGCTTGTAGTCAGCAATGCGGGAAAGGACATCGGTCATGGGCGCGCCTCCGGGGCCGGGGTGTTGGTGAGGCGGATAAGCGTGTCCAGTGCGGCGCGGGCGTGGCCGTCGTCGATGGCCATGGCTGCAACCGTAATACCTTCCTCCAGCGTCTCGACGCGCTCGGCGACGAGGAAGGCGGCGGCGGCGTTCAGCAGGGTCACGTCGCGGTAGGCGCCGGGGCGTCCGTCCAGCAGGGCTGACAGGGCCGCCGCGTTCTCGTCCGGATCGCCGCCGCGCAGGTCGTCCAGGCTGGCGCGCTTCAGGCCCACGGCCTCGGGGGTTACGTTGAACAGGCGCACGCCGCCGTCACGCCACTCCACCACCTGGGTGGAGCCGGTGGTGGTCAGCTCGTCCAGGCCGGAACCGTGCACCACCCAGGCCCGCTCGCTGCCCAGTGCGCCCAGCACCCGCGCCAGGGGCTCGACCAGGCGGGGATCGTAGACCCCCAGCACCTGGCGCTGCGCCCCGGCCGGGTTCGACAGCGGACCCAGCAGGTTGAAGATGGTGCGGAAGCCCAGCTCCTGGCGCACCGGCATGACATGGCGCATGGCCCCGTGGTGGGCGGGGGCGAACAGGAAGCAGATGCCCGCCTGCTCCAGCGCCTGGCGGGACTGGTCGGCGGTAGCCGCCACATTGACCCCCAGCGCCGTCAGCACGTCGGAGGAGCCGGAGCGCGAGGACAGGGCGCGGGTGCCGTGCTTGGCCACCTTCAGCCCGCCGCCCGCCGCCACCAGGGCCGCCGCGGTGGAGATGTTGTAGGTGTGGGCGCCGTCGCCGCCGGTGCCGCAGGTGTCGATCACCTGCATCCCGTGCTCCAGCATGGTGGCCGAGCGGCGCATGGCGCGGGCGCAGGCGGTGATCTCGCCCACGGTCTCGCCGCGCATGCGCATGGCGGTCACCGCCGCCGCCACCTGGGCCTGGGTCGGCTCGCCGCGCAGGCAGGCGGTGAAGAACAGCTCCGCGTCGGCCTCCGACAGGGTCGCCCCGTCGGCCAGCCGCGCCAGCAAAGGCTTGAAAGTGTCCGACATCAGGCCGGGACCGCGCCGACCTTCACCCCGGCGGCGGTCAGGAAGTTGGCCAGCAGGCGGTGGCCGCCCTCGGTGGCGATCGATTCGGGATGGAACTGCACGCCCTGGATCGGGCGGAAGGCGTGGCGCACGCCCATGATCTCGCCGTCCTCGGTCCAGGCGGTCACCTGCAAGGTGTTGGGCAGGCTTTCGGGTTCGACCGCAAGGCTGTGGTAGCGGGTGGCGATGAAGCCGTCGGCCAGGCCCTCGAACACGCCTTCGCCGCGATGGCGGATCGGGCTGGTCTTGCCGTGCATCAGCTGCTTGGCGCGGATCACCTTGCCGCCGAACGCCTGGCCGATGGCCTGGTGGCCCAGGCACACGCCCAGGATCGGCAGGTTCTCGGGCGCGGCCTGCAGCAGCGGCAGGCAGATGCCGGCCTCGTTGGGGGTGCAGGGACCCGGCGACAGCAGCACCGCCTCGGGGCGCATCGCCAGGGCCTCGTCGACCGACAGCGCGTCGTTGCGGCGCACGACGGTATGGGCCCCCAGCTCCTCCAGGTAGTGGACGAGGTTGTAGGTGAAGCTGTCGTAGTTATCGATCACCAGGATCATGGTAGCCTGCATGGACTCGGGGAGCGGCTGAGGGGTCTTAAGGGGTGAAGCGCCAGGGTCCAAGCCTGCTCGTGGCCGAAAGCTTTGCAGGATACCCGCCGTTAACCGGCTTCGGGGTTCCTATGACACCCATGCTGAAC
>JBARAK010000265.1:0-5834 GCA_049791955.1 Caulobacteraceae bacterium
CCGCAGGTCTGGGCCAGCAGCAGGTTCGGCCGGGTCCACAGCGCGTCCAGGTCCGCCCCCCGGGTCAGGGCGCGCGGGACATGCTCCACCCCGGCGTCGTCGAGCCGGTCGCGCAGGGCGGCCCACAGGGCGTCGTTGGCGGCCTGCACCTCGGGCAGGTCGTACATCGGCAGGGCCGCCAGCACCGCGCCGGTGCGGACCAGCGCCTCGCCCTTCGGCCGCTCGACGCCCGTGACGGTCATGTCTCCAGCCTCCCATCCAGTTCAGGATGGATCAGCCGGTCGTGCGGCCGGAACAGGTAACGCGCGAACACCTCGCGATAGCCAGCGTAGACCGGGCCGCCCCCGGCCAGCACCCGCGCCCGCTCACCCCGCCAGATCGCCGGCAGCCGGTTCCACGCCGCGCCCGGACGCAGGTGATGCGCCACGTGCAGGTTGTTGTTCAGGAACAGCAGGCCCAGCAGCGGCGCGCACTCCACCACCGCGATGCGGCGGGCGGGGTCGGCGTCGGCGCGATGCTCGGCGAAGGCGCGCAGCAGCGACAAGGCGGTCCCCGGATAGACGAACACCAGGACATATTCCGCCAGGCTCATGCCGCACGCCCATTTCACCCAGGCGAGCACGACCGCGACGAGGGCGAGGTGGACGGCCCAGGGCCCGCGCCGCGCCGGATCGGAGATCACCCCCCTCGCCTCCCCGGCCAGGAAGCCGCCGACCGTGACCAGGGGCCCCAGCGCCAGCCGGCCGACCAGGCTGGCCTGGACCGCCTCCAGCACCAGGCGCATCCGCGCCACCGGCCCACGGCCCGGCGCCAGGTAGCGGCTCTCCGGGTCCGAGCCTGGCAGGGTCAGGTGTTCGGCCGCGTGATGCTCCAGGTGCGAGCGGCGGTAGAGCTCGAACGGCAGCCACAGCGACAGCGGCCAGGCCGCCAGCATCCGGTTGACCCGCCGCCAGGGCGTGGGATGACCGTGGATCGCCTCGTGCTGCAGCGAGCCATGCCAGGCGATCAGCCACCCGCCCAGACCCACCCGCAGCGGCAGCGGGATCGCCGCGTGGAAGAAGGTCGCGCCCAGCCAGCCGGCGTAGATCGCCACGCCCACAGCCACGGTCGGCCACTCCATCTTGGAAGGAAGCGCCGCACCATCTGCTTTGGAAAACCTGGCGGCGGAGCTTGGGCTCATCAGCATATCCTGAAGGGCGACGCGGTAGACGCATCGAACTTCAGGCCACGCGCCGAACCAACCCAGAAGCCCTCCGACGGCTTTGAGGGAAACTGGGCGCGACATGATCCCCTCTCCCACTTGCGGGAGAGAGAGGGGCCCATCGCCTGCGATGGGAGGGTGAGGGGTCGGGCCGCCCTGTCAGCGATCCCCTATGGCCAATGTCCAGAGACCCCTCATCCTCCCCAGCTCCGCTGGGTGGTGGCTCCTTCTCCCGCAAGGGGGAGAAGGCGTCAGCCGCCCCCTCACCAGCGGCAGGGCTCGTCGCGCAGGATCGGGCATTCGTTGGAGATCAGTTCGACGTTCAGGCTGACGCGGTAGTCCGGCGAGCGCTGGGGGACCGGCTTGTGCAGCAGCCAGCGCGGGAACAGGTACAGCCAGCCCTGTTCCGGCGTGGTCTTCAGCACATGCTCGCGGAACATGAACCACAGCTGCCCGCTCGGATCGGGCACGGACAGGTAATAGACGCCGTTGATGGTCGAGGTCTGCAGGTGGTCGTGCCACACCGAGGCGCCGCTGGCGTTGTTCTGCACATAGGCGAAACAGTTGCGCCGCGAGGTGACGTGCAGGCTGAACGGCTGGAAGGTGCGCAGGCATTCGGCGAAGAAGCGCTCGTAGAGCTGGCCGAAGAACGGATCGTAGGAGCGGATCGGGAAGCTGTACTGCTGCTTGGGCGCGTCCCACTCGCGGAACTCGGCGAGCACGATGTCCTTCACCCTGGCCCGCTCGGGCGCCAGCTCCGGCAGGGGCGCGCGCAGCACCCAGGGAAAGTCGCCGAACACCCGCTCCAAGCGCTGGTCTCCTCGTCGAAGGCGGGGAAGAGCGGAGATTAGGGACCGCTCAATCCAGACTCATCGAATACTGATCTTTTATGTGGCGCGGCGGGCCTTGACCACGGCGGCGTCCAGGGCCTGGAGGAAGCGCGAGCGGTCGCCCGGCGCGAACGGCTTCGGCCCGCTGGTCACCTCGCCGACCGAGCGCAGATGCTCGCCGATGGCGCGCGAGGCCAGGGCGCCGCCGATGTTGTCGGCGGTGAACAGCCGGCCGTTGGGATGGATCGCCTGGGCTCCGGCCTGCAGGGCGCGCTGGGCCAGCGGGATGTCGGCGGTGATCACCACGTCGCCCCGCGCGGCCCGCTCGGCGATCCAGTCGTCGGCCACGTCCGGCCCCGCATCCACCACCACCGAGGTGATGCGCGGATCGCGCGGGACCCGGATCCAGCTGTTGGACACCACCAGCACCGCCAGGCCATACCGCTCGGCCACCCGGTAGATTTCATCCTTCACGGGACAGGCGTCGGCGTCGATGTAGAGGCTGGTCATGCGCGCGAGCCTAAAGGGTTTGCGCGGGATTGGGATGGGCTGCCGGCGATGAGGCGAATCCGGCCAGATTCCCCTCACAATCTGATGAGAACTTGCAATTGCGGCGAACGGGCCGATATTCCCCTCATATCATGAGGCGAATATGTACGTCTGGGAACGGCCGGACTGGCCGAAATTCGAATGGGACGACGGGGCGCTGATCGAACCCCTGGCGGCGGCGCGCCTGAACCAGGGGCGGCTGCTGGGACGGATGCAGGGTCTCGGCTTCGATCTCCAGCTCGAAGCCCAGCTCCAGGCCCTGACCGAGGACGTCCTCAAGAGTTCCGAGATCGAGGGCGACCTCCTCGACCCCGCCGGCGTCCGCTCCTCGCTCGCGCGCCGCCTGGGCGTTCCGGAAGCGGCGGCTACGCCGGCCGACCGGCGGACCGAGGGCGTGGTCGAGATGATGCTCGACGCCACCCGCAACTTCGATGCGCCGCTCACCGCCGGGCGCCTGTTCGGATGGCAGGCGGCGCTGTTCCCCACGGGCTACTCCGGCCTCGCCCGGATCAAGGTCGGCGGCTGGCGCGATGATGCGGACGGCCCGATGCAGGTCGTCTCCAGCGACCTGGGACGGGAGCGCGTGCACTACCAGGCCCCGCCGGCCGCTCGCGTCGCCGATGACATGGCCGCCTTCCTCGACTGGTTCGCCGCCCGCCCCACCACGGACGGCCTGCTGCGCGCCGGCCTCACCCACCTGTGGTTCGTCACCATCCATCCGTTCGAGGACGGCAACGGCCGGATCGCCCGCGCCATCGCCGACCAGGCGCTGGCCCAGTCCGAGGGCTCGCCCCAGCGCTTCTACAGCATGTCGAGCCAGATCCGCCGGGAGCGGGCGGACTACTACGCCATGCTCGAACGCACCCAGAAAGGCGGCCTGGACGTCACCGGCTGGCTGCAGTGGTTCCTGGCCTGCTTCAACCGCGCCATCGACGGCGCCGAGGCCGGCCGCGCGGGCGTCCTGCACAAGGCGGAGTTCTGGCGCACGCACGAACGCGTGGCCATGAGCGGACGCCAGCGCGCGATCCTCAACCGCTACCTCGACGGCTTCGAAGGCCATCTGACCGCCCGGAAGTGGGCGATCCTCGGCAAGTGCTCGCCGGCCTCCGCCCAGCGCGACATCGCCGACCTGCTCGGCAAGGGCGTCCTCCAGCGCAATCCCGGCGGCAGCAAGAACACCAGCTACACCCTGGCCTGACCCTACAGCGCCCCCAGCACCAGGGCCGCGTAGAGCCGCGCCTTCAGGCCGCGGGGGCGGTCGAGGCCCATGCGGGCCAGGGCCTGGCGGTCGTCGGCGGTGGGGCGGGCGGCGAGGCCCTTCCGCAGGAAGCCGAACAGCGCCCCCTAATGGCCCTCGGCGGCGCGCAGCCGCCCCAGCGCCGGCAGCAGGCGCAGCTCCACCTCGTCGAAGTCGGTCCCCAGCGGGAACGCCGACAGCAGGCCGGCGTCGCGGGCCGGAGCCAGCGCGCGCTCGATCCGGTCGGGAAGGTTGTCGCCCTTCATGCGAAAGTAGACGAGCGGGAGCTTGCCCGCCTCCATCGCCTGTAACCGCAGCCCGGCCTGGAAGCGGCTGTCGGCGATCGCCAGCATGGCCTCCACGGTCTGCCGGTCGGTGCGGCCGCGCAGGTGCGCGGCGCCGTACTCGGTGACGACGATATCCTTCAGGTGCCGCGGCACGGTCTCGTGCCCGTAGCTCCAGCGGATGTTGGACTCCACCTTGCCCTTCGAGGCGCGGGTGGCGTTCAGGGTGAGGATGGAGTGGGCGTCCTCGAGCGCGAAGGCCTGGTCGACGAAGTTGAACTGCCCGCCGACGCCCGAGACCACCCGCCCGTTCTCCAGCCCGTCGGAGACCACCGCTCCGGTCAGGGTGGCCATCATCGCCCCGTTGACGAAGCGCCCGCCGGTCCGCGCTCGCCGCCGCGCCGCCTCGTCCTTGCCGTAGAGCTGGTTGGTGAACGAGACCGCGGTCATCTGCAGGCGCGCCAGGTCGGCCGGCGCCATCTCGCGCAGCGCCGCGTAGAAGGCCTTGGGGCCGAGGAAGAAGCCGCCGTGCAGCACCGCCCCGCCCACCTCGCGGCTTAGGATCCCCGCGCGGTACAGGTGCAGGAAGCCATCCACGAACATCTCGGTGGCGGCGTAGAGGCCGATGCGGAACGGATCGAAATGCGCCTCGCCCTCGGGCGGCGGCGGTCCGCCCAACCGCTCCATGGTCTCGCGGAAGGCATGGTTGTCCTTCTGGCGCAGCAGCAGGGCGGCCACCACCGCGTCCGAAGTCGCGCCGATGCCGAGCTGCAGGGTGCCGCCATCGGGGACCAGCGCCGCCACGTGCAGGCCCTGGGCCGCATGGGCCGTCTCCACCGGCTCGTTGGGCGGGGCGAACAGGGGATGGTCGGTTTCCGGACCGTCCAGCACATAGGCGAAGGCCCCAGCCGGCAGGTCGCCCTCGCCCGGCATGAACGGCAGCTCGGAATTGACCTGGCCGACCAGCAGGAAATCCGCCCTGCCCTCCGCCCGCGCCCGCAGCAGGTCCAGGGTGATGTCGGTGTTGCACGACAGGCTGTAGCGCGCGGCCTGCCCGATCCCCCGCCGGGCCACCAGCTGGCCCACGACGTTGGCGCCCCGCTCAAGGATGTAGCGCAGGGCGTGGGTGTAGTTGGCGGCGATATAGCTCTGCTGGGCCTGGGGCGAGCCGAGCCGGGTCCCGGCCTGGAAGAAGAACTCGTTGACCTCGACGTTGGGCGGCAACGCCCCTTCGCGCTGGGCCTCGGCGTAGTCGAACGTCGGGTAGCCGCCGAACAGCCGCTCCACCACCGGCTCCAGGAACCGCCGCTCCAGCTCCGAGCCGTAGCGCGGCTTCTCAAGCGTGAGGGCGGTGAAGATGGTCAGCGACACGCTGCGATCGCGCGCCGCCCGCCGGTACAGCGCATTGGCCAGGTGCGTGGCCTTGCCCAGGCCAAGCGGCAGCCCCAGCACCACCCGCCGGCCCACCCGCGCGATGATCACCTCGGCCAGGACATCAGGGTCAGCAAAGGTGGGAGGGCTGGTCATGGCGACCTCAGGCGCGGGCCCGCGGGCGACGGGACCCGTGTCCAACGCGCGGCAAGGTAGAGGCGTTCTCGCCTGCCGCCCCGCGCACCCTGGCGCTGGTCCCGATCAGCGGTGGTTGCGGCGGAAGCGGGTGGCGGCGGCCTGCATCGAGGCTCCCCAGGCGTTGGGCGCATCGTCGTCGTCGACCGGCGCGAAGGGGACCTGGC
>JBARAK010000266.1:0-2330 GCA_049791955.1 Caulobacteraceae bacterium
GACCATCAAGTTCGTCGGCGACGACGGCGAGACCATCGAGCACGAGGTCTACCAGTTCCCCGGCTCCGGCGTGGCCATGGCCATGTACAATCTGGACGACTCGATCCGCGACTTCGCCCACGCCAGCCTGGCCTACGGCCTGAAGCGCGGCTACCCGGTCTACCTGTCGACCAAGAACACCATCCTCAAGGCCTATGACGGGCGCTTCAAGGACATCTTCCAGGAGATCTACGAGGCCGAATACGCCGAGCAGTTCAAGGCCGCCGGCATCCACTACGAGCACCGCCTGATCGACGACATGGTCGCCAGCGCGCTGAAGTGGTCGGGCGGCTACGTCTGGGCCTGCAAGAACTACGACGGCGACGTGGAGTCCGACATCGTGGCCCAGGGCTACGGCTCGCTCGGCCTGATGACCTCGGTGCTGATCACCCCGGACGGCAAGACCATGGAGGCCGAGGCCGCCCACGGCACCGTCACCCGCCACTTCCGCCAGCACCAGCGCGGCGAAAGCACCTCGACCAACTCGATCGCCTCGATCTTCGCCTGGACCCAGGGCCTGGGCCACCGCGCCAAGCTCGACGGCAACGAGGCCCTGGCCGCCTTCGCCCACAAGCTGGAGAAGATCACCGTCGACACGGTGGAAGCCGGCTCGATGACCAAGGACCTCGCCCTGCTGGTCGGCGAGAACCAGGGCTGGCTGACCACCGAGGGCTTCCTCGACAAGGTGGCCGAGAACCTGGAACGCGCCGTCTAACTGGTCCCGACCAAATCCCCTCTCCCTTTCGCGGGAGAGGGGATGAGCGGATTTCGAGAGACCCGCGAATGAACAGGATCGCCTAAATTCGACCCGCGCGGGTCCCCGCCTTCTCCTGCAAGGGAGAGAAGGCGCCACGGTCCTCGATTAATCTCCCCCTCGCGCGCGCGTGATCACGATGCGCGCAACCCGGGTCCGCCTCCGCCTGTTCAGCTCGCGCAACGGAGACGCGAAATGGCCGAACAGCGCACCCTCATCCCCGGCAGCGAACGTGGAGCCCCCAGGGGCCAGCGCTCGGGCCCCTGCGATCCCGGGGAACAGGCCGAGATCAGCGTCTACCTGAAATGCCCGGCCGAACCCCCGCCCGCGCCCGGCCCCTTCCATGAGCGCGACACCCTGCGCGCCAGCCGGGCCGAGGCCCTGAAGCCGGCGTTCGCGCGCCTGGCCGTATTCGCCCGCGAGCACGGCCTCACCGTCTCCGAGCAGGACCCCGCCCGCCGGCTGGTGAAGCTGAAGGGCCCGCTGGACAAGCTCCAGGCCGCGTTCGGCACGGAGCTCCACAGCTACATCGAGGACGGCCGCAGCTTCCGCGCCCGCACCGGCTCGCTCACCGCGCCTTCCGAGGTGGCGGAGCATATCGAGGCGGTGCTGGGCCTGGACCAGCGCCCCATCGCCACGCCGAAGAACCGGCGGCTGGCCGATCCCGACGCCGCCGCGGCCAGCTACCTGCCGACCCAGGTCGCGGCCCTGTACGCCTTCCCCGACGCCACCGGCGAAGGCCAGTGCGTGGCGCTGATCGAGCTGGGCGGCGGCTTCAGCGCCAGCGACACCGAGACCGCCTTCGAGGCCATGGGACTCGCGCCGCCCAAGGTCACGGCGGTGGGGGTCTCGGGCGGGACCAACGCGCCGGGCCAGGACGAGGACGCCGATGGCGAGGTGGCGCTGGACATCCAGGTGGCGGGCGGGGCTGCGCCCGGCGCGGCCTATGCGGTCTATTTCGCTCCCAACACCGACCAGGGGTTCGTGGACGCCATCTCCCAGGCCGCCCATGACGCCGCCAACAAGCCCACCACCATGTCGATCAGCTGGGGCTCGGCCGAGAGCGGCTGGACCCAGCAGGCGGTGAGCGCCATGACCTCCGCGCTGCAGGACGCCGTCAGCCTGGGCCTCAGCGTGTTTGCGGCCTCCGGCGACAACCTGGCCACCGACGGGGTGTCCGACGGCAAGGCGCACGTGGACTTCCCCGCCTCCAGCCCGCTGGTGGTCGGCTGCGGCGGCGTGCGGCTGGAGGGATCGGGAACCACCATCTCCAGCGAGACGGTCTGGAACAGCGAAGGCGGCGGCGCCGGCGGCGGGATCAGCGACCTGTTCCCCGTCCCCGCCTATCAGTCCGACATCACCCTGCCCGCTTCCGCCAACGGCGGCGCCGCCAAGGGCCGGGGCGTGCCGGACGTGGCCGCCGACGCCGATCCGGAGACCGGCTACCGCATCGTGGCGGACGGGCAGAGCCAGATCGTGGGCGGCACCAGCGCCGCCGCGCCGCTGTGGGCGGCCCTGTTCGCCCTGGTCAACCAGC
>JBARAK010000267.1:0-2888 GCA_049791955.1 Caulobacteraceae bacterium
CCACGACGGCGCCGTCCCCGGCCATCTCTCCGCCGGCGATTCCATCAGCAGCCGGCTCTTCATCCGCAGGGCCGCCGCCCAGCGCCACGGCCACGGCGCGGATGCCGTTCAAGGCGTCGTAGGTCGGCTTGAAGTTGGTGCTGTTTCCCGCCTCGCCGTGACGCATCAGCGCCTCGTCGGTGCGCCGCAGCCCGTCGAGGATAGCGTCGAGCCGGCTCACGATCTGAGGGAACAGGCCGGGCTCCGCTTCGGCGAGGGCGGCGCGGAACGGCCCGTAGCGGCCCTCAGCCTCGCCGCCGCGATGGATGGCCTCCAGATCCTCGCCGGTGAACTCGCCGAAGCGCGGATGCCGCAGCAGGGGCAGGCGGCGCAGCGGGGCGACGAATTCACGATGGCTCGCCAGGGTGTCGCAGGCGCCTTTGCGGCCCTGGAACCCGTACTCGTCCAACCGCGGGTGGGCGGTGTCCCAGAAGCCCTCGAGCAGGCCCGCCAGATACTGGGCCCCGGCCGCCACCGTTTCCAGGGAACCGGCCTGGGCCCCGGCGCGACAGAGGTAGATCGGCAGCCAGACGTCCTTGGTCAGCGTGCTCTGCGCGACGATTGTCGCGATCACCGTCCGCCAGTCCACCGTGCGCTGCGCTTCCGGCGCGCCGGTTGCGTCTATGGACACCGAGGAGTCGAAGGCCTGGTCGATCTCCTGCCGCTGCGGGTCGTAGGCCAGGTCCGGGCCGGCCGGGTCGGCCTCGGAAACCGGGGCGAGCAGGGTGTCGAGATCAAGCGCCATGGAACCGTTCCTCGTCGCCCCTCCCGCGGGGCTGACGCCGACCTAGTCCCGAAGTGGTGGACGCTCAATCGAGCAGATGATGTCAAATGTAACTGAAATCGGATCGGCGATATCATGAAACGGCAAGCCGAAATCACTTTCGATGTTGGTTCGACGATCCTGCTGGTCCGCTTCGAAAGCAGCGAGCGCCTCAGCGAGAGCTTTGAAATCACAGCCGACATCGTGCTGCAGGACAAGGTCGACTTCCTCCCTCACCTGGGCGCGCCCGCGCTCATCACGGTGTACGAGCTGGACCAGCCCGTCCGCTACTTCCACGGGCTGGTGATGGAGGCCCACTTCGCGCTGCAGAGCGACGCGGGCTACGCCTACCGCCTGGTGCTGCGCCCCTGGACCCACCTGCTCGGCCACAACCGCGGCTATCGGATCTTCGAAAACCAGGCCGCCCCGGAGATCATCAAGACCGTCCTGGAAAAGCAGAGCGTCCATGTCGACTACAGCGGCCTGACCGGGCAGTACCTGCCCTGGCCCTACTGCACCCAGTACCGGGAGAGCGACCTGCACTTCATCTCGCGCCTGATGGAGCGCGAGGGCATCTACTATTACTTCCGCCACGAGCAGGGCGACCACATCCTGGTGCTGTGCGACAGCCGCAGCGCCCACAAGCCGGCGCCGGGCTATGCCACGGTGAAATTCCGACCCGACTTCGCCGGACGCAGCGGCGGGCTGGCCGGCGCGATCTGGGACTGGCGCGAGCACGTCGGCGCCAGCGGCGAGACCAGCTACGTGCTGCAGAGCTTCGACTATTCCACCACCCAGACCCGCCACGGCCAGATGGTGGGGCCGCCGCGCAACCCGGCCGACACCCAGGAGGTGTACGAGTTCACCGGCGACTTCGTCGACGAGGCGCTGCCCGCCCACTGGACCCAGATGAGCCTGCAGGCGGCGCGCGCGCGCCAGCGGACCTACTCCGGCGAAGGTGACTGCATCGGCCTGGCCTGCGGCGGGCTGTTCACCCTCGACGCGCAGTCTACTTTCACCACCGGCGACGAGTTCATCATCACCGGCGCCCGCTTCGCGATCGACGCCGAGCCGGGCCGGGCGGGAGGCGAAGAACAGCCGCGACAGGTCCGGCTGGAGGCAGTGACCAGCGACACGCCCTTCCGCGCGCCCATCCTCACCTCCCGCCCGATCGCGGGGCCCGAGACGGCCATCGTGGTGATGGGCGGCGCCGACGACAGCAATGTCGACAACGTCGGACGGGTGCGGGTGCGCTTCCTGTGGGGCCGCGACGGCGAGGCGCCGGACGCCGCCCGCTCCTGCTGGCTGCGGGTCTCCCATCCCTCCGCCGGCGCGGCGTTCGGGCATGTGACCCTGCCGCGGACCAACCAGGAGGTGATCGTCGATTTCCTGGACGGCAATCCGGACCGGCCCATCGTGACCGGGCGCGTCTACAACTCCGAGCACGTCCACGCCTACGCCCTGCCGCAATACCGCACGCGCTCGCTGTGGCGGTCGTGGACCATCGGCGCCCTCGGCCCCTACCCCGGCGCGGCCAGCACGCCCTCGCTGCCCGGCTACAACGAGATCCGCTTCGAGGACAAAGGCGGCCAGGAAGAGGTCTATGTCCGCGCCCAGCGCAACATGCTGACCGAGGTGCTGCTGGACGACGAGGCGCGGATCAGCCGCGACCGCACCACCACGGTACACCGCAACGACAGCACCACGGTGCAGACCGGGGACCACGCCCTGACCGTGAGCGGCGGAACCGCCACCGTGAGCGCCACCCGCGGGATCACGCTGGAATCGGCGACGACCATCACGCTTCGGGTCGGGATGAACACCATTGTCATCAGCGAGGCCGGCATCGCCATGAACGGCATGACCATCACCAGCGAAGCCGAGACCACCCAGACCCTGAACGGTTCGGTCACCTCCGTGCTCGGCGAAGCCCAGCTGACCCTGATGGGCGGCGACCTGACGATCCTGTAGGCCGGTCATGACAGCCGACACGACATGGACCCGCATCATCTGGACCGAAGCCGGCCAGATCCGCGCCATCCTGGGCTGGCCGGGGGCCCCGGACGACGACGCCCCGCCCGAAGCC
>JBARAK010000268.1:0-14200 GCA_049791955.1 Caulobacteraceae bacterium
TCTTTGAAACGCGCGACGACGGCGGTGGCGTCGATCGGCAGCGGCGCGGCGCGACGTAAAAGCCTGATGCGCGACAGATCGGCGGGCGGCCCGTAGGACGCGCTTGCATCCATGGACGGAACGCAGACGCGCGGAGCCCACACCTCCCCGTTCCAGTCCAGGGCCCCGGCGAGCGAGGGCTCATCGCCACGTTGCAGCGAAAGCGTGCTGATCGCGACCACGCCTTCGATCTCGAGCAGCCGGGCCCGAAGGTCCGTCAACGATAGATGCTGCGTTGTCCCGTCGGCCCCCGCCGGGCCAACTGGCTCGATCGGCAGGTCGTTTGCGTCGATGAAACCGGTCTTCATGACCGGACCATCGAAGATGTCCGCCAGGCTCCGCCCCTCTCGCAGCAGGGTGTCGAGCGGACGTATCGGAATGCGGGGGCCGATGTTAGCGGCGCACACATCATAGATCTCGACAAGCACGTCGACGGGGTCGCGCACGCCTTCGACTGAAATTTCCAGGGAAAGCTGGTAAAATCGAACCTCGATCTTGCCGATCTCAAGGTCTAGGTCCTCGCCGAGGCTTCGGTTCATGCGATAGATGTCGTGCACGCGCTTCACGCACTGGTCGAAAGTTTCCGGCGAAGCCGCCGACATCAGCAGGCGGGCGCTATGAAGCCCGCTGAGGGCGCCTTCGATCAGGGGCTGACTTCGCCAGTGCACATCGCTCAGGCAGGCGGAGCCGCCGACACGCGCGCGATCCAGCAGCAGCCGGCGGTAGTCGGCGGCCGTCGTCGGACGGCACGGATAGATGTCCTGTGGAAGAAACAGGGCCTGCCGTTCGAAATCGATCGCACCGTCCGGTCCGCAAAGGAGGTCGGCGATATCGGCGTCCGCCCGGTAGACCAGGGCGGTCATGGCGAAGCAGATCGCCTCCAGGAGGGTCACGCCCGGGTCGTGCAGGTTGAAGTCGGTCCACAGGCCGCCGGAGGCCGCCTGAACCTGCTCGATGGCGAGGCTTCGCAGGGACTGGAAGCTGAGCGGATCGGCAGTCCGATCCGCGCGGCTTCGCCGGCGGATGGCCGGCGGCGAGTCGTTTCTGGGTGAAGCGGAGAAAGTCATCCGGGCGAATCTGACTTATCAAGCCGGCTTTTTCGCCCAGCTCATCACCGGATCGAACCAGAGCTGGGTAACATGGGCTACGATCTTGGAGTTCTTATTATTGTAGTTGCTGCGGGTGCGGATGTTTAAATGGTATTGCGCGTTTTGGCCGTACTGTTCGACGGTCGGCTTGTCGCGATTGGGAATCCACCGCAGTTCCAGCCGGTCGTTGTGGCGACCGTAGTAGGCGTGTTGTTGGCGTATTCGTTTCTTGAGTCCGAACAGGTTGTCCCATCGCATGGGATTGAACGTGTTCATGGCGATCGCATAGACCAGGGCGAAGCGGCCCTCTTCGGGAGAGCCCACCCCCGCTACGATCTCGAAGGCGACACAGCCTTTCAGCGAGTCCGAGATTGGGTGGAACTGGCCGTCCGCCGCCGCCGTCCATTCACGGCCGATACGACCGTTCGCGCGTACCGCGCCACTGACGTCCATCCGAACCGCATCGGCCGCATTCCCCGCGTCGCCGGCGATCGAAAAGCGGCCCCGCAAGTTCAGCGCGGCGTCGGAGCCGTCGGGGGGGGCCTGCAGCGTCAGCAGCGGAGCGCCGTCCTTTTGACCGCCGCGCTTTATCGTCAAGCTGTCGGCCGTCCGATTCGCGCTGTCGGCCGGGCCGTCGCCGAACTGGAGCGACCATTCGACAGCCGTGGAACTCTGGCGCTGAAAGCTCATGAGCGCGTCGCTATCGCCCAGGGTCTTGATGAGAAGGCCGTCGTCGATGGTCTTGTCGAAGGCCTCGTCGTCCATGATCAGGCTGGAGTCGATCAGGTCGGCGAATTGCTTGGCCGTCGGACGCGCGCCGGGGCCGAAGTAGTTTTTCAGGGTGAAACGGTCTTGCCGGCTCATTGGGATCCGTTCACGACGAAGGTGGTTCCGATCTGGACCCCCGGGGCGGAAATGGAGCCGATGCCGGCAGGCGGTTTGGCGATGCCGGTTTTTTGCGGTCCAACCGCGCGGCTGACGCCGTCCAGGACCTCGATGACGTGCTCTTCCATCGGCAGCGCCAGGCTCCAGGGCAGTTTGCTGTGCAGCTCGACCTGACCCTCGGCGGCCCGGGGCGCCGACTCGGACGGCTCCGCGGCGGTGTCCTCGAAGAAGTAGCAGGTGTTGCGCACGACCGTGTCGTCCTTCCAGACGCGTACCATCGAGATGCCGCTGACGATCTCGACCTCCGGGATGGATCGGATGCAGGTTTCCACATCGGCGCCCCGGATGATCCAGTCGAAGCGCGCCGGATGGCCCAGGTCATGCCAGGGCGAGAGGTATTCGATCAGCGCCCGGTTGATCCGCTGGAGGACGTCGCCATACAGGGCGCCCGGCTTCAGCCCCACGGCGCATCGCACCTGGATACGCTCGTAGACGGCGTTGCGGACCGTGATCTGGGCGAGCGGGGAGGCGAGCGGCGGCAGATAGGCGGCGATCCGCTCGAGTTCCAGGGCGTCGAGCTGGAGGGCGCGGGTGCTGTAGTCCCTATTGTTGCGGGGGGCGGTCGGCGCCACCACGATCAGGACCTGGCCTGGCCTGGCCGCGCCGGACACCGGGTCGATGCCCGCGAGGCACTTGACCTTGTAGACGTCCGGAAAAGCCTCCAGCACGAGTCTCTCGTAGTCCCAAGATGTCGAGGCGCGGTTCTTGTGCTGCAGCCGCTCGCCGACACGGGTCTGCTGCTGCTGCGCGGTTTCCGCCGGCCGGAGGCCGAAGCTTGGCGAAGGTTGGCGGATGGCGAGCACCCCAGGCAAGGATGCGCTCTTTGTGCCGATGGTGTTCGGCGGCAGGATTCCGAGGGGGCGGCCATCGAGCACGCGGGTCGCCTGCAGCCCCTGGGCGTGGACGCCCAACAGGCCCGCGAAACGCTCCGAACCGTCGTCGCACGCCGTTCGCAGCCAGAAGAGCCCCCCGGGTAAGCTGGCGTTGTCTCGGGTCAGGCCCGGCGGCAGGTCGAGTTCGACGAGCCCCGTGGTCAGGAAGCGCATGGTGCCGTCCTTGAGCAGGCGACGGTCATCCAGGGGAATCCATTGGTCTTTGGCGAGCCACGACCAAGCCACCGGATTGGCCAGCTTTTTGCGCGCCGCCATCTCGTCGGCCGTGTCCCCACGCAGTTCGAACAGCAGACTCAGTCCGCCTTGCGGGACGCTTGCGGAAAGCCCGATGAGCAGTTGCCCGTCCCAGTCAAGCCGGGGCAAGAGGGAGCAGGCTTGATCCGCAGCCGCCGGCGCCAGATCGGAGATTCCGAAAGGGTGCAGGTGCATCAGCCGATTCTCGGCATCCGGCTTCGCCCCGGCTCCCAGCAGGATCCGGGTGCCCGCGCTGTAGTCGATCGTGAGCCGGTCCAGCAGCGGCGTGTAGGGAGCGTTGGGAAGCACGGCCGCGCTCTTTCGGTGCATATTTTCCCGTAGGGCGTCCGCCAGCACCGTCGCATAGAGCTGGTGGCCGAAGCCTTGGGTCGGGCCAGACAGCTGCAGCTTGACGAAACCGTTGCGCGCGCTGTTGTCGAGCACGAGATCAGTTTGTGCTGGGTCCCACAGCGAACGCAGCGCCGCCCCGTCCAGGATGATCCGGCTGTTGGTGAGCAGCCGCTCCGCCTGATCGGCGAAAAGCGTCCGCTCCGCTCCCGCCGCAAGCCATCGCCCATGACGCAATATGGACGGAACCACGGTGAAGGCGTCGTCGGAAAAGTCGCCTGGGTAGCCGGTGTAATAATCTGAAAAACCGTTTGCCGGCAGGCCCGACCACTTGAGGTTCAGCGCTAGGCGCGTCAATGGCTTGCGCGCCGCTTCCGGAGAACCGACAGCGAAGTAGGCGGCGGTGTTCGGCGTGGGTCCGAACATCATCAGGGGCTTGGTCGCGTCCAGCTGGCCAAGCTGGTTGTAGACGCGCACGTCCCGCGCCCCCGCGACATCGACCGCGATCGAAACGGCCAGAAGGGTCGCCTGTTCGAACAACGAATAGGGAAAGATGTGGGCTTGATCGCTGATAGTCAGGCGCATGACCGGCGCATCTGTCGGCCATTGGGCGCCGTGGATGGCGGGCGAACAGGCGGTTATCGGCGGCTCTTCGTTGGTGAGCTGCAGGCGCAGGCCCAGGCCCGCGGCCATGCCGGCCTGTTCGGCCCATTCCGGCTTTGGCGCGACCGCTCCGATTGGCCGCCAGCCGTCGGCGGTGGAGACCTCTATCGTGAAAAGGGCGCCGAACAGCAGGTCACGCGCCAGGATCAGCCGATCCCGTTCCAGCATCGCCGGTTCGCCTTTGGGGCCCGAGGGGCCCAAAAGCAACAACAGGGCGTCCGTGGCTATCGTTCTGACATGGCCGCCCGAATCCGGCTCGGTCGAAAGACGGGTCGCCTCAATGTAGCGCGGAGCCGCGGCGAGCAACTCCCGTTCGGCGGCGGTCAGCGGGTTCAAGGCCGGATTGGACCACAGCCACTTGCTGAAGATCCTGCCAAGCGACTGGCGGTAAACGGCCTTCTCGGCCTCCGAGGCCGGCTTGTCCGGGTCGCCCGGCCTGGGGAGGGAGAGAGGCGGGACCGGCTCGCCCTGGACTTCGAACTCAAAGTCCAAGTCGATTATCCGTTCGCCCTCCTTCAGCCACAGGAGGGGCGATGTGATGGCGAAGCCGATCCGCGCATCCGTGTCGCGATTCAGGCAACCCAGCACTTCGCCGCCCATCAGGGCCGCCGCATCGCGGAGCTGCAGCCTCTCAGGCGAGACGTCCGCCTCGTACTCCGCTGCCCGGGCGCGGGTCACGAAGCCGAACTCGAACTCCGGAGAGATCAGGGGGTCGCGTTCCAGGCGCAGGGTCTTCAAGGCGGCGACATGGGCGTCGGTGACGCTCAGCGCATCGTTGGCCGCAAACTGGATCGGCGCTCCCGAGCCTACCGGGACCAGGAAGCGCTGGCCCGCGGGTACGGTCACGGACCGGGCGAAGGTGGGGTCGCGCGTGAACAGCAAGTGCACGCTGTCGGGAGCCGCAGCGCGCCAGGCGGAGCCGAGGCATTGCCGGTAGTAGAAGTCGAGGTGGCGTGGGGTGAACTGGTTCAGCTGCGCTTGCAGCGGTCGCAGCGCCTGGGCGAAGGCGATCAGGAGGCCTGCCGCCGGCTCGTGCTGGCCGCCTCCGAGTGAGAGGGGAAGCCGGGTCTCGACCAGGGAGCGTGCACGCAGGATCACATCCTGGACCGCGAAATAGATGACGCGCAGGCGGTCCATCGGAGGGGCGCGGCGTGGGGCTAGCGAGTCGGACTCGCGCCAGGGGGCCAGCCACTTCGTGATTTCGATGCCGATCTGTTCCATGCGCTCGGCCGGCGGCATGCCGGCCGCGATCATTTCAGGCCCGAGCGCCTGCAGAGCCAGGCGTTCGATCTGCATCGCCAGCGCCTGGGCCGCAGGCTGGTCGGCGCAGGCCAGCCGCCGGACCCAGTCGGTCAGCCAGGAGGCCAGTCCGCCAAGATGTTCCGCCAGGCGATGCCGGCGTCCGGCGTCGAAATCGTCCAGGAAGGCCAGTTCGTCCCGGGCCAGTCGCAGGCTCAGCGCTTCGGCGAGAAGGACGCTTTCGTCGCGGTCGAACAACTCGCCCCAGGTTCCGCTGGGCCTGCCGTCCGCGCCGACGAAGGCGAGCGCGTCCGCAAAGCGGCGGTTCATCGTCAGGAAGTCGCTGAGCGGCGTCTCCTCCACGTCGAAGGCGTGGGGGGCCAAGCTCGCCGGAAAGCGTTGCGACTGGTCCGCGCCGTCCATCATGCCGTATAGCCCACGCCAGAGCCTTCCCGCAGGTACAGCGGGTAGACGATGTTGTTGCGGGTGTTGTTGGCGAGGATCGTGTAGTCGAGCGTAACGTTCAGCACGCCTTCGATCCAACCGCTGTCGTCGACAAGAATTTCGTTCAAGGTGATGCGAGGTTCGAACAGAAGAATGGCTCTGCTGATCACGTCCTTGATATCGGTTAGGGTGTTCTGGTCCATATCTTCGAAGACGAGGCGCTTGAGGTTGCAACCATAAGCCGATTGCATGACCCGTTCGCCCGGGGTGGTGCCCATAAGGATGTGCAGGCTCTCCACGATGTCGATCTCAGCCGCGACCATCGAGGCCGCGCGCGTCTGACCGTTGAAGACCGGAGGGAACGCCCAGCCGACACCCATGAAGGTCTTGTCGTCGGCCATGGCCTAGCCGCCGATCATCACGGTGGGAAGGCCAAGGACAAGGGTTCCGCCGTGGGCAGTCGTGTCACCGACGCGCGCCGCCGGACGCCCGCAGATCATCACCGTCGCCGAGCCTTTGATGACCACGTCCGGCGGCCCCACGCAGATCGCATTGTCTCCGACGATCGCGGCAGGCAGCATTCCGATCAGGACCGTCGGCGCGCCGGGTCCGATGACGGGCCCGCCGACATGGGGGATCGGGGGAAGGCCGGGCGTGATCATCGGGCACACATGCATGTCCGTCAGGCGGGCTGCGGGGGGCAAGGCTGTCTCCTCGGCGATTTCGGGCTTCGTCGGCCTCAATTGATCATCACCATCGCGCCGCGGACGGTGGTCTGGCCGCTGGCCGACAACTCGGCCGTCGCGGAACCCTTGCCGGCGAAGGCGACCTGGGCCTGATGGGTGATGTTGAGGCCTTGGGTGGAGACATCGGCTTTGGACGAGATGGTGATCGAGCCCACCGCGTCGATGCTCAAGGCGCCCTTCGCCGTCAGCTTGATATCCTTGGGACTATCCAGCGTGATACCGCCCGGCGCGAGCGTCACCTTGTTGCCGGACTGGTCCTGCAGCGTGATCGACTGATCCTTATCGCTTATGATCAAGGTGTTTTTTCCCGGTGTGGCGACCGTGACCACCTTGTCCTCCTCGTTGATCTCGATCTTGGTATTGCTACGGGTGACCCAGGCCTTAATGTTGTTTTGCTGGGCAAGGGCGTAGGGCGGGGCGCGGTTACTGCTATAGAGGCTGCCCAGCACCACAGGATTGCCGGGGTCGCTATTGAAATAGCCGAGCACGACCTCGTCGCCGACCTCCGGCGCCCAGAAAGCGCCGAAGCCATTGGACGCGTAGGACTGCATCAGTCTCGCCCAGATTTCCGGTTGCTCCGCCGCCAGCACCGGGATGGTGACCTGGATCCTCTGCTCGCCGAGCGGATCGCCGTCGAGCTTGGCGACCACCCCGATCTGCAGACCGTCCGTTCCGGGAAGCCATCCTGCAGCGGGCGGGGCGACGACGTCGCCCCGCTCGGCGAACCAATTGGGGGAAAGGCCAAACTGGGCCGTGGTGAACCAATTGCCTTCGGCGATCTCATGTTCAAGCCCGGTGATCAGCACCGCGCCGGCGTAGCGTGCGCCGACGCCGACCACGTCGATCAGGTCGCCGACCTTGGCCTCGGCGCTGCCCTGGAAGCGCATGTGACCTCGAATACGGGCCAGTCCGGCCTTGACCTGCTGCGCCTTGGCCCAGGCGGTCAGGGCTTCTGTTTCGATCCGCGTCGCACTTTGAAGCGTGAAGGCGTCCGGGTTCATCACCCCGGCGAGCGTGGCCGAAGACAGATCGCCCTGGTCGTTAAGCTCGACCGGTCCGGATTCCCCGGTGACGGCCGCCTGGGTCTTGGGGTCCCAGGCCCGCGCCTTCACGTTGGACAGCTGGCTTCGCGCGTCGATCTCGGCCTGGAAGTCGACCAGGTCCGCCCCCCAGGTGACCTGGAGCACCGGCGTCTGGCTGGTCTGGGGGGCCTTGACCTTGAGTTCGCCGTCATCGGCGATGACCAAGAAGCCGTTCACCTCGGCGCGGGAGACCAGGAAGTCCCAGTCGGTGCAGTAGTATTGCACCAGTTCGCCATACTCCACGCTCGTGGCGTCCACGCTGGCCGTCAGGCCGTGGTCGCGCGCGAGATTGGCGATGATGTCGCTATCCGTCAGGTCGAGGTAGTTGGAGTTGCGCCGTCCCACGGTCATTCTGACCGCCGCGTCCTGGCAGTGGACGATGAGCCGGCTGAAGTTGTCGCCGGAGATGCGCACGGCAAGCTTGACCGCCACACCCTTGAACAGGTCGGCTTCGGCGTCGCGGTAGCCGGCGCGGATGTCGATCTTGGCGCCTGGGGTGAACAGGCTCCCATCGGCTATGGCCCATTCGCCGGTCGTCATCATCCCGTCGTCGAGCACAATCTGCGCGGTCGGTATGGTGTTGGCGCCGCGCTTTATGCGCACGGAATACAGTCGCACAGCGTCAGGGATCGGAGCGCCGTTGCTGAGGATGGAGACGCGGACCGCGCCCTCGCTGTCAAGCGCAGGAGACTGGGGCATCGATCATGCCAGTGGGGGGAAGTACAAACGAGCGCCGGGCTGGAGCCGTCGAAAATCGGCAAGCGCGTTGAAGCGGGCCACTTCCGGATAATAGGCCGGGTCGCCGTAGATGCGCTGGCACAGGAGCGGCAGGGTGTCGCCGGCCGTGACCACGACGATGTGGCTGATATCGGGCGAGCGCTTGTTGGCTTCCCGTTCAGCCTGTTTTGGGCTCAGGAAAGAAATGAATTCGAGTTCGACCTTTGCGCGCAACGGCTCGCCGTTCGGCTTGAACAGCGTGTATTGCAGCGTCATGGCCGCGAGCCGAGCGTAAAGGTAGAACGTGCCCCAGAGCAGCCGCACATGCGCCGGCTCATGATTGTCGCCGTCGTATTTGTAGATCACATCGTTGAGGTTCTTGATGTGCTCGGCGACTTCCCGGATCGGTTCGCCGGGAACGCGCGGCACCGCGCCGGTTCCATCGAACAGCAGCGAGAATTTGGCCGAATCCGGCTTCATCGCCGCGAACTTGGCGTCGTTGCCGACCTGGCCCTGAGTCGGCTGAGTATTATAGATGATGCCGCGGGTATGGCTGAAATCCGTCGGGTTCAGCATGGCGGTGAACGAGGTCGATCGATCAAGCGTGACCTCGTCGCTGCTGACAATGCAGCGGGTGATCGTCAGCTGAGATTTTCGAGCTGTACTTGCCATCGTCTAGCGCTCGCGCAGCGCCTGCAGTTGCTCTTCAAGCCAGGTCTTGCATTCGGCCAGGATTTCGTTGCGCAAGCGCTCTGGTGATAACTCTGGCGCAGTTTGCGACGCCGGCGCAGACGTCGCCTCGCCTACAGTGGACTTGATAAGCAGCTGTCTGACCTCGATTGGCATGGATTCAGAGTTTTCGTGTTGAGGCGGCGTAGTTCAGATCGATCTTCTCGATGGCCACCGCACTACGATCGGCTTGAAAGGGGTCGACTGCCCATCGCGAGGGGTAGGCGTTTTCAAACGACCAGCCCCGCAGCGGGGCATTCCTTTCATCGAGCAGGTAAACGAACAGGTCCCTGGTGGTTATGCGCTCAGCGAGGCCGCCTTCCAGGATCGATCGGCACCATTGGACGAGTTGGGAGTCGGAGGTGGCGATCCCGCGCTTCAGGCTCAGCTTCGGCTGCTTCACGCCGGTTGGCAGCATGTGCATGAAGCGATTTTCGCCGCCCTCGCGATAAGGCTGGGTCTCCATCTCTGGCCCGATGCCGCCGACCTCCTGGAACGATGCGTCGCTACGGCCCCAGAGGGAACCGAAGCGGACGACGAACTGGAACGAGGCCGGCGGATAGAAATCCATCAACCGTTTCCGATGGTCAGGCCTTCGTGGGCGATGACGATGGTTTCCACGGCGACTTCATTGCCGTTCGCCTTCAGGTCGGTTCCGTTGATCTTGGTCGGCCACGCGTTGGCGAGCGTCCAGACCATGGTCGGGTTACCGCCCTCGTCGAGCAAGCTGATGGTGACCGGTACGCGCTTGATCGTGTTCATCTTGATCTGGTTGAACCAATCCCAGAACTTATTGTCAGATTTGAACACGCCTTTCTTCATGGTAATGTCACTGTATTTCTTCAGGCCGGGCATTTTCACAACTGAGTAGGTTTTACTGTCGCCAGCCCTATACTCGATGGGTTGGGATTCGATATCCAGGCCGGAAACTTCCTGGAACGACATCACATTGGAATCCCACTTCACCTGGAAGCTGAACTTCGGTAGGGGCCATTCCGACTTGGATTGAGCGGAGCCGTCTTCGGCCATCTGTTATCTCCACCGGTTTCGAACGAAATCGATTACGCCAATGGCGCCGATCAGGATTTCTGCAGCTGCTGCTGGAAGGTGATCTCGATGAATTCCGCCGGCCGGCTTACGGCGACCAGCACCGTTACGCGCAGAATGCCTTCGAGAAGGTCGTCGGCGGTCATGGTCTCGCCCAGACCACAGAAGACGGCGAAGGCGTCCTGGGGAACCGCTCCGGTCAGGCCGCCCCGCTTCCACACAGACGTCAGGAAGTTGCCGACCATACTCTTGATGGTCAGCCAAGTATCGGCCACGTTGGGTTCGAATACCATCGCCTTGGCCGCAAGGCGGCAAGACTCCTCCAGCATGATCAGGGTCCGGCGGACGTTGATGTAGCGCCAGTCCAGGCTGTTGCCGTCGAGGGTCCGGGCCCCCCAGACAAGCACGCCTTCGCCAATGAACGAACGGATGGCGTTGATCGACTTACCCATCGGCGTGACGTTCAGGTCTTCCTGGTCGGCGTCGGAAATCTTTACGGCCGGCGCGACCACGCTGTTCACGCCGATATTGGCGGGGGCCTTCCAGACGCCGCGGGAGTTGTCGACCAGAGTATAAAGGCCGGCCATGGCCGTGCTGGGCGGCAGCACGTTCAGTTGGCGGGCTATGGCCGCGGTGATCAGGACATAGAGGGGGCTGATCGAACGCAGCGACTGATCCAATTGCAGGGGTGTCATATTGGCTGGCAGCGCATCGATCGCGGTCAACATCGCGGTCTGCTGGGCGTTCGGCGAACCGCCGGGCGGCAGCGTGAGCTGGAGTTCGGTGGTGATAAGCGAGGCTAGGCTGACGCCGCCGCTATCCACGTTCTGATAGGTCGCGTCCCGGTCCTGGACGATCGTCGTCTGCAGTGCAGGGTAATAGGCTGCGCCGAAGTTGAGGTTGAGGTTGCTGACCCCATCCCGGAACGCTTCGATCGGATCGCCACCGGGATCCTTACGATCGCAATCGCCCCGATAAATGTCCAGGATCGCGAAGCGGTTCTGCATGGTGGCGCAGTGCAGTAGCATCTGCTCCTGCACGCTGTAGCAGTCCGCGGCCGCGCCAAGCAGGATAGCCTCGGGGATCACCACCATGGTGGGTTCCCGCTCACTCTGCAGCGCGTTGATTCCGCTCATGAGATCGGGCGCGCTGACTGGATCGGTATAGTCGCCGACCGAGACGATATAGCAAGGGCCGCCGCCATTCTGGAAGAAATGCATCATGCCGTAGTAGAGTAGATAGCGGCCGCTCTTCTGCTTCAGGTAATACTGCTTGCCGCCGATGCTGAAGTCAGCGTCCGGCGGATTCGCGCCGGTGGGAACCTCGCTGATGGTGAAGCTGACAGCGACCGACGGCGCGGCGCCGGCCGCCGTGCCGGGAGAGGTGGTTCCGGGCGCGCCGCCGAAGTAGGTGATGAACTCGGCCATGGAGGAAATGCGGAAGGGTTTGCCCTTCAACGGCTGGCCGCGGTTGCTCGCGATCTGGGTGTAGCCGATGAACGCCGGCACCGCCGTGGCGACTTCCACGATCGAGTTGGGGAAGGCGTTGACTTCCTTGATATAAACGCCCGGCGTGTTCATGGCCATCGGGGAAGGCTCCTTGAAAGAGGGTCAGCGCTGCAGGAAGATTTCGGATACCAGGGCCCCTCCGCTGGGTGCGGCGGGGCGGGACAGACTGCGGGGGTCGGGCGCGGGCAGGCGCGGTATGACCACGTGGTCGGGCTCGCCGGCTACTGTGCGGCTCCACAGTTGGAACTGCCGGGCCGCCGCCGCCGACAGCGGAATGGGCGACTGGGAACGAATGGCGATCGCCGGGCGGCCGTCGGCCAGGATTTCCGTCGCGGGGGGGCTGTCGCCGTCGAAGGCGTCCGCGAAGGAGATGGGAGCGTCAGACGCCTTGTCGACGATCAGGGGCCGATCGTCCGCCCAGTCGCCGACGAGAAGATACTTCCAGATGGTCGCGCGACTGGCGAGGGAGACGAGATAGAGCCTTTCGGCCACGGGCGGTCCCGGAAACGCGGGAACCTCGACCACGAAGTCGGGCCTGCGACGGCCGAACGCCGAGATCGCGGGGGGCGAATCCGGAGACGTGGACGGCGACATGGGCCAGTAACCGTCCTTGTCGCGGGTAGGGGCGGTGCGACCGAAAACGAGAGGGGGTGCGTCGAAGGCCGTGAGGCCGTTGGTGTAGCAGGCGAAGGCTGGGTCTTCGGCGTAGGCCACGAACCTGAGGATGGGCGCCGCTTCCGCTGCCGGCGCGGCGTCTAGCCCGTTCGCCGGGCCGTAGACCCTGAGGCCGTCGCTGCGGAGGCGTAGCATGAAACCCAGCCGCTCCAGCAGGGCGGCGGTGGGACGGTCCGCCGCTAGCCGGAGGCGAAGGTGTGCGGGGTCGGAAAAATATGAGTGCCGTACGTCGATTCCAAACTGGAGGGCGTAGGCCATCATGATCAGGCCGCTGAGGCCGGCTCGAGGCCGACCGTCGCGGATTCCACCCTGGGGGTTTCCAGCGATAGCCGGCCCGAATCGATGGCGATCACCCGCACGCGGTACAGCACCGAGGGAACATATCGCCCCCCGATCACGCCCCAGAGATTGCTAAGGTCCGAGATGCTGAGGTTTTCGATCTCCAAGCTCAGTTGATCCAGGCCTGGATCCAGGTCTGGCGTGTTAAGGCGATTGAACACCGGCCGGCCCTGGAAAAACGCGATCACCTCTGCGATTCGCTTCAGGCCCTCGTCGTATTTGGACCCTCCGAAATTAGCGGCGAACATCAGGAGCAGGTTAAGGTAGACCGGCGGCGGCCTGAGGCCGACACGCGCTTGCCCGGCGTCGATTTGCCGGGGAGCCCGGGCCGGGATGATTTCGCGCTCGATATTGACCAGAAAAACCGCGACCTTGCCGGCGGCCTCATTGACTGGTCCCCCGCCCGGTTCGGTCAGACAGGTGGCGACGACTAGGGGTTCGGTTGCACTGTTTTGTTGGCGCAGTGCATGGTCAAGTTCATCCACAATAAGATGAACTGTCGCCCCGATCACCTTAACCCCCACCCCGGAAAATGCGGTTAGACACTCATTTTTGATGGCAAGCAACTGGTAGTTTCACGGCTCGCGCGCCCTTGAGCAGAGGGTTTTGGCAAGCCCTACAACGGAAACAAGCTTTGCTTGAATATGCAGCGTGACGCCCGCGCGGAAGGCATGCTCGCTATTGGAGAGTGTTCAACTCCCGGTGTTTTGGGCTCGTGTCCTCCTCTGGTTTCGGGACCCGGCGCCAGCGTCAGCCTGGTCTTGGCTCCCTATTGCGTCAGAGGGCGCGGCTTTCCCCGAACGGGGGTCACGGCGTGGGGCCCGGCCGGGGTTTCAGGGCCAGGAAGACGGTGCTCCAGAGTTGGGCGGCGTTGGATTCGTCGGCGTCGGCGGCCCCCGCGCCGAAGGCCTGAACCCGATAGCGTCCATCCGCATAGGCCCAGGACCAGAGCTCGGAGGTGCGGATGTCGCCCACCGCTTCGACGGTCGCCCAGAGCCGGTTTCGCGCCTCAATCAACTGAGCGCGCAGAGGGGTGGGCAGGTCCGTCCGGCCAAGCTGTCGGTCCAGTCCGGCGATCAGCACGGCCTCCTGCCACGCCCACACCACCGCGCCATGGTAGGCGGCCGGGGAGAAGTCCCGGCGTATCGGGGCGGGGGCGAAGGCGGCGTCGGCCACCACCGCGCCGACATCGGTCATCAGCCCGGCCGGGAATGGGCGCATCACATTGCCGACCATGCGCGAGAGTGTGGCCGGGTCCGGCGCGCCGAACAGCAGCTCGAAGCCGACGTCGGAATTCAGCACGGGCATTGGGCGTCCCGCCGCGTCCAGGGACAAAGCCTCAAAGGTCAGCCCATCAGCCGGCAGACTGGCCAGGGCCAAAGCCGGGTCGACACCGGATTCCGCCGCGAACCGCCGGATCGCCGCGCGGGCGGCCTCGGCCGGCTCCTGGGTGCGGAACAGGGC
>JBARAK010000269.1:0-1942 GCA_049791955.1 Caulobacteraceae bacterium
GGTCGAAATAGGGCACGCCCAGGCCGCCGCCGAGGTCCAGCCGCCGCACGGCCAGCCCCTGGGCCCGCAGGCGTTCGACCAGGCCGCGCATGGCGGTGAAGGCGGCGGCCATCGGCTCCAGGTCCGAGATCTGGCTGCCGATGTGGCAGGCGACGCCGGCTACATCCAGCTCGGGCGCGGCCGAGGCCCTGGCGTACAGCCGCTCGGCCTCCGCCATGCTGACGCCGAACTTGTTGCCCTCGTCCCCGGTGGTGATCTTGGCGTGGCCGCCGGCGCCGACGTTGGGATTGATCCGCAGCGCCACGGTGGGCCGCGCGCCCTTGGCCGCCGCGAGCGCGATCAGGCGCTCCAGTTCCGGTTCGGACTCCACGTTGATCTCGGCCACGCCGACATCCAGCGCGAAGGCCAGTTCGGCGTCGGTCTTGCCCACGCCCGAGAACACGATCCGCTCGGGCGGCGCGCCGGCCGCCAGGGCGCGGCGGATCTCGCCTTCCGACACCGTGTCCGCGCCCGCGCCAAGCTGGACCAGGGTGCGCAGGACCGAGAGGCTGCCGTTGGCCTTGACCGCGTAGGCGATCAGCACATCGCGCGGGGCGAAGGCGTCGTGGAAGGCCCGGTAATGCCGCTCCAGCGTGGCGCTGGAGTAGACGTAGACCGGCGAGCCCACCGCAGCGACGATGTCGGCCAGCCGCACGTCTTCGCACCAGAGTTCCGCACCGGCGGGACCGGCGCGGTCCTCGAAGTGGTTCATTCTATTCCGTTATTTCGAATAGGGGGTGGTGCTGACGGTCGGGCCCAGCGGATTGGGCGCGCCCGGCACCGGCGAATTGCGCGGAGTGGTCAGCTGCTGGTCCGGGTCCTTGATGTCGCGGGTGGTCAGCGGGACGTTGTCGTCGCCCGCCTCGCGATCGGCGGAGCCCTGGCTGTTGTCGCCGGTCTTGGCGCCGGCCGCGGTCGCCCGGGCGCGCGCTTCCTTTTCGGCATAGTAGTCGCGCTTGTTCTCCGCGCCCAGCAGCGGGGGCGCCTGCTCCAGCGGACCGACCCGGCCGCAGCCGGACAGCGCGCCGCCGAGCCCGACAGCGCCGAGGACCAGCGCCAGGGTCGCGGTGCGACCGAATTTCAGTTCCGGCTTCATTTCAGCAGACCCTCCCAGCGCGTAACCTGATCGCGGACCGCCTGGGGCGCTGTACCGCCATAGCTCGTCCGGCTCGCCACAGAAGCCTGCGGCGAAAGCACATCGTAAACCCCCGGCGTGATGCGCGGTTCGATATTTTGCAGTTCGGCCAACGGCAGTTGCGCCAAATCCACGCCCAGCGCTTCGGCCCGCTTCACCGCCGCGCCCGTGATGTGGTGGGCCTGGCGGAAGGGCAGGTCCAGCTCGCGCACCAGCCAGTCGGCCAGGTCGGTGGCGGTGGAGAAGCCCGCGCCGGCGGCGGCGGCCATGCGTTCCGCATTGGGCTGCAGGTCCTCGACCATGCCGGCCATGGCGGCCAGCGACAGGTCCAGCGCGTCGTACGCCTCGAACACCGGCGGCTTGTCCTCCTGCATGTCCTTCGAATAGGCCAGCGGCAGGCCCTTCATCACCAGGGTCAGGCTGGTCAGGGCGCCGAAGATGCGGCCGACCTTGGCGCGCACCAGCTCGGCGGCGTCCGGGTTGCGCTTCTGCGGCATGATCGAGGAGCCGGTGGTGAAGGCGTCGGTCAGCCGGGCGAAGCCGAACTGCGGCGTCACCCAGATCACGATCTCCTCGGCCATCCGCGACAGGTGGGTGGCGCAGATCGAGGCGGCGGACAGGTACTCCAGGGCGAAGTCGCGGTCCGACACGCTGTCCAGCGAGTTGGCGGTGGGCCGCTCGAAGCCCAGCGCCTGGGCCGTGGCCTGGCGGTCGATGGGGAAGGGCGAGCCGGCCAGGGCGGCCGCGCCCAGCGGGCACTCGTTCATG
>JBARAK010000270.1:0-6622 GCA_049791955.1 Caulobacteraceae bacterium
CCACCAGGGCGTGCAGGCCGTCGTCCGAGGTCAGGACGCGGCGCGGCTCGCTGCTCGCGAAGGCGTAGATGCCCGCGAAGGCGACCCCGGCCAGCCCGACCAGCAGCAGCAGGCCGGGGCCCGTCGCCGGACCGGCCTTGAAGGCCGGATAGGCCGCCGCCAGGATCGCCAGGATGAAGAAGACCGCCGCAATGATGGACAACGGATCGGCCCTGCGCCGCGCCGCCTCGATGCGGGATTCGAAAGCGTTCATCTGCTGAGCCTCATCGCAATCCCGCGCCGCCGACTGTCACCGGCGCCCGTCCCAGGCCGCCCCGCATCGGCCGCGCCCTGCGCCGGCCCTTGCCCATGACGAAGCCCACGATCTTTGCGACGGCCTCATAGTGCTCGCGGGGTATGGTCTCGTCGAGATCGATGGTGGCGTACAGCGCGCGCGCCAGCGGGGGGTCCTCGATCACCGGCACGCGGTGCTGCTCGGCGATCTCGCGGATCTTCAGGGCGACCTCGTCCAGGCCCTTGGCCACGCAGACCGGCGCGGCGGTCTCGCCCTGCACATAGCGCAGCGCCACGGCGTAGTGGGTCGGGTTCATGATCACCAGGGTGGCCTTGGGCACATTGTTGATCATCCGGTTCTTGGCCCGCTGCATCCGGAGCTGGCGCACCTTGGCCTTGATCTGGGGGTCGCCCTCGCTGTCCTTGTGTTCCTTCTTGATCTCCTCGCGGCTCATCTTCAGCCGCTCGGTGAAGCGCCAGCGCTGGATGAAATAGTCGACCCCCGCGCTGACCCCGAACACCACCAGGGCCGCCACCGTCACCGCCCGCAGCACCTCGCAGGCAAAGGGCAGGACCGCCGCGGGCTCCATCCAGGCCAGGCCCGCCAGTTCACGGGCGTGCGGCTTGAGCACCGACCAGACCACCAGCCCCATGGCGATCAGCTTCAGGAAATTCTTCCCGAAGTTCAGCATGTTGTCGATGCCAATCAGCCGCTTCAGCCCGCCGCTGAATCCGATCTTGGAGAAGTTCGGCATGATGGCCTTGGGCGAGAACAGCAGCCCATGCTGGATCAGGTTCCCCGCCACCCCGGCCGCGGTCGCCGACGCCACGATCACCACCGCCGGCGTCGCCGCCTCGAAGGCCGCGCGGAACACCGCCTGGGCGCCGTGGGCCGAGAGGTCGATCGCGTCCGGGTGGGCGATGAACGGCATCAGATCGCCCGCCACCTGCCGGGCCACCGAACCGCCGTCCAGCAGCAGCGCCGTACAGCCCGCGGTCAAGGCCAGGAACGAGGCGACCTCCGGGGACTTGGCGACCTGCCCTTCCTCGCGCGCCTGCTGGATTCGGCGCCCTGTCGGGGCTTCTGTCTTTGAACTCTGGTCCTGGGTGTCCGACATGGGCGCTCGCGACGATCGTCAGAGCAGGCGGTCGGCGAAGGCGTGGGTCCGGTCCAACCAGACCAGGCCGATGGTCCCGACGCTGACGGCGAACACCGACAGGCCGAGCACCAGGATCAGTGGGGTGGCGGCGGCGAACACCTGGAACTGGGGCATGATGCGCGCGACCATGCCCAGGCCCACGTTGAACGCCATGGCGAACACCATCACCGGCGCCGCCAGCTGGACCCCCAGCGCGAAGGTGCGCCCGAACGTCTCGATCGCCAGCAGGCCGAAGTCCTGCGCATGGGCGCCGCGCCCGATCGGGAAAAGCCGATAGGAATCGACGATCCCGGCGATGAAGACCTGATGCAGGTCGGTGGCGAACACCAGGGTGAGCCCGAGCAGCGACAGGAACGAACCGATCGTGACGCTGGGCTGGGCCTGCAGCGGGTTGGTGGTCTGGGCCATGGCCAGGGTGGTCTGCAGCGAGATGATCTCGCCGGTCGTCAGCAGGGCGGCCATGAACATGCGCAGGAGCGCGCCCATGCCCAGGCCGATGGCGATCTCCAGCACGATCAACCCGGCCAGCTCGCCGACGCCGGCCGGCTCGGGCGGCAGGTGGTCATGCACGATGGGATAGAGCGTCAGCGCCAGCATGAACGCGAAGGCCAGGCGCACCGGGGCCGGAACCGCGGTCTCGCCCACGCCGGGCATGAGCATGATGAAGCCGCCGACGCGGGCGAAGATCAGGCCGACGCCGAAAACCTGGGCCGCAAGGGCGTAATGCTCCACGGCCGGTCTCCGCCCTCACATACCGGCGATGCGCGCGGCGATCTGGCGCATGAAGCCGCCCATCAGCGAACCCATCATCGGCAGGAAGATCAGCAGCGCCAGGAACACGGACAGAATCTTGGGCCCGAACACCAGGGTCTGCTCCTGGACCTGGGTCAGGGCCTGCAGCAGGCCGATGGTGACGCCCACCACCAGACCGACCAGCAGGATCGGGAAAGAAAGCTGGATCACCAGCCAGACGGCGTCGCGGCCGACGTCCAGGACTTCCGACCCGTTCATGGCCTCTCGCTCCGCCCCCAGCGCGGGCGTCCGATCGACCGCGTCCAGCGAAACTGAAGCGTTAAGGTTAACGAACATTATATGAGTGGGCGCCTTTTTCCGCCCGGCCGGCAGGACTTGCCGAGCGCCGCCGGCTCGGGTCAAAGGCGGGACGACAACGATCGGAAGCCGCCATGTGTCCCCCCAAGTCCATCGACGAAGACTTCGACAGCGTCGACGGCCAGGTCCCGCCCCGCAGCATCGCGCCGCATGACCGTCCCAGCGCGGCGGAGGCCGAGGCGGCCGTCCGCACCCTGTTGCGCTGGGCGGGCGACGATCCCGCGCGGGAAGGACTGCTCGATACGCCGGCGCGGGTGGCGCGGTCCTATCGGGAACTGTTCGCCGGCTACGACACCGATCCCCGCGCCTATCTGGAACGGACCTTCGAGGAGGTCGGCGGATACGACCAGCTGGTGCTGCTGAAGGACATCCGCTTCGTCAGCTTCTGCGAGCACCACATGCTGCCGGTGATCGGCAAGGCCCACGTGGCCTACCTGCCCAACGACCGGGTGGTGGGGATCTCCAAGCTGGCGCGGGTGGTGAACGGCTATGGCCGACGCCTGCAGATCCAGGAGAAGATGACCGCCGAGATCGCCCGCGCCATCGACGAGGTGCTCCAGCCCAAGGGCGTCGGGGTGGTGGTGGAGGGAACCCACTCCTGCATGACGCTGCGGGGGGTCAATTCCGAGGGCGCTTCCCTGGTGACCAGCCACCTGATCGGCGCGGTGCGCGACGACCCGCGTACGCGGCAGGAATTCCTGCGGCTGGTGGGGATCTGAAGCCGTCAGGCGCTCGCCGCGTAAGGCTGCGCCGGCCCCTTCCTCAGATCGGCATGTTCAGGACGGACTGGTAGGCCTGGATCACCTGGTCGCGCACCGCCAGCATGGTGCTGAGGCTGGTCTGGGCCGAGGAGATGGCGGTGACCACGTCGACCAGGTCGGCCTTGCCCTGGGTCTGGGCGACCATCTGCTTTTCAGCCGTGCGCGACGTGGAGACCATGTCGTTCATGGCGTTTTTGACCAGTTGGCCGAAGTCCGGCCCCTCTTCCGCGGCCGGCGCCCCCCCTGGGGGCTTCGCGCCGTTCTGGACCGAGGCGTAGGCGCGGGCGGCGATCAGGGGGGAGACCATGATCTAGCCCCTCACTTCTTGATCAGGTCGAGGGTGCGCGATTCCATGCTGTTCATGGCCTGGATCACGTTCAGGTTGGCCTCGTAGGCCCGCTGGGCCTCCTTGAGGTCCATGCCTTCCGTCAGCGGATCGACGTTGGGCGTCATCAGGTAGCCCTGTGCGTCCGCGCCCGGGGCGCTGGGGTTGTACTCCCGGTGGAAGGGTGTGCCGTCGGGCCGTACGCCGACCATGCGCACGCCTTTGCCGCCATCGTCGGTGGTCGCGGGTTGGAACACCGGCACCTGCCGCTGGTAGGGGGTCCCGCCGGGCGTGGTCGCGATCGAATCGGAGTTGGCGATGTTCTCCGCGATGATCCGCATCCGCGCCTGCTGCGCACGCAGCGCGGAGTTGGCGATGGAGATCGCGGCGTCGGAATTGGAGATGGGACTGGCCATGGATCAGACCGCCTACTTGCCGGGTTCTTTGGCGGCGGACTGCAGCAGGTTCAGGGCCTGCTGGTAGAAATCCACCGCCGCCTCGTAGTCCCCGCGCGACTCGGTCATCTTGGTCATCTGGTCCTCGAGCACCACCTGGTTGCCGTCCAGGCGCGCCTCGGAATCCGGCGCCTCGGTGGAGGCGTAGCTGTCGCCGGCGCCGGCGACGGTTCCGGTCAGGTGCTGGACGTTGGTGATCAGCAGCCCGGCGGGCTGGCCGCGCGGCGCCATGGCCTTCTCGACCGAGAAGGCGGTCAGGTCGTGCGGCGCGAAGCCCGGCGTGTCGGCGTTGGCGACGTTTTCCGAGATCAGGCGTTCGCGCTGGTTCACGTAATCCATCTTGCCCTTGATGATCTGCATCAGGGGAATGGCGTCGAGGCTCATCGCATGCTCCCGGCTGGAATCACCCCCACAGGGGGCCGGCCACCAGGGACGAAATTGCCGGGTCCTTGGTTAACAGATGGTTTCCGTCGAGCGGCGCGGGTTAACCCTACCCATCGTGGTTAACCCCGGCTTAACGCCGTACCGGCAGGGTGCGTACGGGCGGGCGAGTCGCCCGGGCGGCGAAGCGAAACAGCCAATGTTCCTGTTGTTGAAGGCGGTGTTCGCGCTGGCGGCGACGCTCGGCCTGTTCGGCATCGGCGTCTGGGGCGCCCGGCGCTGGGGCCCGAAAAGCCTGTTCAACCTCAGGCCGGTCGGCGGCGGCGAGCGCCGCCTGGCGGTGCTCGAGAGCCTGACGCTGGATCCCAGCCGGCGGCTGCTGCTGGTGCGGGTGGATCGCCAGGAACGGCTCGTGCTGCTGGGAGAGGGCCAGGTGCTCGCCCCTATCGATCCCGGCCCAATCGATTCGGAGCGCGCGGCGTGAGACGGCTGCTGAAACATCCCTTCCTCAAGGCCCTGGCCGCACATTTCGTGCTGCCGGAGGCGTCGGACGCCCGGCGCGCCGCGATCCTCGCCTTGATCGCCACCCTCGCCACCCTGGTGACGCCCACCCTGGCCGCCGCCCAGGCCCTCAACCTGGACCTCGGCACCGGCGCGGGCCTGACCGACCGGGTGGTCCAGCTGGTCGGGCTGATGACGGTGCTGTCGCTGGCGCCGTCGATCGTGATGATGACCACCTCGTTCGTGCGGATCGTGGTGGTGCTGAGCCTGCTGCGCCAGGCCCTGGGGCTGCAGTCGAGCCCGCCGAACTCGGTGATGGTGAGCCTGGCCCTGTTCCTGACCGCCATCATCATGGGGCCGACCTTCACCCAGTCCTACAACGCCGGGATCAAGCCGCTGCTGAACCACACCATGGAGCTGCCCCAGGCGTTCGAGGCCACCACCGCGCCGGTGAAGACCTTCATGCTGAGCCAGGTGGACCGCGACGACCTCGGCCTGTTCATCCGCCTGGCCCGCATCCCCAAGCCCGCCAACGCCCAGGCCACGCCGCTGACGGTGGTGACGCCGGCCTACATGATCTCGGAGCTGAAGCGCGCCTTCCAGATCGGCTTCCTGCTGTTCATCCCCTTCCTGGTCATCGACCTGGTGGTGGCCGCCGTGCTGATCAGCATGGGCATGATGATGCTGCCGCCGGTGACGGTGTCGCTACCGTTCAAGCTGATCTTCTTCGTGCTGGTGGACGGCTGGCGGCTGGTCTGCGGCAGCCTGGTCGAAAGCTTCCGGCACGGAGCGGGCGGGTAAGGTCCCCGCGTCCGCCCGAACCGAAAGCCCTGCTCCTCAAAAACCGATCGCCTTGGCCACCTGGCCGGCCACCGCCCCGAACACCTGGGCCACCTCGCCCTGTGGATCGGCGTCCACCAGGGGACGGCCCGCGTCGCAGGCTTCGCGCAGGGCCACGTCGATGCGGACCTCGCCCAGGAACGGGACCTCCAGCTCCCGCGCCACCGCGCGCGCCCCGCCCCGCCCGAAGATGGCAATGGGCGCGCCCGTGGAGGGGTCCGGGAAGTAGGCCATGTTCTCCACCACCCCCAGGATCGGCACGTCGGTCTTGCGGAACATTCCCGCGCCCCGGCGCACGTCGATCAGGGCGACCTCCTGGGGCGTGGAGACGATCACCGCCCCGTCGACCTTGACCTTCTGGGCCATGGTCAGCTGGATGTCCCCGGTGCCCGGCGGCATGTCCACCACCAGTACGTCGAGTTCGTCGCCCGGCGCGCCCCACACCACGTCGGTGATGAACTGGGTAATGGCGGAGGACGCCATCGGCCCGCGCCAGATCATCGGCGAGCCCTCGTCGACGATGAAGCCGATCGACACCGCCTTCAGGCCAAAGGCCTCCAGCGGGATCATCTTCTTGTCCTCGGTGATCCGGGGATGCTCGTTGATCCCCAGCATGCGGGGCACGGAGGGGCCGTAGATGTCGGCGTCCATCAGCCCGACCTTCAGTCCGCGCCGGGCGAGCGCAACCGCCAGGTTCACCGCCACGGTGGACTTGCCGACGCCGCCCTTGCCGGACGCCACCGCCACCACGCGCTTGACGAAGGGAACCGGCTGCGGCCGCGGGGCGGGCTTGTGGGGATGGGCGTGGCCAGGCGC
>JBARAK010000271.1:0-7702 GCA_049791955.1 Caulobacteraceae bacterium
CTTCAGCACATAGGCGCACGCGCCCTTGCCCCCCAGGCGCGCGCGCGCGCCGGTCCCCGGCTGGATTTCGTGGCGCAGGGCCTTCAACAGCCGCCGCACCCCGAAGCCCTGGCTGGCCGCGCCGAAGAACACCGGCAGGATCAGTCCGGCGTTCAGTTCGCGCACGAGATCGCCGAACACGGTGTCCGGGGCGGGAGCTTCATCAGACAGAAGTTGCTCCAGCAGTTCGTCGTCGAAGTCGGCCAGTTTCTCCAGCATCTGGAAACGGGCGTCGGGCTCTTGGTCGGCCAGGGCCTTGGGCAGGTCGATGCGCCGGGAGGGTTGGCCCTCGCGGTATTCGAACGCGCGCTCCAGCGCCAAGTCGACGAAACCAGTGATGCGGCCGTCTTCCCAGATCGGCAGATGGCGGGCGACCACCGGCGCGCTGGACACCGCCGCCAGGGCGGACAGCAGCTCCGACAGAGCGCCTCGCGCCTGGTCGATCCGGTTGACGAAGACGATCCGTGGGACCCCCAGGTCTTCGAGAGCCTTCAGCGTCGGCTTCAGCAGCAGGGCCTTGGCGGGATCGGGGTCGGCCACCACGATGGCCAGGTCCGCCGCCGGCAGGGCGAAGTCGCCGTCGGCCGCGAAATCCACCGCACCGGGGCAGTCGATCACGGTGTAGCGATCGCCCAGGAATTCGAAGCTGGCGAGGCCCAGCTCCACGGTGTGGCCGAAGCTTCGCGCCTCGGGACTGGCGTCCCCGATCGGCTGGCTCAGGCCGCCGTTGCTGCGGCGCTCGACTGCGCCGGTCGAGAGCAGCATCGCCTCCATCAGCGTGGTCTTGCCGGCGCCGGTCGGTCCGACCAGCGCCACGACGCGGATGGAAGATGGATATTGGGCGCTCATGGTCAGGCCTCCCAGGGTTTTGGGCGGACCTGCCGGCGCGACGGCCGAGACCCGTCAGGGGTCATGCTCTGCCTGAGCATCCGCGAGCGCAAGTGTCTGTTTGGAACCGACGGCTTAAGCCGTGGATCAGAGGCCGTAGTCCTTCAGAAGCCGCCGGCGGTTCGCCCGGACCTTGCGGCGGTAGGCGGCCACCGTACGCGAGGGGATGGCGGCGCTGTCTCCGGTGAGGGCGGCGACGACGGCTGCGCCCTGCACCTTCACGGCGGTCGCCGCCTTTTCCGAGACCATCCGCTGGGACTCCCGTACGGCGGCTTCGCCTCCGGCGGCGATCTTCGCCAGCCGAAGGGCGATCACCTGCTGGGCCTCGATGGTCGCGCCCCAGGCATCCAGGCTGAGGTCGAACCAGCCGCTACGTCGCCGCCGTCCCATCACCGGTTCCGATCCTGCATCGCGCCGTTCTTTCACGGGCGGCGCTTCAACCGGGGAGCGGAGGATGGGTTCCTGCAGCCGGCGTTCTATCGCCGTCCTATTGGATTTCCGGGTGGCTGTTCAGGCAGGGGCGGTGGTCAGGCCTGCCGCCGGCCGTTCGCCGGGCTCAGGTTTCCGGAGCCCGGGGCGTCCACCAGGCGGGAGAAGCTGACGATCGAGGCCGCCGCCGCGAAGGCCGCGCCCGCGCCGATGGCCAGCAGGGCGCCGTTTCCGCTGGCCCGGAACAGGATGGCGGTGATGGTCGCCCCCGCGGTCTGGCCGGTCAGCCGCGCCATGGCCAGCATGCCGCCCGCCGCCCCGCTCCGCGCCATGGGGACCGAGGACAGCATGGTGCGGTTGTTGGGGGCCTGGAAGAAGCCGAAGCCCAGCCCGCAGAGGGCCATCCGCCATCCGATCCCGATCATGCCGGCGTGGGCGGGCGCTGTAGCCAGCAGGGCCAGTCCGGTCGCCATGGTCGCAAGACCGAGCCCGCCCAGGATCGCCGCCGGATAGCGATCGGCCAGCCGGCCGGCGATCGGTGCTGCGACGCCCACCGCCAGCGGCCAGGGCGTGATCAGCAGCCCGGTCTGGACCTGGGTCAGGTGCAGGGGCCCCTGCATGTGGAACGGCAGGGCCACGAACGCCAGCATCTGGGCGGTGAACGAGGCGACCGAGGTCAGCACCGTCAGGCTGAAGGCGCGGCTCTTCAACAGGTCGATCGGCGCCAGGGGACGGGGCTGGGACAGGGAGCGCCGCACCAGCAGGGTCCCCGCCAGCAGGCCGCCGAGGATCTCCAGCGCCCCGGCCAGGGGCACGCCGCCGCGCGTCAGCACGTCGATCCCGGTGACGAGCATCCCGAAGGTCAGCACGTTCAGCCCCGCCGCCGTCCAGTCCAGCGGCGCGCCGGACTTCGGGCTGCGGGGGAGGGCGCGGGCGGTAAGCAGCGCGGCCAGGCCGATGGGGGCGTTGATGGCGAACAGCCACTGCCAGGAGCCTATCGCCAGTATGGCCGAGGCCAGGCTTGGACCCACCACCGACGCCACGGAGACGACCAAAGCGTTCAGGCCGACCCCGCGGCCGAGCTGGGCGTGGGGATAGGTGAAGCGGACCAGGGCCCCGTTCACGCTCATGATGCCGGCGGCGCCCAGCCCCTGCACGGCGCGGGCGACGGCCAGTTCCGGCAGGGTGTGGGCGAAGGCGCAGCCGATCGAGGCGAGGACGAACAGCACCAGCCCGCCCTGGAACACCCGGCGGAACTCCACCACCTCGCCCAGCGCGGCCAGGGGCAGGACGGTGACCAGGATGGCGAGCTGGTAGGCGTTGACCACCCAGATGGATTCGGCCGCTGCGGCGTGCAGGTCCCGGGCTATGGCGGGCAGCGCGACGTTGGCGATCGAGGCGTCCAGCACGGCCATGGAGAGGGCGAGCCAGATGGTCGCCACCGACCAGTAACGTTGCGGCGTCGGCAGGCCGTCCCAATCATTCATCGAACAGCCTTGCGAGTCGGTCGCCGGGCGTCCGCCGCCGAGCGCTGGAACAGGGGAGGCGCTGGAACGGGAGATCAGCGCGCGGTTACACCACCGTCGATAGGTATCACCGCACCGGTGATGTAGCTCGACGCCGGCGAGGCCAGCAAGAGCGCCAGGCCCTGGATCTCGCTTGGATCGGCGAGGCGCTGCTGGGGCACCATCTCCGCGAATTCCTTGGCGACCTCCGGTTCGCGATGCAGGCGGCCGCCCGCGATGTTGGTGAGGAAGGGGCCCGGGGCGATGGCGTTCACCGACACCTTGTGGGTGGCCAGCTCCATGGCCGCCTGCCGCACCACGTTCACGATCGCCGCCTTGGTGGCGACGTAGCCGTAGCCGACGTTGGTCTCGGCCCGAAGGCCGGCGATGGAGGCGGTCACGATGATGCGGCCTCCGCCCTGCCGCTTCATGTGGGCCGACGCCGTCTGCAGGGTGACGAAGATGCTGGTCAGGTTGACGTGCAGCACCTTCTCCCAGACGTCGGAAGGGTAGACCTCCAGCCGCCAGTCGGGGAAGCGGAAGCCCGGTCCCGAGGTGATGCCGGCGTTGGCGAAGACGCTGTCGAGCCGGCCGTGGCGGGACGCCGTATCGTCGATCACCGCGCGCAGGCGGTCGAGGTCGCCGATGTCGAGCTGTACGCCCTCGACCGAACAGCCCCGGTCCTTCAGCCGCGCGACGTGGGCGTCCAGGCTGGCCTGGTCGATGTCGGTCATCACCACGTGGGCGCCGTTGTCGGCCATGGCTTCCGAGATGGACAGGCCCAGCCCGCTCGCCGCACCGGTGACCAGGGACACCTGGCCCCTCACGTCGAAGATCGCCTCGAGCTTCATGCCGTTCTCCTGAGCTCGCGGCCACGGTGGCCGCCCTGGGAAGCCGGAAGAGCCGCGGGAAGGTCCCGCGGCTCCGGATGCAGTCTTCGCCGTACCGGCGTCAGTGCGGCTGGGGCAGGCCGAACAGCACGTCGAAGCGGATGGTGGTCCGCACGCCCAGCGAGAAGGCGTGGGTGTCGTTCGGGTCGGGGATCGCCAGGCCGAGTTCGTCGGGGTTCTGGACGTACTGGAGGTAGGGGAAGACCGTGAAGCCTGGCGCGACGGCGAAGCCGTAGTTCAACTCGAAGCCGGTCTGATCGCGCATGGAGTAGCCGATCACATGGCGGGCCAGCGCAAGCAGATCGCGCGCTTCTTTCTCGCGGTTGTCGAACACCTGGGTGGAGACCATGAAGTTGATGGTGTCGGCCGCACGCTGCGGGAACAGGCCGGTCAGGATCATGCCGCCCATGTACTGTTGCTGGTCGGTCTGCAGGCCGGTGACGTCCCAGTCGCCGCTGAAGAACAGCGACAGCCCGCGGGTGCTCTTCGGATTGTCGCTGAAGCGCAAGACCGTCTGCTGCAGCCCGGTGAAGATGCCGAAGACGCCCTGGTCGAGCAGCGGCGCGCCGGGGCTGGTGGCGGCGGGCAGCAGTCTCGAATTGTAGAATTTGTCGGGGAACTTGCCGCTGTCGTAGTAGCCGCCGATGTGGAAGTTGGTCGGATACAGCGAATCCCCGGGCGACGTGACGTAGCCCAGCTGCACCGGGAAGAAGGCGCCGGACGCCTCGTTGAAGCCCCAGTCGCGGCCAGGCCAGCCGAGGTGGGTCTCGGAGGTCGCCTCAAGCGGCTGGTTCTCGTACACGCCGCCCTTCACGTACCAGTGCGACGCCGGGTGGATGGTGATGAAGCCGCCCCATGAACCGACTTCGTAAGGCGCCTTGTTGGAGTTCAAGGCGAAGGCGTTGGCGTTGCCGCAGGAGACGCTGAAGAAGCTGCAGTACCATTGGGCCTGGTGGATGCCGGGCGACAGGTAGGGCGTGGCGGTGTAGCCCGACTGCATCCGACCCAGCGTGATCTGCAGGGCGTGGTCGAAGAAGCTCTGGTTGTAATAGAGGTTCACCAGCCGGACCTGGTCCCCGAAGCCATATGGGACATAGGTTTCCGAGCCTACGCCATTATAGCCGGCCGCCGTGCCGCCGAGCTGGTGGCTGAAGGTCATGTCGAACAGCGCGCCCTTCCATCCGAACGCCTTCTCGGCGTCGAGGTCCGCGCCCCAGTAGCCGAGGTTGATGACCTGGCTCTGTTGCTTGTGGCCGCCGTCCACCACGCTGATCTCGGAAAGCTGCGTTGCGCCGTGGAGATAGATGCCGTGGCTGGCCAGGGTGTGGCCGAGCGGGGCGCCGAAGGTCGCCAGGTTGAACAGGTAGCCCGGATTCTCGCCTGGCACCTGGAAGCTCTGGGAGGCCGGCACCGGGGTGGCGCCGGTGACGATTGGGTTGCTGATCCCGCCGGGCAGGATCTTCTGCGACGGCGTGGTCGCCGAAGGGGCGGTGGAGGGCGGAGCCATCTTGTCGCCCTCGACGGTGACGGTGGGCATCTCCCGGTGGGGCATGGGTGAGGCCGGGGACGTCTGGTCCGGCGCCTGCGCGTCGGGGGGCGGCTGTGCGCCAGACCCGGTCTGGGCCAGGGCCGCGGGCGCGGTGGTCAACGCGAGCAGTATCATCGCGGCGGAGGCGAAGAGCCAGCGGTTCCGCGATGGCCTCGAATGGAAGCGGTTGATCGGCATGTGTTTCCCCCAATCTTGTCCTTGCGGAGGCCTCTGCGGGCTCTCCGGTGGTTGTTGTGGATCCGGTGCGGCTGCGTCCCCCGACGGCCGCCCCTGCTTAGAGAGCTTCGCTCGCCACGGCGCCGCCGAGCGAGGCGACGGTATCCGGGTAGGCTGGAGCCGGGCCGTTATCGGCCTCCACCACCTGCTTGCGGTACAGGGGGGTGATGATCGTGGCGACCACCACGCCGATGACCAGCGGGATAGTGGCGATCATGAACAGGATGCGGGTCGGCAGGTGCATGCTGATCAGGAAGCCGCCGACCAGCGGCCCCAGGGTCGCGCCCACCCGGGCCGCGGCGAAGCAGAAGCCCACTCCACGTCCGCGCACCGGCGGCGGGTACAGCGGCCCTTCGGCGGCGATCAGTCCGAACTGCAGCCCGTAAAGGCAGAAGCCCGCGATCACCACGATGGTCAGCAGCATCGGGAGCGCCATGCCCGGCACGCCCACCGCGATCAGGGCGGGGATGCCGCAGAGGAACAGGATCGGCACGGGCAGGAAGCCCATCCGGTCGATCGGCCTCATGATGGCCAGGCCGCCGGCCACGCCGCCGAAGATGAACAGGCTGGTGGCGATCGCCGCGCCGCCCGGGCCAGCCGCCGAGTGGATCAGCAGGGTCGGGAGCCAGGAATTGGTGAAGTAGAACACCATCAGCGACAGGAAGTTGGCGGCCCAGATCAGCGGCGTCAGCACCGCCAGCCGTCCGGCGAACAGGGCCGAGACCGGCATCGGCTTGGAGGTGTGGTGGCGGGTGGCCACGAAGGTGGTGTCGGCGTCGACCTGCAGGGCGGGCTCGAACTGGCGCAGGATCTTGAGCAGGCGCGCCCGGGCCTGGGGCCGCAGCACCAGGTAGTGGATCGACTCCGGCAGCACGAAGACCAGCGCCAGAGCCAGCACGATCGGGCTGAGGCCCGCGACCCAGAACAGGATCTTCCAGCCGAACACCGGCATGAACTTCGCCGCCACCAGGCCGGTGAGCGCGCCGCCGACGGGCGAGCCGGTGAACATGATCGACACCACCGTGGCGCGGAACCGGCGGGGCGCGAACTCGGAGATGTAGGCGACCGTGGTCGGCATCACGCCCGCCACCCCGATGCCGGCGATAAACCTGAACAGGATCATCTGCTGGAAGTTGGTCGCCGCCACCGAGGCGAGGGTGAATATCCCGAAGAAGACGCTGCCCCACAGCATCACGCGCTTGCGGCCGAACTTGTCGGCCAGCATGCCGAACACCGGGGTGCCGATCAGGCCGGCGAACAGGGCGGCGCTGAACAGGGCGCCGAGGGCGGTCGGCGAAATGTGGAAGGCCTTGATCAGGCCAGGACCCGCGAACGCCGCCACGGTGATGTCGAACCCGTCGATCAGCACCACCAGGAAGCACATGAAGATGACGCCGACATGGAAGGCGCCGATCCTCTTGTCGTCGATCAGACGTTCTACGTCGATCACGTTGGACGGCATCCCGATCTCCCTATCCTTCATCCCGCAAATGCGGGCTGCGCCGTTCGGCGTCTTTTCAGGCTGCGCTGACGAAGGACATGAGGCCCGCCGTTAACGCGTTTAGAAGGGGAGGCTTCCAGATGTGCTCCCCACCGTCTGTCCTCTAAACGCGTGGACACATCGCATGCCGCACGCGAACCCGTGTGGAACTCAACCCGCCAAAAGGCCGGCGACGGCGGCGGGGGTCTCGACGTGGAGATTGTGGCCGCCCGGCAGGCGCACGGCATGCGGATCGAACGGCGTCATTTCTTCGAGCCGGACCAGGGGGTCTTCGGTCCCGCACGCCAGCCGGACGGTCGTCCCCGCCGCCTTGGCGGCGGCGATCAGGTCGGGAGTCTCGGGTCCCACCACGCCGACGGTCAGCGGGTCGGCGGCGAGCCGCCAGCGGCCGTCCTCCTCCACGATCCCGCGATCGACCATGCGGGCGTCGGCGGTCGTCTTGCCGGCCAGGCCGCTGACCAGCAGGAAGCGCTCGGCGGCCGCCCCGCGCGTGTCGAACCAGCGGACCGGATAGGGGCGGCCCATCTTGGCGGCCTCTTCCGCGGTCCAGTTCATTTTCATGCCGATGGTGACGACGTGCTCCACCGTCACCCCGAACCAGCCCGTCGCCAGGATCAGGCCGACCGCGCCGCCCATGGAGTGGCCCAGGATGCGCAGGCGAGCGCCGGGTGGCAGCAGCGCCGCG
>JBARAK010000272.1:0-5205 GCA_049791955.1 Caulobacteraceae bacterium
GGCTTCGGCCTGGCCGCCACGGTCGCGGCGCTGGCCGCGACGGTCGCGGTCGCCGCGATCCCGACGGTCGCCATCGCCGGCCGGGCCGGTGGCTTCCAGGGCCCAACGCTTGTCCTGGGCCATGGGATCGTGCTCCAGCACTTCGCCCTTAAACACCCAAACCTTCACGCCGATGATGCCGTAGGTGGTCTCGGCCTCGGTGAAGCCGTAGTCGATGTCGGCGCGCAGGGTGTGCAACGGCACGCGGCCTTCGCGATACCACTCCATCCGCGCGATTTCCGCGCCGCCGAGGCGGCCCGACACGTTGATGCGGACGCCCTTGGCGCCGAGGCGCATGGCGGACTGCATCGAACGCTTCATGGCGCGGCGGAAGGCGACCCGGCGCTCGAGCTGCTGCGCGATGGACTCGGCGATCAGCTGGGCGTCGGTCTCGGGCTTGCGCACCTCGACGATGTTCAGGAACACCTCGCCCTCGGTCATGGCCGAGAGGTCCTTGCGGAGCTTGTCGATGTCCGCGCCCTTCTTGCCGATGATCACGCCGGGACGAGCGGCGTAGATCGTCACGCGGCACTTCTTGTGCGGACGCTCGATGATGATGCGCGACACGCCGGCTTGCTTCAGGCGGTCCTTCAGCCAGCGGCGCACCTTGATGTCCTGGTGCAGCAGACGACCGTAGTCCTCGCCATCGGCGAACCAGCGGCTGTCCCACGTACGGTTGACGCCGAGGCGCAGACCGATCGGATTGACCTTCTGTCCCATTTAGGCGGCCTCGGTCTGTTCACGGACCACGATGGTGATCTCCGAGAAGGGCTTTTCGATACGCGCAGCACGACCGCGAGCGCGGGCGGAGAAGCGCTTCATGATCAGGTTCTTGCCAACGAAGGCCTCAGCCACGACCAGGGCGTCGATGTCCAGGTTGTGGTTGTTCTCGGCGTTCGAGATCGCCGAGTAGAGGGCCTTGCGCACATCCTTGGCGATGCGCTTGTGGCTGAATTCCAGTTCGTTCAGGGCGCGCTGGACCGGCAGGCCGCGGATCGATTGGGCCACCAGGTTCAGCTTGCGCGCGCTAGTGCGCAGCGCAGTGACCTTGGCCATCGCGGCGGTGTCGGACAGGCGACGGGGCTTGGCTTGCTTGCTCATCGCGCTGCTACTTCCTCTTGGCCTTCTTGTCGGCCGCGTGGCCGTAGAAGGTGCGGGTCGGCGCGAACTCGCCGAGCTTGTGACCCACCATGTCCTCGGACACCATCACCGGCACATGCTTCTGGCCGTTGTGGACACCGAAGGTCAGGCCGACGAATTGCGGCATGATGGTGGAGCGGCGCGACCAGGTCTTGATCACGTCCTTACGGCCCGAGTCCTGGGCCTTGTCCGCCTTCGCCAGCAGGTAGCCGTCGACGAAGGGCCCTTTCCAGATGGAGCGGGTCATGGGTTAGCGAGCCTTCCTGACGTGACGCGACCGGATGATGAACTTGTCCGTCGCCTTGTTGACGCGGGTCTTGCGACCCTTGGTGGGCTTGCCCCACGGCGTCACGGGGTGACGACCGCCCGAGGTCTTGCCTTCACCACCGCCGTGGGGGTGGTCGACCGGGTTCATGGCCACGCCGCGAACGTGCGGGCGGAAGCCCATGTGGCGAACCCGACCGGCCTTGCCGAGGTTCTGGTTCATGTGGTCTTGGTTGGACACCGCGCCCACCGTGGCCATGCAGGTGTCGAGCACCATGCGCAGCTCGCCCGAGCCGAGACGGACCTGGGCGTAGCCGGCGTCGCGGCCGACCAGCTGGGCGTAGGCGCCGGCCGAGCGCGCCATCTGCGCGCCCTTCTCGGGCTTCAGCTCGACATTGTGGATGATGGTGCCGATGGGCATGCCGCGCAGGGGCATGGCGTTGCCCGGCTTCACGTCCACGCGCTCGCCGGCGATGATCTCGTCGCCCGCCTTCAGGCGCTGCGGCGCGATGATGTAGGCCAGCTCGCCATCGGCGTACTTCACCAGGGCGATGAAGGCCGAACGGTTGGGGTCGTATTCCAGCCGCTCGACGGTGGCCGGCACGTTCCACTTGCGCCGCTTGAAGTCGACGATGCGGTACAGCCGCTTGGCTCCGCCGCCACGGAAACGCACCGCGATGCGGCCGCCGCCGCCACGGCCGCCCGACTTGGTCAGACCCTCGACGAGGGTCTTCTCGGGCTTGCCCTTGTGCAGCTCGCGACGGTCGACGAGGACCAGGCCGCGCTGGCCGGCTGAGGTCGGATTAAAATGCTTGAGCGCCATAGTCTATCCGCCCTTACAGACCGGTCGTGACGTCGATGGACTGGCCTTCGGCCAGGGTTACGATCGCCTTCTTCACGTCGGAGCGCTTGCCCGCGATGCCGCGGAAGCGCTTGGTCTTGCCCTTGGTCACAACCGTGTTGACCTTGAGCACATTGACCTTGAACAGCTCTTCGACCGCGCTGGCGATCTCGTCCTTGGTGGCGTCATGGGCGACCTTGAACACGACCTTGTTCTGCTCGGAGAGCACGGTCGCCTTCTCGGTGATGTGCGGCGCCAGGATGACGTCGTAGTGGCGTGCGGTCGCGGCCATCAGGCGGCTTCCTTCTGTTCGGTCTCGCCGCTGTAGCGGGCCTCAATGGCCTCGACTGCAGAGCGGGTCAGCACCAGGGTGTCGCGGCGCAGCACGTCGTAGACGTTCAGGCCGGCGTTCGGCAGCACGTCGATGTGCGCGATGTTGCGGGCGGCCAGCTTGAAGTTGCCGTCCACTTCCGGACCCGTGATCATCAGCGCGTTCTTCAGGCCGATCTTCTCGAGCTGAACCTTGAGCGCGGCGGTCTTGGGCGCGTCGAGCACGAGTTGGTCGACCACGATCAGCGAACCGGCCTTGGCCTTGGACGACAGCGCGTGGCGCAGGGCCAGGGCGCGGACCTTCTTGTTCAGGCTGAATTCGTGGCTGCGGAGCACCGGGCCGTGGGTCTTGGCGCCGCCGACGAACTGAGCCGCCTTGCGAGAGCCGTGACGGGCGCCGCCGGTGCCCTTCTGCTTGTACATCTTCTTGCCGGTACGAGCGACTTCGTTCCGGGTCTTGATCTTGTGGGTGCCGGCCCGGCGCTTGGCCAGTTGCCAGACCACGCAGCGCTGCAGGATGTCGGCGCGAATCTCTTCGATGCCGAACACTTCGTCCGACAGCTCGATCTCGCCGGCCTTGCCGCTATCGAGGGTGATGACGTTGAGCTTCATGATTATTCCGCACCCTCGTTGGAGGACGCCTCGGGAGCAGCCGTGGCCGGGGCCTCGGCGGGAGCGGCGCCGGCCGCGCGGAACGCACCCGGCTTGGGCGCATCGGCGTGGAGCGCCTTCTTCACCGCGTCGGAAACCTTGACGTAGGAGCCTTCCGAACCGGGAACCGCGCCCTTGATCAGGATCAGGCCGCGCTCGGCGTCGACGCGCCAGACGGTGAGGTTCTGGGTGGTGACGGTCTCCACACCCAGCTGACCGCCCATCTTCTTGCCCTTGAAGGTCTTGCCCGGGTCCTGGCGTTGGCCGGTCGAACCCAGCGAACGGTGCGACACGGACACGCCGTGGGTCGCCCGCAGACCGCTGAAGTTCCAGCGCTTCATGCCGCCGGCGAAGCCCTTGCCGATGGTGACGCCCTGGACGTCCACCTTCTGGCCGGGAACGAAGTGGTCGGCGGTGAGCTCCGCGCCCACGTCGATCAGGTTGTCCTCGCTTACGCGGAACTCAGTGACGTGATGCTTGGGCTCGACCAGCGCCTTGGCGAAGTGGCCGCGCATGGCTTGCGAGGTGTTCTTGGCCTTCTTGGCGCCCGCGCCGAGCTGGAGGGCCACGTAGCCGTCCTTGTCGAGGGTGCGCTGGCCGGTGACCTGACAGCCGTCGAGCGACAGCACCGTCACGGGCACGTGCTGACCGGCTTCATCGAAGAAGCGGGTCATGCCGAGTTTCTTGGCGATTACGCCGGTACGCATCTGCCGGCTCCTTAAAGCTTGATTTCGACGTCGACGCCGGCGGACAGGTCGAGCTTCATCAGCGCGTCCACGGTCTGCGGGGTCGGATCGACGATGTCGAGGACACGCTTGTGCGTGCGGATTTCGAACTGTTCGCGGGACTTCTTGTCGATGTGCGGCGAGCGCAGCACCGTGAACTTTTCCAGCTTGGTCGGCAGCGGAATAGGGCCGCGGACGGTAGCGCCGGTGCGCTTGGCTGTTTGCACGATCTCACGGGTGGAGTGATCCAACACCCGGTGATCGAAGGCTTTCAGCCGAATACGAATATTCTGACGATCCATATCGATGCCGTCCTCGCGCTCGTTCACGCCCGTACAGTTCAAAGACCAAGACCAGATCCCGAAGGAGCTGACCGTACCTGCGTCCCGAACGCCACCAAAACCAATCCACTGGACCGGACGTTGACGTTGAGCCGCAAAACGAAAGGGCCCGACGCGGCATGCCGCGAAGGCCCTGAACAATCGCACCGCGGTTACCCGGCTGGCGCGCTATGATCTATTCGTCTCGCGAACCGCGTCTAGGCGTTTGCCTACGGCCAATTCAGCAGAGGGCGGTTTATGACGATTTCGGCCTCTGGCGTCAAGGCCCGTTTGGAGGGGCGACACTTATGACCGCCCCTCTCCTGCTCCCAAGGCTGAATGCCCTATATCCTAAGGGGATCCTATGGGGCGGCGGAGCCTGCGGGGCGTGATCGCACGCCGGACGCAAGCGCCGCCCTCCCCGCTATTGCGGCGTCTTCCCCGCGAAACCGCATCCATTCCCACCGAACGGGAGAATCACCGTCCCGTCCGCACGTCGCCCGACCCCATCACTCTCTTGCTGACCGGCCCGGTGACGCGGGCGACATAGATATCGCCGGAGCCCATGACCGCGCCCGCCAGCGCGCCGGCCTCGCCGTCGAAGTTGAAGTCGCCGGAGCCGGCGATGTTGACCTTCACGTCGGGCGAGCGGCCGCCGTGGATGCGGATACCCCCCGAGCCGGCTATGGCGACCTCGACGGGACCGGCGATGCTGGCCACCGCGATATCGCCCGAGCCAGCCACCCTGGCGTGCAGGGCTCCGTTCACCGTTCCGGTGGTGACATCGCCCGAGGACGCCACGGCGAATTCGACCTCCCCGCCGACCGCGCCGGTCTGCAGGTCTCCCGATCCGGCCAGGTGGCCACGCAGCGCGCCGGCCGAACCGGCGCGGACG
>JBARAK010000273.1:0-12671 GCA_049791955.1 Caulobacteraceae bacterium
GCCCTGGCCTGCGCCGGCTGCCATGGCCGCCCCGCGTCCGCGCCACAGGTGGATGCGGAGGCGGTCTGCGGCTCGCCCGCGGTGCTGGCCGGGCTGAAGGCCACGCTGCTGCCCACCCAGGCGCACGACGACCCGGTGTATCTGGATCACGTCCGGCAGGCCGACATCACGCTCAGCCAGATCAGCCTGGTCAGCTATGACCCGGCCAGCCGGACCGCCCGCTGCGGGGCCGTCGCCCACCTGATCGCGCCCGGCGCCCAGGACAACCCCCTCGCCATCCAGCAGCTTTCCTTCACCGCGCACCCGCAGGCCGACGATCCGGCGCGGATGTCGGTCTTCGCCTTCCCCCAGGATGGCCAGGTCGATCAGTTCGCCAGGCTGCTGAAACCGGCGTCCGCGAGCCCACGGCCGCCAGCCCCCGTCCCCTCTCCCGCCAAGCCAGCCGTCCCCCCGCCCGACACGAATACTGTCGCCAACACGGAGGCCAACGCGGCGGGGGCCAACGCCGTGGACGCCTCGCCCCCGCCCGGCCGCTCCGAGGAAACCCAGCGGCTGATCGACCAGGCCGGCGACACCCGGGCGCCAGTGAACACCGAACAGGCCCCGCAGCCCAATTCCGTGGAGCCCAACTCCATGGACGGCCCGCCGCGCCAGCCGGATCGCTAACCCCGCCGCCCCGCCGCCTGTAGGATCAGGCCGGTGATCTCGTCGGGGTGGGAGATCAGCGACAGGTGGCTCGACTTCAGCTCGATCGTCTTCGCCCCCATGCGCTTGGCCATGAAGCGTTCGAGGTCCGGGTTGATCGTGCGGTCCTCGGTCGAGACGGCGTAGAAGCTCGGCTTCGAGCGCCAGGCCGCGTGGGTGGTCCGCCCGGCGAGCAGGGCCTTGTGGAACGGTTCCTGCACGGCATAGAGCACCCGGGCCTTGGCCGGCGGCAGGTCGCCCGCGAAATCGCGCAGGAACGCCGCCTCGCTCAGCCGCCCTTCGTCGCCGTCGAACACGATCCCGGCCGAGGCGGGCGGGGTCGGGAACCGCTTGGCCAAAGCGGTGTAGTCCTCGCCCGCATCCGGCGCGCGCGCCGCCACATAGACCAGGGCCGAGACCTTGGGATGCACGCCGGCCTCGGTGACGATCATGCCGGAGAACGAGTGCCCGACCAGCACCGTGGGCCCATCCTGGCGGTCCAGCACCTTCTGCGCCGAGGCCACCGCCTCCGGCAGGGTGGTCAGCGGGTTCTGCACCGAGGTGGCGTTGATCCCCGCCGCCTGCAGCCGCGCGATCACCTCGGTCCAGCACGACCCGTCGGCGAACAGCCCATGCACCAGCACCACATTGCGCGCCGCCACCGGAGCCGCCATCGCGGCCAGGCTCCGGGTGGAAACCGCCGACGCCGCCGCCCCGGCGATCACGGCGGCCGAGAAAGTCCGTCTGTCCATCGTCATGACTTGTTCTTTCGCCAGCAGATCTTGAGAAGCGAAGTGGAGATTAGCTGCGGCAGCGGGCTTTGGATCCACAAGTTCCGTTAGGCGCCGTTAAACGTTGTTAGCGGCGTCGGCGGCCTCCTGGCGCGTCGCGGCTCAGCGCAGGGTCCGGAACGCGGCGCGGACTTCACTGGTGAACAGGACCGGCTGTTCCCAGGCGGCGAAGTGGCCGCCCTTCGGCAACCGGTTGTAGTAGATCAGCTTGGGATAGGCCTTCTCGGTCCAGCTTCTCGGCGCGGCGTAGATCTCATCGGGGAAGACGCTCACCGCGGTCGGGACCTGCACGCCCTTCGGGGCGAAGAAGGGGAGCTTGCTTTCCCAATACAGGCGCGCGGAAGACACCGCCGTATTGGTCAGCCAGTAGAGCGTGACATTGTCGAGGATGTCGTCGCGCGTGAGACCTTCGGTCTGACCGGCGAAGGCGCGGGCGATCAGCGCCTCGCTGCGGGCGTCGTGGTCGAGCATCCAGGCGGCGAGGCCGACGGGGGAATCCGCGATCGCGTACAGCGTCTGCGGCCGGTTCGCCATCTCCTGAGCGTAACCCAGGCCGTGCTTGTAGAAGAAGGTGAGCTGATCCCACGCGCGCTGCTCGTCGGCCGAGAGGCCGGACGGCTGGGGTTCGCCGAACTGCAGCGCCTTGGCGATGTTGTCCGGGACCGTGGCCGGCATGTTGGTGTGGATGCCGATCAGTCCGGGCGGCCGCAGCAGGGCCATCTGCTCGGTGACGGCGTTGCCCCAGTCGCCGCCCTGCGCCCCATATCGCGTATAGCCGAGCCGCTGCATCAGCACGATCCAGGCGCGGGCGATGCGGATGGGGTCCCAGCCGGTCGCGGCCGGCTTGCCGGAGAACCCGTAGCCCGGCAGGGACGGGATGACCACATCGAACGCGTCCGCGGCGCTGCCGCCATGGGCCGTCGGATCGGTCAGCGGATCGATGATCTTCATCTGCTCGATGATCGAGCCGGGCCACCCGTGGGTGATGATCAGCGGCAAAGCATTGCGATGCTTGGAGCGGACATGGATGAAGTGGATGTCCAGCCCGTCGATGCCGGTGGTGAATTGCGGCAGGGCGTTCAGCCTCGCCTCGACCTTGCGCCAGTCGTAATCCGCCTGCCAATAGGCGGCGACTTCGCGCATCGTGGCCAGTTGCACGCCCTGGGAGGCGTCGTTCACGGTCTCCCGTTCCGGCCAGCGGGTCGCCGCGACGCGGCGGCGGATATCGCTCAGGGCGGCTTCGGGGGCCTTGAAGGAGAAGGGCCGGACCGCCGCGCCGACGCCGCCCTCGCTCGTCTGCTCGGCGGCGAGAGCTGGAACATCTGCTGAAGCGGCCGAAGCGGCGAGGCCAAGGGCGCCTGCGGAGGCTGAAATCGCAAGCAGGCTTCGCCGTGTGGGGGATGCCGATACTATTGACATGTTGTTCTCCCGCTTTCGATGTGATGACCGGTCGGACCCTCGTGCTCATTCGCGTTTGACTTTGGTGGACGGTGGTTTCGCGCTAAATCCGGCCACCGCGAGACGGGGCCGCGTCGGATGGCGAACGGAAAGCGCCTCGTCCAGCAGATCGTCGCGCAGCCGCCATTGAAGCTCTCGATGAAGCTGTTGCTGCAGATCTTGAGAAGATTTACGCGAAAGACGAACGACTGGAACTAAGATGCAACGCCTGAAGACACCAGGGTCCACGTCAAGGCTTCAATATCCCAGGCATCACTGACTCAAGGCGCGGGTCAACTAAGCGAGCCCGCCCGACGGGCCACATAAGTCAAAACGTTAACACAATATCGAACAGGCGGCATCATGAAACTGGCTAGAGTCGCAGTGGTCCTGGCGTCGGTCATCCCGATGTCGGGGATCGCGATGATCGCATCGGCCGCCGGGCCGGCGGGGGTCGGGGCGGATGTCTCGCCGATCTATGGCGTGGCCATTCCCAAGGGCTATCGGCATTGGGAGCTTATCGCCCCGGCGGTGGAGGCGGCCCCCTTGAACGAGATCCGCGCGATCCTGGGCAATACGGTGGCGACCCGGGCCTACCAGCACGCAGCACAGCCCTTCCCCGATGGGACGGTGCTGGTGAAACTGGCCTGGAAACACATCCCGTCCCCGGCCTTCGGCCCGGCCTCGATCCCCGGCGACGCCACCACCGTCCAGGTGATGGTCAAGGATTCGAAACGGTATGCAGCCACCGGCGGCTGGGGCTTCGGCCGCTTCATCGACGGCAAACCGGTGGACAAGGCCCAGCACGAAACCTGCTTCGCCTGCCACCAAGCCCACGCGAAAGACCACGACTACGTCTTCACCCGCTACGCGCCCTGAGGGGCATGCGTTTCGGGGCGTAGGTTTCAGGCCCGCGGTTCGTCCGCCTCCGTGAGCGCGACGAAGAAGCCCCATTCGATCCAGCGGGCGCGGCTGCCCTGCGCCCCGCGCCACGAACGGCGGGCCGCCTCGGGATCAAGTTCAAGTCGCGCCGAGACCTCGGCCAGGGCCGCATCGACGCTGCGGCCGGCTTGCATCTCGGCCAGGAAGGCGTGGTGCGTCCCGCTCAGCGGCACGGTGCGGGTGACATAGTCGGTCCGGACCAGCGCGATGTGGCTGGGCGCGGGCGCGGGCGGCGATGGCGTCTCGCCACGACGCACGGCGTGATAATATTCGGCGACCGGGAAGCCATAGCCGCCCAGCGCAAAGGCGGGCTGAAGGCGCAGCATGGCGTCGGGCGTGTCGGACGTGGCGAAGGGCCGGCCCTCGGCGCCCCCCTCGGCGCCCCCCACCTCGGCGCCTTGCGCGTCGAACATCGCGAATACTGAATATTCGAAGCAGGCCAGGTCGATCATGAAGTCGATCCACGGTTCGCATGCCTCGCCGTCGGGCCGGTTCGTCTTCATCCAGTCGGCGAAGCGGCGGCCGAGATCGTAGAGCGTGTGCCGCGCCGGCGGACAGTCGCGGATATAGTCGGCGACGAAATCGTCGAACAGCGCGCGGCCGAGCGCATGGCAGAGCGCCGGGAACTGCTCGCGCATGCAGGCGGCGATACGCAGGAAATAGCCGCGTTGATATATCGCCAGGCCGGCGGCCGCGCCCAGCCGTCCGCCGCCCGCGAACAGCGCCTGCGCCGAAACCGGATCGGCCTCGGGAAAGACCAGCGCGTCGTGCATCCGCCTCTGCGCCACGGCGAGCGCGCTCATGCCGCGTCCTCAAGCATGGCGTCCATCGCCCGCGGCACGATGAAGCCGACGGGGTTGGAGATCCCTTCATCGCCCGCTTCGCACGCCTCGGCGGCAAGCGGCGCGGCCTCGCCCGCCATGTATCGCTCGGCCTTGCACAGCTCGGCGAGGCATCCCGCGAAGTCCGGGATGTGATCGTCCCATTCGAGCAGGGTCGAAGCGCCGCCGGTCCGCGCCCAGGCGATACGAAACAATTCCCACACCTCGGGCCGCACCGGCCGGTCATGGGTGTCGATCAGATGGGTTCCCAAGTCCTGATGCCCGGCGAGATGCATCTGCACGACACGCTCGCACGGGAAAGCATCGAGATAGGCCACGGGATCGGCGCCGGCGTTGAAGCAGGTGACGTAGACATTGTTCACGTCGAGCAGCAGTCCACAGCCGGTGTCTTCCGCCAACGCGCGCAGGAACCCGGGCTCGTCGAGCGTCGACTCGGCGAAGCGGACATAGCTGCTGGGGTTCTCCAGGATCAGCGGGCGTTCGAGGTAGTCCTGCACCTGACGGACGCGCGCGACGACATGGGCGAGGCTCTCCTCGGTCAGCGGCATCGGTAGCAGGTCGTGCGAATTGCGCCCGTTCACGCCGGTCCAGCACAGGTGGTCGCTCACCCAGGCGGGGCGCACCTCATCGGCCAGCCGCTTGAGCGCCGCGAGATAGCCGAAGTCGAGCGGATCGGTGCTGCCGATCGACAGCGAGACGCCGTGCAGCGCCAGCGGATAGCGTTCGGCGACCGCACGGATCACCGCGCGCGGACGCCCACCCGAATCCATGAAGTTCTCGGAAATCGCCTCGAACCAGAGATCCTGGCGATCGCCCGAAAGGATCGTCTCGAAATGCAGGTTGCGCAGGCCCAGCCCCAGCCCAAGCCGCGGCAGGCCGGCCAGCGTGTCCTCAGCTGCAGCCACCGGCCCCGCTCATCCCGCTCGATCCGCAGGCGGTCATGTTGCCGCGCTGGCCGTTGTCCTGCGAAATCCACAGATAGCTCGGCCCGGTCGCCGCGAACGCCGCGGGCGCGGGGCCCGGCGTCTCCGGGAGCGGCTGGTTCGACAGCGTCTTGCCCGCGGCCTGCTGTTGCTTGAGCGTCGCCTGGGTCGCCGCCCAGTTGGCCTCGAACACCGCACGGGCGCGCAGCCACACGCTCTTGCCCTGGTTGGGACCATTGGTGCTGAAGCGCTCGGCGTTGATCGGGGTCGCGCACGATCCCTGCGAGCGGCAGGCATTGGCGCCGGGACTGTTCATCTCCTCGCCGGTGCCGTAGAGGCCGCAACCGCCCTGCCCCGCGCAATCGTTCTGGACGTGGCAGGTATGGTCGGCGCCGGTCGAGCAATAGCCCTGTCCGGCGCAGGCGTTCGGTCCCTTGCCGCCCGGCGGGCCGGCGGCGCCGAACCGGTCGGCGCCGGCGCAGGCGTTGAGGCCCATGCAGGCATGGAGCGGCATGCCTTCGGGCTGGGCGCCGATCGTGGTCGGGAAGTCCGGCTCACCGGCATAGGGATAGGGCGTCGGCACGGGGACGCCGGGCGGAGGGGCCGGCGTGGGGGCCGGAGTGGCGCATGAAGCCATGGGTCGTTCCTCTGGCGAAGATGGGGATCGGTGATACTAGACCGCAGCCCAGTACTGGCCGACGTCAGGCAGGTGCATCGAATGGCCGTCGGCGCTGGTCTTCGTGATGGCGACGCCAACATAGTAGATGACGTTTTGCATCACCTTGACGAGATCGCCGCCCTTCTCGATCTTGGCGGCTGTCGCGGCGAAGGCCTGGGGATCGAGCGCCTCGGCGATCTTGTCGGCCGCGTCGTTCGCGTCCTCTTTGGCGATGATCGCCTTGGCCGCCTCGATCGCCTTTTCGCCATAGCTGGCCAGCCCCGCGAACGCGTTCGCCCGCAGGCCAAGCGACACGTTCTCGAACGTCGGTCCCATGACCATGCCGGCATAGGGGCCGCTATTGATCGGGATCTGGCGGATGGTGCGGATATATTTGTCGAGCACCCAGATCATCGAGCGGTGCAGCCCTTCGTTGAAGAACAGCTTCTGGTTCTCCGGCGGCACGAGATAGACCGTCTCGGTCATGATCAGCATGTATTGGAAGCACGCGCTGCAGAAGTTCGCGATGTCCGAGTAGAGCGGCGGATAGTTCGCCGCGACCGGACTATCGGGCATGTTCACCAGCACCCCGGCATCGAGCAACGCCTGTTGCGTGATCGCGGGCTGGATCACACCGGCCGGCGCCGGCGGTTGCTTCGGGCGCTGTTCGGTGGTCCCCGCATAGTCGGCGAATTGCGCCTGGAGCATCAGGAACTTCACATAGTGCGAATCCTCCAACTTCGAAGGATCGTCGTCGGGGTCCGGCCCCACGTCCGGGATCGGCACGCCCTCCCCCTGGTCGCAGATCGTGTCGATCGCGGCGGCGGCGTCCTGGATCGACTGGACCGCGACCAGCTGGGTCTGGCCGGCATGGCTGTCGGCATAATCGGGATAGACCGCCGCGGTCGCCGCGCCCTGGACAGGATCGGCCCAGCCAGGCGTGGGTGCAGGCGGCGCAGGCTTCCACGGATCGAAGCCGGCCTTGGGATAGATCGTGTCGACGTTGTTTGGCGAATAGTTGTACGGCTGGATCGCATGGGCCCACGCGCCCTGCTGGAAGTCCGCATCGGTCAGGAACTTGGTGCTCAGCAGGCAGCGGATATAGGAATAGAACTGGCCGATCGTGTCCCAGTTGCTGTCCTGCGGCGGGGCGTTCCACTGCTCGGGATATTCGATCTGGAGGAAATGCCAGAGCTGCTCGAAGCCGAGCTTACCCAGCGGAATCTGCACCGCGGTCTGCCCATCGGGTCCCACCGGCCCCTTCGGGTTGTGATAGGGCAGCCCGGTCGGATAGGCGCCGGGCGCCTGCTGGTAGAGCTGTGGCGCGACGCCCATCGAGAACAGGATGTTCGACGACAGCGACATGTGGAGCATCTCCTCCACCGCCACGCTCATGATGATCCCGCCGGCCTTGTTAGCATAGAGCTGGGCGGCGTTGATCATCTCGCCGCTCTCGTTGTTCCGGACCAGCGAATAGTAGGTGTAGAGATAGATCGGGATCGTCGCGAGCTCGATCCGGATCGCGGTCTGGAGGTCGGTCTTCAACCGGTCGAGCACCTGCTGGCGCGTCCACTCGGCGTTGAGCGTACCGACAAACGCCCGTTCGGCCGGCGTGAGCGGCGTGACGGGATCAGGCGTTTCCATGGGAGCCCCTCAGGTCCGGATGATAGCTGGAATGGGGGCGACCAAAGCGAACCTAACCTCCCCCGTTACGCCGCGCAGCATATTGCACCACCAGTCGGCGACAATGGAAAAACACAACCTTTTTGCGAACAGTTTTGTGACACGCTCCACCCTGCCTGCCTCACGACCCATCCCCGGGGGAACAGGCGGAAAGCCTATGTCCCGGCTAACGCCAACGACCGGAACGCAGTGAGGAGAACAGCGCTGTTGCGCGCGCTTCCTCCCGGCCGGCTGGTGGCGAGGTCGATCACGGACAGGCCCACGAACAGCGCGTGCAGCAGGTCGACCTGATCCTGGCTTGCGCAGAGCCCAAACCGACCGAGCAATTCGCCGAGCCTGGCCACGAAGGCGTCGGTCATTTCGTTGAACAGCGCGCGGACTTCCGGCTCCTGATCGGCAGCCTGATTCATCGCAACGCTCTCCGATGTCGCAGGCGCAGTTCCTCATCAACAACGGCGCCTTCATAGTGCTGCTGGTCGGCCTCAGCCTCTGGGCGAGCCGCGGCGCGTCACGCCTTTCCGCCTTCCTTCTCGTGGTGTGGGCGAGCGGCAACCTGTTCTGGGATTTCTTTGCGCACCTGACCTACACGGTCGCCTTCAACGCCTATTCGCTGGGCCTGATCACCGCATCGCTTTTCTACTACCCGATCCCGATTTTCGTGACGGCGGTCGGGATGCGCGAAGGGCGGCTGTCGCTTGGCTCAAGCCTCATCGCCTACCTGATCGGCGGCTTGCTCATCCTCGCCGTGATCTGGGGCGGCGTTTATCACTTCAAGATGTAGCGCGAAGCTATTGGGCGGTGGGTTGCCCACCCACCAGCGCAAGCGCCGCATGAAGCGTCCCGCAGACGCGCGCTTCCCCCACCACGGCGGTGATGCGGTGGCGGTCCATGTCGGAGCGGAGGCTGGCGCTCACGCGGGCGAAGACCACGTTGACGCCCTTGCTGGTCAGGTCCTCCAGCAGGTCGCGCACCGAGCTCGCCGCCGAGAAGTCGACGTCGGTGATGGCTTCGGATTCGATCACGAACCAGCGGACCGGCGTCGGCGCGTGGTCGATCAGGCGGCGGACCTCGTCGACGAAGCGGTTGCGGTTGGCGTAGAACAGGTCCGCTTCGAAACGATAGATGATCAGTCCCGGCTCGGTCTGCTGGCCGGGCGCGGCCGCAACCGGCGCCCACCGCCCGGTGGCGTCCGGGATCAGCACCGCCGCGTGGGGGCGGTAGCTGTGGCGCACGTGCCGGAACAGCGACAGGGCGATGGCCAGCAGGATGCCCTGCTCCACCCCGACGACGACGACCGCGGCGGCGGTGATGACCGCGAGGCGGAATTCCCCGGGGCTTTCGCGACGGATGGCCTGCAGCCCCGCCACGTCGACCATGCCGAAGCCGATGGTGAACACGATGGAGGCCAGCACGCAGCGCGGCAGGTACTGCAGCGGGCCGGTCAGGAGCAGCAGCACCACCACCACGACCGCGGCGAACGCCTGCTGGGCGATCTGGCTGCGGGCGCCGGCCCGCTCGGCGATGGCGGTCTGGGTCGGGCTGCCGTTGACGACGAAGGTCCCGCTGATCGCGGCGGCGGCGTTGGCGGCGGCCAGCCCAAGGATGTCGGCGTCCGCGTCGACGCGTTCGCGGTAGCGGTCGGCGAACACCCGCGAGGTCGCCGCGCTCTGCGCCAGGATCATCACGAAGCAGGAGCCCGCCACCGGCAGCAGCGCCAGCACCTCGCTCCAGCTCACCATCGGCAGCGAGAGCGACGGCAGCCCTCCGGGAACCGGGCCGATCACCGCGATGCCCTTGTGGGCGAAATCGAACGCGGCGCTGGCCGCGATGGTCCCCAGCACCGCGACCAAGGCGATCGGCCAGCGCGGGACCAGGCGGCGTCCCAGCAGGATCGCCCCGGCGACCAGCGCCGAGAGCCCCAGGGTCAGGGCGTTCAGGTGGGGCGCACCCTCGACCACCTCCCACAGCTTCCACAGCGTCTGCCGCGCGGGCGTCGCCACGCCGAACATGTCGCCCAGCATCGCGACGCCGACCTGGATCCCCACCCCCGCCAGGAACCCGACCAGCACCGTGCGCGAAAGGAAGTCGGCGAGGAAACCCAGCCTGAAGATCCGGGCCAGCAGCAGCAAGCCCGCGGTCAGCAGCGCGACCACCCCGACCAGCGCCATGTAGTGGGCGCTCGACGGCTGGGCCATGTGCGAGAGCGAACCGGCGAAGATGGCCGCCGTGGCGGAGTCCGCGGCCACCACCAGATGGCGCGACGAGCCGAACACGGTAAAGGCGATCAGGGGCACAAGCGCGGTGTAGAGCCCGGTGATCACCGGCGTCCCGGCGATGCGGGTGTAGCCCATCACCTGCGGGATGTTCATCGACGAGAGGGTCAGGCCCGCCAGCACATCGCGCATGATCCCTGCACGGGTGACCGGCCGAATACCTCCGAACAACTTCAGACCCATCGCGATTCGTCCTGAACGGGGGCCGCTCCTACACGGCCCTATCCCGCCGGCGCCGCCACGCTCACCACCGGCAGGGAAATGAAGCTCTGGTGCGCCCCGACGTCAAACACATGCTGGGTCGCCTTCTGGTAATCCCCCGGCTTGGCGAAGAAGATGTTGTCCACATAGGTCTGGGGATTGCGGTCGTAGAGCGGGAACCAGCTCGACTGCACCTGGACCATGATGCGGTGGCCGGGCAGGAACACGTGGTTCGCGGTCGGCAGCGACCAGCGGTACAGCTCCGGCGTATTGGCCGGGATCGGCGCGGGGCGGTCGAAGCCCTGGCGGTAGCGGCCGCGGAAGATGTCCATCGACACGCCCAGCTGGTAGCCGCCCATGGTCGGGGTTTCCGGGACCTCGTCGGGATAGACGTCGATCACCTTGACCACCCAGTCGCTGTCGGTCCCGCTGGTCGAGGCCCACAGGTTGACCTCGGGCTGGCCGGCGATCTGCACCGGGTCGGTCAGCACCTCGGAGGTGAAGGTCAGCACGTCGGTGCGGTCGGCGAAGTTGCGCTGGTCGTCCACCAGCCACTGGCCCCAGGTGGAGTCGTGCGAATAGGTCGGCCGGATCGGGCGCAGGCGGTAGGGCACGGGCTTCGACGGGTCGGAGATGTAGCTGTCCGACAGCGAGCCCGAGCGGGTCGGGACCGAGGTGGGCGTGAAGCCCAGCTTGCCGCCGCTGGTCAGGTACAGCGGCGTGGCCTTGGCGGTCGCCAGCGGCCAGGCGTCGTAGCGGCGCCAGGCGTTGGTCCCGGTCTCGTAGGCGGTGACCGGCGCGACGGCCTCTGTGGTCCCGCCCGCCGGCGGGGCGTCCTTCAGGTGCGCCTCCAGGAACGGCAGCATGACATGGCGGCGGAACCAGGCGCCGGTGTCGCCGTCGAAGGTGATCGCACCCAGCTTGGAGCCGTCGCCATTGGCCCCGCCATGCCGCCAGGGGCCCAGCGCCAGGCGGTCCTCGTTGGCGGCGTCCTGCTTGCGGGTGGCCTCATAGGTGGCGACCGCGCCGTGGATGTCCTCCTGGTCCCACAGCGAGGCGACGTACAGGGTTGGCACCTTGTGCGGCTTGTCGGCCAGGATGTGGTCCAGCGACTGGGCCTGCCAGTAGGCGTCATAGGCCGGGTGGGCGGCCAGCTTCTGCGGGAAGCCCAGCTTGTCCACGCCGTACTGACGGGTGAAGTCCGAGGCCGAGCCCGCGCGCAGGAACACGTCGTAGTCGTCGTAGGCCCCGCGCCACAGGTCCTCGCCCGAACCACGCGCGCTGTCCTGGGAATAGTAGTAGTCGTAGCCGATCAGGCGGAAGGCCCCGCCGTGGAAGTCGTCGTCGTCCATCCAGGTGTCGGACACCGGGTTGATCGGGATGGCGGCCTTCAGCGCCGGATGCGGATCGCTCAGCGCCATCAGCACCATCATCCCGTCGTAGGAGGTGCCGATGATCCCGACCTTGCCGTTGGTCTCGGGCGTGTTCTTCACCAGCCAGTCGATGGTGTCGTAGGCGTCGGTGGCGTGGTCGACGCCGGTGGGGTTCAGCGGCCCGCGCAGGGGCCGCTCGTTCACGTACTCGCCCTGCGAGCCGTACTTCCCGCGCACGTCCTGGAACGCCACGATGTAGTTGGCGCCGATCACCACGTCGAAGGTCGAGGGCACCACCGCGGCCATGTGCGGGCTGGCGACGTGGCTGGTGTGCTCGGCGGCGTTATAGGGCGTGCGGTCCAGGAGGATGGGGGCGTGCTGGGCGCCCTTGGGGATGATCAGGATGGTGTGCAGCTTCACCCCGTCGCGCATGGGGATCATCACCTCGCGCCGCACATAGTCGAAGCTGTCGGTCCTGGCCTCGAAGCTGGCCGGCATGTCGGCCGGCTGGAACGGCGGGGCGGCGGCCATGGCCGGAAGCGCCACGCTCGCGAGCAGCGCCGCGGAGCCGAATGCAGCCAGGGCGAACCGCCGCCGATGCTGGACCATAGGTGTTGTTTTCCGTTTCAACCTTGTCCCAGGGGTAGCCTTCTCCGCGGCCAAGCTCAACGGGGCAGGTTTTTGTCGCGCGCGGCCACGCTGACGGCTTGCACCCACGCGCGTCGCGGTGGAATGGTCGCGGCCTCAACCTTCGCCGGATACCCCTATGTCGGTCCTTCGCCGCTCCGCCCTCGCCGCAGCCTTCCTGCTCAGCGCCGCGCCCGCCTTCGCCATCCCGCCCGGCGCGGCCAAGGACCTGCCGCC
>JBARAK010000274.1:0-6916 GCA_049791955.1 Caulobacteraceae bacterium
TGGGGGTGTAAGCCGCTATCCTATCAAGATGGACCTTGGAGCCGGCGACGCCTCGCGCGGACTTCATCCAGACCGACTGCACTCCCCCCCATCCCTGCCCTTCCCCCTTCGAGGGGGAAGGAAATCCAGTAGCGGGGAGGGCGCGCGCCCCTAGACCTGCGCCCAGCCGCCATCCGCCTGGATATCGGCCCCGTTGATGTAGCTGGAGGCGTCCGAGGCGAGGAAGGCCACGATCTCCCCCATCTCCTCCGGCTCGCCCGCGCGGCCCAGCGGAACGGCGCCGACGACGTTCTTCTGGAACGCGGCGGCGACCTTTTCATCGGCCATGGCGGCCTTCTGCAAAGGCGTCGCGATCGGCCCCGGGCTGAGGACATTGACGCGGATGCCGCGCTCCTTGAGTTCCGTCGCCCAGGTCCGGCCAAAACTGCGGACGGCGGCCTTGGTCGCGGAATAGACGGTGCGGGTGCTCAGACCCTTGACGGCCGTGGTGGACGACAAAAGAATGATCGACGCGCCCTCGCCAAGCAACGGCAAGGCCTGTTGCACGGTGAAGATCACGCCCTTGAAATTGACCGCGAGCTGGTAATCGATTTCTGCTTCCGTGATCGCGCCGATCGCCTGCTTTGACTGGACGCCGGCATTGGCGACCAGGATGTCCAGCTTGCCCTTGGCGGCGCGAACCGTTTCGTAAAGACGATCCAGGTCCGCCGGCTTGGACGCGTCGGCCTGGACGCCCACCACATCGCCGCCGATCTCGGCGACCGCCTTGTCCAGCGCGGCCTGGCGGCGGCCGGTGATGAAGACCGTGGCGCCGCCGGCGGCCAGCCGCTTCGCGGACGCCAATCCGATGCCTTCGCTACCGCCCGTGACGACGGCCACCTTGCCCTGCAAAGACGTGCTCATCGAACTCTCCCGTTTTCTAATGATCACTATAAAACCCCGGCCGGATGGACAAGGCAAGCGAATTATGTAATGATCACTAAAATTAATTGAGGCGACCGGAGATGGCGCGACCGCGGGATTTCGAAGAGGCGCAGGTGCTGGACCAGGCGATGGAGGTGTTCTGGCGCCATGGCTATGAAGGCGCCTCCATGGCCGAGCTGACCAGGGCGATGGGGCTCAACCCACCCAGCATCTATGCCGCCTTCGGCAGCAAGCGCGGCCTGTTCGACGCCGTTCTCAAGCGGTACAGCAAGCGGCGTTCCACGCACAAAGAACATGTGCTGGCGGCGGCGACCGCCCGCGAGATGGCGGAGCGGTTGCTGTTCGGCGCCATCGAATGGCTGGTCGATCCGGAAGAGCCGCCGGGCTGTCTCCTGATCCAGTCCGGACTTTCGACCGGGGTGAACAACCCCGACGTTCCGCGCGCGATCATAAGCCAACGCAGCGTGACCCGGGAACTGCTCGCCGAGCGGCTGATGCGCGCGCAAGCAGAGGGAGATTTGCCTCCGTCGGCTGATCCGGCCGCCCTCGCCAGATACCTGCAGATGGTCTTCAACGGCCTCGCCGTGCAGGCGGCGGAGGGGATGGCGCGGGGGGAACTCAGGGCGTCAGCGGAGCGAGCGCTGATGGGGTGGCCGGGTGGGCGTGGTGATGGAGGGGGCGCGGTTGGGTGATCGGGTTGGAGTCCGAGAGTGTGAAATCACGAGCGCTGATTTCGAATTCGGGCTCTTAAGGCGAAGTGGGCTGACGGGTCCGGTTTGATCGTGATGCAGTTGAACGCGTCGGGTCGGGAGAAGTGCTGATGGCTATTCCAAGACAATTTCGACCTTTGGTTGAGTGTGGACGAACGACCGGAAGCGGCTCATGCCGCCGCTGACCAGGTCCGCTTTCCGGACGGGGAGGGGGCCGCGCCGTGGGGGGGGCTGATCTGGCAACCCAAAACCCTTCCAGTGAAAGAGACTGATTGGCTCGCAGACGGGCCAAAGCTGCCCATCGAATTCGCCCGACATTCGGGAGAGGACCGGATCACTTTGGTGGTCATGCAGGACGGTCCTGCCGTCCCGGTGCATTGGTGCAAACTGCCCTGTGACACCCTTGTTGAAGCGACGAACGCTCTAAGGGTAGGCCTGCCTATTCGATGACCGCTTGCCTTGCCACCTTACTTTCAGCTCCACGACCTGTGGGCGTGCGGGCCAATCAGTAACCGCAGGGGTTGATTGATATCCATGCTAGCACTATGGTGCTGCACGGGGGAAACATGCGCATCACGCAAGTTGAGATAGGCAATTTTAGAAAGCTCGTCGCTACACGCATCGCATTCGCGGATGAGAAGACAGTTTTTGTCGGCGCGAATAACAGCGGCAAGACTTCAGCGATGACGGCTTTGCGTCGATTTCTTGTTGAGCCACGCGGATTTACCGTTAACGATTTCAGCTTGGCTCATTGGCAAGCGATTAATGCGGAAGGAGCTGCCTGGGAGGCCGCCTTAAAGGCAGGGCAGGAATTGCCGCCACCGGCTTATGCCAGTTTCGTTCCACAACTAGATGTATGGTTGGAAGTCGGCAAGGGCGAGATGCACCATGTGCAAAAGCTTCTGCCCACTCTCGATTGGACGTCAGGATCGCTAGGCGTTCGCCTGCGATACGAACCGGACGATCCCGTCAAGCTGCAGCAGGAGTACCTGGCTGCGAGGGCGAAGGCCGCCGAGACCACAACAGCCGCCATCCAGGCTGCTGACGAAGGCGATCCTCCACAACTAGAACTCTGGCCGTTGAGCCTTGTAGATTTTCTTGAACGACGCGTGAGGTCGTTCTTCAAAGTGAAAGCGTACCTCCTCGACCCGACCAAACTCGTAGATCCAGAGCATGGCATTGCTGCGATGCAGGAGCTGCCGGCTAGTGTGGAGCCCGTCGAAGGCAATCCGCTCGATGGATTGATTCAGATTGATGAGATCAGCGCCCAACGCGGCTTTGGGTTGGCGACGACGCCTCGCGTCCACCGAGAGGATAATGGCGTAGATGCGAAGATGGGTCGCCGGCTGTCCACGCAATTGCGGACCTACTATGACAATCACCTCGATTGGCAAGACACTCCCGAGCTGTCCGATATCAAGGCGATGGAAGCGCTGGAGAAGGCGCGGAAAGTCTTCGACGAGCGTCTATCGGAATCTTTCGAGAAGGCCCTAAAGGAGCTTGAGAAGCTAGGCTATCCGGGCATCTCGGACCCTAAGCTCAAGATCGCGACGAAGCTTCGATTGCAGGACGGTTTGAGCCACGACTCCGCTGTGCAGTACGAAGTTCCGGCGGCGTTGGGCGACGGCGTGCACCGCTTGCCTGAGGACTCAAACGGGCTCGGCTATCAGAACCTCGTCTCGATGGTCTTTGGGCTTATGAGCTACCGTGACGCTTGGATGCGCGTCGGCAAGGCAAGCGCGACGGGCGCGGAGGTGAAGCCGCCTCCGCCTCTTCACCTCATGCTCGTCGAGGAGCCAGAGGCGTATTTACATGCCCAGGTACAGCAGGTCTTCGTCAAACACGCTTACGACGTGCTCCGGAATGATGCCCTGCTTGGGAAATCGCCCACTTTCTCGACGCAGCTCGTGGTAAGCACCCATTCGAGCCATGTGGCGCACGCCTGTGATTTTGCGGCACTCCGATATTTCCGTCGGCTGCCTCCAACGGAGATGCGCAAAACCCCAACAGCGTGTGTGGTCAATTTATCGAACGTTTTTGGTAAGCCGGATCAAACGGCAAAATTCGTCACCCGCTACCTGAAGGCAACACACTGCGACTTGTTCTTCGCCGATGCTGCCGTCTTTATTGAGGGAAGCGCCGAGCGCATTCTCGTCCCACATTTTGTCGAGCAGTTAGATGCCTTCGAGTATCTGCGGAGCTGCTACATCACGTGGCTCGAAGTGGGCGGAAGTCACGCTCATCGATTCAAAGGGCTAATTGAAGCCCTTGGGCTGACGACCCTCGTCATTACCGATCTCGATGCGAAAAATCCGGCGACGCAAAAGTCTGAGACGCCCATTCTTGGAACTGGACAGGAGGCTCGCAACGAGACGTTACGGACTTGGGCGCCGAAACAGACGTCAGTCGATAAGCTGATAGCACTTGCTGAGGACGAGAAGGCTGCCGCGTACCCTAATGGCTATGCAGTACGCGCTGCCTATCAGACTGCGACGAACGTCACAGTCGGAGCGACAGGAGAGAACGTTCTCGCCAACACGTTTGAAGACGCGCTCCTTTATAAGAATCTGGCTTTCTTCAAAGGGCGCATTGCAACAGGCATGGCTGGCGCATTCCAGAAAATCGTCGAAACGTCCACGTCCGCGGCTGAGATGGTTTCCAAGGTCACGGAGGCCATTAAGAACGGCGACAAGGCTGAATTCGCGCTTGAGCTTCTCTACAGCGAGGACGTCGAGAAACTTCAAATTCCTGCATACATCGAACATGGCCTCGCCTGGCTGAAGGTGCAGCTGGAGCGGAAGGAAGCCGATCTTGCACCCAAGAAGGTGGCAGCGTGACTGCCGCCGTCGCCACTGCGAACGATGACCTCGACCTTCACGTGGATGAGGAGATCAAGGCTTGCCTCAATCTTCAAGCACCGAAAAGCTTCTTCCTGTTTGCAGGAGCTGGATCGGGGAAAACACGTTCGCTGGTCGCGGCGCTTGATTATATTCGCGAGACGTCAGGCAAGGCGTTGCGGCTTCGCGGTCAGCATGTCGCGGTAATCACCTACACTAAGGCCGCGCGAGATGAGATCATTCGAAGAACAAAATTCGATCCGGTCATCGCAGTTTCGACAATCCATCGTTTCGCGTGGACCCTTGTCGACGGGTTCACCCATGACATACGCGAGTGGCTTCGCGTGGAACTCAAGAACGACATTGTCGATCTTCAAGCGAAAGAGGCGAAGGGTCGCACGGGAACCAAAGCCTCGGCGGAGCGGCTGGCCGACATCGCGTCAAAGCAGCGCCGTCTTGCCCGCCTCGATACGATCACGAGATTCGTCTACAGCCCAGACGGCGACAACCGAGGGCGCGACTCACTGAACCATGCCGAAGTGCTGAAGCTAGCCGGGGATTTCGTCCGAACAAAGCCTACGCTGCGCAAGATTATGCGGGATGGGTACCCGTACATACTGGTCGATGAGAGCCAAGACACCAATCGGCACATCGTCGATGCTCTGTTTGCCTTCCAGGACGCGCACAAGGGTGAAGTGGTCGTCGGGCTCTTCGGGGACATGATGCAGCGCATCTACGGCGACGGTCAGCCCGGTCTAGGAGAAAATATCCCCCCTGATTGGGCTACACCGACCAAGCAACTCAACTTCCGTTGCCCTCGGCGCGTTATCGAACTCATCAACAAGGTTCGTGAGGCGACTGACAACAAACAGCAGATCCCACGCAGCGCAGCGCCGGAGGGCCATGTGCGAATGTTTGTTCTGCCGTCGGCAGAAACGGACAAAGGGGCTGCCGAAGATGCAATCTGCGCTCACATGGCTATCCTCACGTCGGATGACGAGTGGCTGGCCGACGACGCTGTGAAGGTGCTCATTCTCGAGCACCGGATGGCGGCGCTAAGAATGGATTTTGATGCGCTGTTTGCAGCGCTTTACCCGGTCACGCAGTTCCGAACCGGGCTGCTCGATGGTTCACTGCCGGTTCTAAAATTTTTCTCGGGCTTTGTCCTGCCGCTGTACGACGCGAGGGACGACAAGTTCGCCGTCGCCAGGGTCGTGCGTGAAGCCTCGCCGCTTGCCAGCGCGATTGCACTAAAGCAGGCGAAGAATGAAGTCGCCCAACTCGCTAAGGCACAAGTGGCGGTCGATGTGCTCGTGGACACGATCAAAAACAAGCCTGCCGTTACGTTCGGCGAAGTCGCGAAGTGCATTGCGGACAGCGGTCTTTTCGTGATCCCTGACCAGCTCAAAGTCGCGCTCGCCGGCGTAGGCGTCGGCACGTCTGACAACACCGGCAGCGACGAGTCTGAAGAGGAGCGTTCGGAACGCGATAAAGCGGTAGCTGCACTGCTAGACGTGCCCTTCGACCAAATCCGCGCTTATTCTGCTTACGTCGGCCGTAAAGCAAAGTTCGATACCCACCAAGGGGTAAAGGGGCTGGAATTCCCGAGGGTGATGGTCATCATGGATGACGAAGAGGCGCGGGGCTTCCTTTTCAAATACGAAAAGCTCTTCGGGGGCGGTGCAGAGGACGCGACTATCGCAACGACGCGCCGTCTATTCTATGTGACCTGCAGCCGAGCAGAACGCTCTCTAGCTCTCGTAGCCTACGCGACCGATCCAAATCGCGTGCGGAGCCAACTTATCGCGAATGGGTGGTTCAAACCCGACGAGATCCATCTTGGCGTGCCCGAGCTAGGGCCTAACCAACATGCGAACGACTAAAAGGCCGGCGAATAAGGCGGTCACGAGGCCTACTTTCCCTCGTTCAGCGAGGAGCAGCAGGATGACGCCGCACGTACGCATCAACACATGTATGTGCCGTGAGGCCTGTCAGGTTAACTTCTACGGCTCAGCCATTCTCAGTTCAGAGTAAATTCTAGGCGCAAGTCACCTGTGGCCACGCCTTGAAGGCGTGGGCTCCGAGGGTCTTCATAGCTCTGCAGCTGGTCAGATGCCGTTGCTGGTAGAAGGTGTTGTAGATCGCGGCGTGGGTGGTCAGGAACCGTTGCGCCGAAGCTTCGGACTTGATTCCCTGCTGCTGGCGCTCGCGCCTTCGGATCGGCAGGTGGCTATTTTCGGCCCAGTTGTTCTCCCGAAGGCGCCCCGCGGTGATGGATGTGGAGTGGGTCCAGTTCATTGAGTGCGGTGGGGTGCGAGCGTAAGCGCTGTTTTTAGGCCACGTAGGCCCAAGGCAGTAGCTCATCGAGGCGGCTGTTGGGGTGGTGGTTCACCAGTCGGGTGAGCGCGTCGGTGAGGTAGGCCTGGGGCTCGATGCTGTTGAGCT
>JBARAK010000275.1:0-3071 GCA_049791955.1 Caulobacteraceae bacterium
GGCCGGGGCCGTGATCGGGTCCGCGACGAGGATCGGGCGTTGGATGACGTAGCCGCCCAGACCGATGTTCACACCGACGTCCAGGCGGGCGACGAGGTCCAGTCCATGTCCGGAAGCCCATCGGAAATCCCGGAAACGCCCCAGGGCGCGCCCGATGTCGAGACGCCGGCTCCCGCCGAGATCCCGGCCGAGACGCCCTCGGAAACCCCGGTCGAACCGGTCCAGCCTGAGACGCCTGTCCCGGTCGAGCCGCAGACGCCCGATCCGTCGGAAACGCCCGCCGATCCGAACTCGGCCACGGCGCCTGTCGTGGACGTCGCCCCGGAACCCGTGTTCGAGCCGGAGCCCGCTCCCGAGCCGGAGCCCGATCCGAACGAGATCTCCGGCCAGGCCCCTGCGGCTCCGAGACGTGGCTGGTGGCGTCGCAACGGCTGAGGCGCTATTACGAAGGCCAAGAGGGGGATATGCGATCAGGGTCGCCGCCGGTCGGCCGCAGCGCAGGAGCGCGATCCCCCATGGCCTCAAGCCTAGCCAGGTTTTTCCCGGGCCCCAGGAAGCGCAGCCTGGCTGTGCGCCTGGTGCACGGGATGGCCAGCCTGATCACCGCGGGGGTGATGCTGGCGGCGCCCGTGGCGACCGTCCACGCCCAGGGCGACCAGTCGACCAATATCCTCGACACCGAGATCAACGACATCCTGCACGAGGAATGCGATCCGGTGTTCAGGGCGGCGGGCCTGGACCCCAAGCAGGTCACCATCCTGCTGGTCACCCATGAGTTCAACGCCGCCACGGTGAACAACCAGGTGTTCATCCTGGGCACCGACCTGATCGAGAAGACCGACAACCCCAACCAGCTCATCGGGGTCATGGCCCACGAAACCGGCCACGCGGCCGGCTACCACGCCGCCCGCCGGGGCGAGATGCAGAAGGCGGGCATGGCGCCCTTCCTGCTGACGCTGGGCCTGGGCATCCTGGCCGCCGCCATCGGCGCCGGCGATGCGGCAGGCGCCCTGCTCGGATCGTCGAGCTATTTCGGCGCGCTCGGCGCGCTCGGCTATTCCCGCGAGCAGGAAGCCCGCGCCGACCAGGCGGCGATCACCTACCTGGAGAAGAGCGGTCAGTCGGCCAAGGGGCTGGTGGACTTCTTCAACGAGTGGCGGTTCGAGGAGGTGTTCTCCGAACAGCGCCGCTACAAGTTCTTCAACGACCACCCGATCAGCGGCGACCGTATCGACTTGCTGAGCCGGCGGGCGGCGGAGCAGCCCCATTACAACGCCGTCGACGATCCCGACATGGTCTCCAGGCACGAGATCATGAAGGCCAAGCTGATCGGCTTCACCGAGGCGCCGCAGACCGCCTTCTTCAAGTACCGCGACGACGACCACTCCTTCGTGGCCCGCTACGCACGCTCCATCGCCTATTTCCGCGAGACCGAGACCGAGAAGGCGCTGAGCTCCATCGACGACCTGCTCGCCGACTATCCGAACAATCCGTACATCTGGGAGCTGAAGGGCCAGGTGCTATTCGACGCCGGTCGCACCAAGGACGCCGAGGCGGCGCACAGGCACTCGGTCGACCTGAAGCCCGACGCGCCCCTGCTGCACATCAACCTGGCCCAGGCCATCGTGGCCCAGCAGGACGTCAAGCGGATGGACGACGCCATCGTCGAACTGCGCCGCGCGGTGTCGCTGGACCGCGACGACCTGGATGGCGGCGACAGCTTCGCCTACCGCCTGCTGGCCCAGGCCTATGACGCCAAGGGCGACGAAGGTCACGCCCGCCTGGCCACCGCCGAGGAGCGCTATTCGGTCGGCGACATGGTCCAGGCCCGCATCTTCGCCCTGCGCGCCCGCGACTTCCTCCCGCGCAACACGCCCGAGTACCGCCGCGCCACCGACATCGTGCTGACCTCCGATCCCAGCAACGACGACCTGCAGCGGCTGGGCCAGCGCGGCGGCTGACGGCTTCCGGCCCGCAAGACGATTTCGTCCAGGGCGATTGTGCTTTAGGGAGCGGGAAGAGGCGCTGTCCGCCAACGCCCCGATTCTGTCGTCCCGATTGCGGGCTGCGCCGACCGGCGCGGCGATCCGCCGAAAGCCTCAAGTGACCCGCTTGCGCAAAGCCCTTTCCGCCATCGCCGCCACCGTCGCCCTCGCGGGCCTGGCCGCCGCCTGCAACGCCCAGTCCTCTCAGGAGCGGGGCGCCCCAGCGGCGCATGAGAGCGCCTCCGACAAGGCGTTCGGGGCGCGGGTGCGGGCCTATCTGCTGGCCCACCCCGAAGTGCTGGCCGAGGCGTTCGACCAGCTGCAGGCCAAGCAGGCCGCCGACAAGCTGGCCATGGCGCACGACGGCATCGTCAAGCACCGCCAGGAGCTGCAACACGACCCGCGCGACGGCGTCCTGGGCAACCCGAACGGCAAGGTCACGGTGGTGGAGTTCTCCGACTACCGCTGCCCCTTCTGCAAGGCGGCCGAACCCGAGGTGGAGAAGCTGCTGGCCGAGCAGAAGGACGTGCGGCTGGTGGTGAAGGAGTTCCCGATCATCGACTGGGAGGACCAGAGCCACCTGTCGCGCGACGCCGCCCGCGTCGCCCTGGCGACCCTCCCCCAGGGCAAGTACGCCGCCGTGCGCATGGCCCTGCTGGCCCAGAAGGCGAAGCTGGAGGATCCGGTGGTGGACGAGGTCCTGAAGGCCAATGGCGTGGACGTGGCCAAGGCCCGCGCGCTCGCCGCCGACAAGGCGATCGACGCGCACCTGAGCGACACGCTGCAGCTGGCCCATGCCCTGGGCATCGACGGGACCCCGGCCTTCATCGTCGGCGAGACCCTGATCCCGGGCGCCCAGATGGACGACCTGCGCGCGGCCATCGACGCGGCGCGCGCCGCGGCCGGCAAGCGGTCCTAGAGCCGCGTGGAGGATTCCGACGCCGCCCGGCTCATCGTCGACCTGGACGCCCTGGCGGCTAACTTCGCCTGGCTGAAGACCCTGTCCGGAACGGCGGAGGTCGCCCCGGTGGTCAAGGCCGACGCCTATGGCCTGGGGTTCGCGCCGGTGGCCGGACGGCTGTGGGC
>JBARAK010000276.1:0-22172 GCA_049791955.1 Caulobacteraceae bacterium
CCCTTGGCGTCGATCCGCACCGGGCCGGCGGCGGCGAGCATGGCGTGGGCGGCCTGCAGCAGGCGGGCCTGTTCCTGGGTGTTGAGGTCGTCGGGACTGCGTACGCTGTTCTCGAGCCGCGTCTGCAGGCTGCGGGCTATGCCGGTCTCGCCGGCCTCGTAGGCCAGGGCGACCACGCCCGCGAGGTCGCGGAGCGGGCTCTGATACCAGTCGAAGATCTCCTGGTAGCCGAGGCCCTGCACCGCCTGGACGAAGCTGTCATGGGCGCGCGCGCGGTCCCCCATCATCGCCAGCGCCGCCCCGACCTGGGCGCGGGCGAGCGGCGAGGGTTCGTCGGCGAACTGCACGTCGTGGAACCAGCGCAGGCGCGGCAGGTCGCCTTGATGCGCCTTGGCGAGATCGTACAAGGCGTAGGCGGCGGCGCGCGAGCGCATCCGCTTGGTCAGGTCCTCGGCGTGGTCGCCCCAGAAGCTGCGATAGCTCAGCAGGTAGTCGATGTTGGGCGAGCTGTCGGGCTGGGAGATCAGCCGCATGCCGTGCAGGGCCCGCTGCATCGCGTCGGCCGGGATCGGAACGCCGCGGTTCCTCGCCTCAAGCAGGAAATCAACCGTATAGGCGCCAAGCCAGGCGTCCGCCTCGGCATCCCCCGGCCGCCACAGGCCAAACGCCCCGTCCATCCCCTGCCGGTCCAGCAGCTTGATGGTGGCGTCGACCAGGGCCGAGGAGGTGCGTCGCAGCCCGGCCGAGTCCGACACCTCCTGGGCATAGAGCAGGGGATAGGCGGTCGAGACCAGCTGTTCGGTGCAGCCGTAGGGGTAGCGCTGCAGCGCCTCGGCGATCGGCGCGGGGTCGAAGCCGCGGAACGGCGAGTAGGACACCGTCATCGACAGGCCCCCCGGCGACAGGCCGCGCAGCAGGTCGGGGGAGGGGGTGAAGACCTCGCCCGGCTTCTGCAGGGCGACCGTGACCCGGTCCAGCGCATCCCAGCCGAAGCGGGTCTGCAGCGGATAGCTGGTGCTGGTGGAGAAGCCCGGCCCGTTCACCTTCAGCGTCACCGCGCCGATGCTCGGCCGGTCCGGCGCGGTCAGGGGCGTGTGGTCCAGGACGCGCTGGCCGAGCGCGAGCTGGTACAGCTTGCGCAACGGCGCCAGCAGGCCGCCCTGGCCGAACACCTGGGCGACGTAGGTCCCGACCTTGCCCTCGACGTTGTGCAGCTCCACCCCGATGTCGGCCCGGTCGCCCGGGGCCATGAAGCGGGGCAGGTCGAGCTCGGCCACCACCGGCTCTCGCACCAGCACGGACTGCTGTCCGCCGCCGACCGCCTCGTCGGTCCAGGCCACCGCCATCAGGCGGAGCTGGCCGTTGAAGGCGCCGGCGGGCAGGTGGATCACCGCCCGGCCGTCCGCGCCGGTCTCGACCACGCCGGACCACAGGGCGACCGTCTTGATCGACGTGGCGTCCAGTCCCGCGCCGCCGACCTCGCCCCCGTCGCCCCCATAGTTCACCGCCGCCGGCGCGCCCAGGTTGGGGTTCAGCAGGCGTCCGTAGTCGTCGCGGTAGTCGACCGTCAGCGCCCGCCGGCCGAAATACCATTGCACCGGATCGGGCGATTGCGCGTGGGTCAGCCGCAGGATGCCCTCGTCCACCGCCGCCAGGGTGACGTGGGCGTGGGCGCCGAAGCCCAGCCCCTTCACCTGCAGGGGCACGGTGATCGGGGTGCGGGAATCCAGCTTGGCCGGCGCGCCGAGGGACACGGTCAGCACCTTCCCCCTGGGCTTCAGCGGCACATAGACCAGGCCCAGCGCGCGTCTGGGCTTGGGCGCAGCGGCCGGGTCGCGCGGCTGCATCACGCTGACCAGGATGTAGGCCCCGCCGCCCCAGTCGGCGGTGGCGGGCAGGCGCACGGTGGTTCCGCCCTTGGGCACGCTGACGGTCTTGAGCTGGATGATCCGGTCCGAGGCCACCGCGATCTCGGCCTCGCCGGCGAAGGGGGCCTGGATGTGCAGGGCCACCGTGTCGCCGGTCGCATAGGGCTTGTCGCCCACGCCGAGGCGGGCGGTGTCGGGGGTGTCCTCGTCCTTGGCCGAGTCGCTCCAGCCCGACGACTGGCGGATCACCGTGCGGGCCCCGGTGGTCGGGTCCTCCAGCAGCAGGCGGTAGTCGCCCCACGGCAGGCGGCGGGTGAGGCGCGCCGGATCGCCGGCCCCGACGTCGAGCGCCCCGCGCGCGATCACGGTGTCGCGGCTGTTGCGATGGAAGCCCCAGCGGCCATTCTGCTCGAACCAGTCGTAGGTCCAGTTCTCCGATATCAATGTGTAGTTGACCCGGTGCGCGACCCGCCGTCCCTGGGCGTCCACCGCGATGACGTCGTAGCTCTGGGTCTGTTCCTCGCCGAGCGCGCCCTGGGTGATCTTCACCCCGAAATAGACCGGCTTGAGCCGCAGCTTCAGCGTCATGCCCTCGGTGACCGGCCGCCCACCCGGTTCCAGCACCGAGGCGGTCACGTCCGCGCTCAAGGGCTGGACCGCGTCCGCGACGCCGCTGGTGTCCAGGGCCACGCTGGTGTCGCCGGCCCCGTCGGTGGTGGTCTGGGGCAGCTGGACCAGCTTGGAGTCGAAGGCGGTCTGCTCGTCCCCCCAGCGGAAGTCCTTGTATTGCGGGAAGGGATCGGAATCCGGGGCGATCCGGGCCTCGGTCTGGGCCTGCAGGCCCGAGCCAGGGGCGCCGTAAAGGAAGCGGGCGTTGACGTTGATCTTGCGCGCCTCGCCCGCGATCACCGCCCGGCCGGCGTCGCCGGTGACCGTCACCGCCAGGCGCTGGGGCGCGAAGTCCTGCACCTCGAAGCTGACATCGCCGGACTCGTCGTCGGCGCCGTCCATCTGCAGGCTGACGCTCCACGAGCCCCTCGGGGCGGTGCGCGGCAGGACGAGGTCCTCGGCCAGGGCTCCGTCAGGCGCGCCATCGAACTGGATGCGGCGGAATTCGGTGCCGGAGGGCCGGCGGATGATCAGCGCCCCCTTGCGGTCCTTCACGGCGCGCGACAGGTGGTCGCGCACCATGGCCACCAGGCGCACGGTCTCGCCCGGCCTGTAGATGCCACGGTCGGTATAGAGATAGCCGTCCACCGCCGCGGTCGCCGCCCGGCCGTTGGTGCTCTTCACTCCCGGCAGGATGCGGCCGTGCTCGCCCTTCAGCTGGCTGGACAGGTCCAGCGGCGAACGGTCGAGATCGAGCAGGGTGAAATCGGCCTTGGGTCCATAGGCCATGACCGACGACGCCTTGGCCCCGCCGTCGCCGTCCAGCAGCGCATGGTCGAAGCGCACGTGGCCGTCGGGATCGCTCTGCGCCGAGGCCAGGTCCTCGCCGTCCTTGGCCACCAGGGCGACGCGCACCCCCGCCATCGGGCGGGCGGTCTGCAGCGAGCGCACCACCACGTCCAGCGCGTCGGCGCCGTCGTAGGCGGACAGGCCCATGTCGGTGAACAGGATCCAGCGGCGCGCGCGGGCCGGCCGGTCGTCCTCCTCCGTTTTCTTGGCCTTGTCCTTAAGCACGCCGGACGCGTCGCGGGCGGTGACGACATAGGCGCCGGGCTTCATCTCCTTGAGCACCGCGCCAAGCGGGAACACCGTCACCGCGCGCTGGCCGCCGGCCGCCTTGACCTGGATGTCGCCCTTCCAGACCAGACGGCTGTCCTGGTCGAGGTCGCCGTCGAAGCTGTAATCGCCTTCCGGCGTCGGGTCGGAGGTGGTGATCGACTTGCGCACCAGGTTGCGGTCGGCGACGTGCAGCACCTCGATGTGCAGGCGCGAGACGTTGACGGTGTCGATGCCGACCCCGTCCGCCTCTTCACGCGGCAGGATCACGCCACGGCCATCGAAATCCACGAACGGCGGCTTGTCGGCGCCGGCGAAGTCCACCGGCGCATTCTCGGCCAGGACCTCGCCGGTCTTGGCCGGAAGGCCCTTGAGCAGGGTGAGCTGGTGGCCGGTCAAGCCAAGGCCCGGCACGCACAGCTCGTCGTCATGGACGACCGCCGCCGCCGGATGGCCGAGGTCGGGACTGACCAGCACGAAGTCCGAATAAGACCGGCGAGGGTCGAGCGGACGGGTCATGCGCACGCATGACAGCGGGTCCGCGCGCGAAGTGTCGATCCGCGTGGTCCAGATGGTGAAGCCTTCGGGCTTCGGCACGCCGGCGCGTGGCGCATCGGCGGCGCGGGGCTTGCCGAAGAAGGGCCAATCGAAGCCGGCCGGGGCGCTTCCAACATGCGCGGCCGCGGGCAGCACACGCGCCGCGAGGAAGCCGCCGCCGAAACCAAGCGCCAGAGCCGCGCCGGCCACCGCCGCCGCCTTCCGTCCGAGTCCGCCCAGCATGAACCCACCCCCCGGGGATCAGAGCCCGGATCGCATGTTCATCGGCTTTCGGGTTGCGTCAATCCGTCATGACTTCGGCAGGTTGAGCCTTCGGGCCCCCGACCGCCGCTGGCGGCTCCCACGGAACTGGGCCCGGTCTTTGCAACACCGGGTGGGAACACGGCTCGTCAGAGCCACCATCCGCAGGAGATCACCATGCAGGTGTCCAGCACCTCCAACAATCCCTACTACCAGTATGCTCAGCAGAGCATCGGTCAGACCGCACAGACCGCCCAGGAAAATTCTGCTGGGGGGCAAACTTCGACCAGCGGAAGCGCATCAAGCAGCCAGGGCGGCGGTCTTGCATCGCTGCTGACGTCAGGCCTGCAATCCGCCTCCACGATGTTCGCCAGCAGCAGCCTGAGCGCACTGATCTCCGCCCAGGCGGGCGGGCAGGCGGGCGATCCGACGGATCCGACCTCCACCGACACGGACTCGGGTTCAGGAACGGTCCATCACCATCATGGCGGTGGAGGCGTCGACGCCCAGGCCCAGGCCGAAGCCCAGGCCAGCGGCCAGACCGACATCGCCGGCGCCAGCACGAACGCCGCCTCCTCGGCGGTGTCCGGCGCGGCGAACTCGACCCTCGAGTCGATCATGTCCCAGCTGATGGGCGCAGCGTAGATCATCGCCCGGCCGGTCAGACCGGACCTGGTCGCGGCTCCGCCAGTGCGTGATTGGTTCCAACGGAATCAGTCACGCTCCAGCGCTTAACGCATCACCGTCCAGATAGGCCGGCGCAGCACGCCGGCCGTCTGCGTCAGCGCGCGGCGGTCTGGGCCTCGCCGCCCAGGCTCGACGCCCGTTCGGCCTTCTTCAGGTTGTCCAGGGCGACGTGGAGGGTGGTGTTGTAGCAGTCGGTCGGCGCGTTGATGTCATTGCTGTCGGCCGCACGGCAGACCTGGCGGACAGCGGCGCGCACGGCGACGCGGGCGGCCTGGGGCGTCATGCCGGCGACCTTCACGGCGACGGAGTCCTGCGGCTGGACCGTTTCGGCGCGAGCGAAGCCGGCGGTGGCGGCGAAAAGGCTGAGGGTGAGGAGGATGCGGCGCATCGGAGTCTCCTTGTTGATGGAAAACTCCTCCCTGGACCGCTTCTAGAAGGCGGTGATGATCGGCGTTCTACGCACTTTGAGTAGGGAACCAAGCTTTATTTGTGCACCGCGACATCAAACCCTGTTGCGGCGCAACACCCGTGACGCAGAAGGTCTTGGGCGGTTTGAGCAAATGACCGTGACAGCGAGTCCAACGCGAGGGCCATGTCTGATCGATGTCTGACCGTTCGCGGCCCCGAACGATGCAACTTCGGGCGTTACTCCAAAAATTTCTCCTGCGAAACGAAACCGCGTGAATGTTTCAGGTTTGCTACGTACAACTGAGTCTCTCCCCGGACCACTGCCCGGAGAATCGAGAAAGGGGCGTAAGACAATGGCGACCACCACTGTGGAAAGAGGCGGCCCGGACCCCATCGACGTGATGGTTGGGGTCAAGATGCGATCGCTACGCCAGGAACGGCGTATGTCGCAGAGCCAGCTGGGCGAAAAGCTCGGCATCACTTTCCAGCAGGTCCAGAAATACGAACGGGGCACCAACCGGGTCTCCGCTTCGATGCTGGTGAAGGCCGCCAAGGCGCTCGGCGTGACCCCGGCCACCCTGCTGCCCGACGCCGCGGCCGAAAAAGGCGCCGTGCCGACCACCGCGCTGGGCACGCTGGCCAACGTCCGCGGCGCGCCGGAGATGCTGGACGCCTTTTCGCGGGTCGATCCGCGCCTTCGCCGCGAGCTTCTGCGGCTGGCCCGGACGCTGGCCTCCGAAGCCCACGCCGAGGAAAGCCTGCCGGCCTGACGATGATCATCGCCCAGGGGGCTGATGGCCGGGCGGCCATCAGCCCTTCAGGCGGTTATAGCGAGATTTGCGTGGGGCCCCTGCCGACGCTGGCCTCCCGCACTTGGTCCGACCCGGCCAGACGCACCCGCACCCGCCGCGAGGACGCGGCCCCGGATTGGCTCAGGATCAGTTCCCGCCGCTCGTCCGACCACCTGGCCGTCATCCTGGTGAAGCGGCCCCTGCGGTAGTCGAAGCTCTCCCCATCGTCCTCATAGACGACGCCCCCGCCGTCGGCGCCGGGATGGACCCAGAGCTCCAGCGGTTCTCCGGACGCCTCGCCCGTATGCTGCACCACCGGGCCCAGCGGAATCACCGCGCCCGCGCGCACATACAGCGGCAGGTCCTCCAGCCCGACCGGCCGGGCGATCTCGCGGCCGCCCTCAAGCTTTTCGTGGGTCCAGAAGTCGTACCACACCCCCTCCGGCAGATAGAGGCTGCGCGAGGCGGCTCCCCGCTCCACCACCGGGGCGACCAGCAGGTCGCGGCCGTACAGGTACTGGTCGCCCCGCGCGCTGGCGGCGGGATCGTGCGGATAGTGCAGCCACATCGCCCGCATGATCGGCAGGCCGGTGTCGCAGGTCTCGCGCACCGCCGTGTACAGGTAGGGCATGAGCCGGTAGCGCAGCTCCAGGTACTTACGGCAGATCGGCTCCACCCGCGGATCATGCAGCGACTGCGGATCGGGGTTCCACTTGGGGGTCTCGGGCGGCCCGCGCACCCCGTCGCTCCAGCCCCAGGGCAGGTGCATGCGCCAGTCCCGGCCGTGGGAGCGGAACAGGGGGTTGAAGGCGGCGAACTGGAACCAGCGCACGAACAGCTCGCTGGTGTATTCCTCGGTGGGGACGAACCCCCCGATGTCGGTTCCCCAGTAAGGTATGCCGCTCAGCCCAGTGTTGATCCCCACCGGCACGTGGGTCTTCAGCGTCTCCCAGGTCGAGGCCACATCGCCCGACCAGAGGAAAGCAGCGAAGCGCTGCATGCCCGCCCAGGTGTTGCGGTGGAGCGCATAGACCCGCCGGTTGGGCCGGTAGAGCTGCTGGCCCTCGAAATACATCCGGTTGCGGTTCAGCCGCGAGACGGGGTCCAGTCCGTCGCCCTGGTCCGGCCACCAGCCGTCCACGCCAAGGTCGACCAGCGGCTTGTGCACCGGCCAGTAGCAGCTCGCCTGGCGGTCCGGCGGCCAGTGACCGTCGGGCGTGCGGCCGCTGGGCAGCGGAGGGGCGGTGCAGGGATCGGTCACCCGGCCGGTCAGGTGATGGCCTTCGATCACCGCGTGCAGGACCACCTTGAAGTCCAGGGCGTGCAGCTGGTCGATCGCCGCCTTCGGATCGGGAAAGGCGCGAGGGTTCCAGGCGAACTCGCCGTTGTCGGTGTTCCAGCCGTTGGGACAGAAGCCGGTCCCCAGGTAGATCATCGCGTCGCACGGCAGCTTGGCCTCGCGGAAGCGCCGCGCCTCGGTGATGATGTCCTCGGGCGATCCCAGGGTCCGGTGCGACTGCTGGTAGCCCAGCGACCACTTCGGCGGCATTTCCGGCAGGCCGGTGATGCGGGCGTAGTCGGCCATGACCCCGGCCGGCTCCCCAGCGCCGCTGATGAACAGGTCCAGGGCCGGAGCGGCGGGGCCGGGGGAGATGAACCGCCCTTCGGCGCCGCTGAGGTCGAACCGCCCGAGCGGCTGGTGCACGAACAGGCCGAAGCCCGAGGCGCCGACGAGCCACTGGACCGGCTGGCGCGAGCCGTGGGTCTTCAGCTCATAGCCGCCCTGGCCGCTGGTCATGGGGTCGACGTCGCCGCGCCGGTCGAACTGGGGGCCGCCCTGGCCGAGCCCGAACAGGGGGCCATCGCCCAGCCGGAAGGCGAAGCCATCGGGCTCGAAGCGGATCTGCTGCACGACCCGGCCTGACGACGCTTCAATGCGAAGGCCCCCGCCCCCCGGCAGGACCACAAGTTTCAACCCGCCGCACCGCAGGGTTCGCGCCCTGGACAGGCTCAGGGTGAGGGTCGGACGAGGGCCAGCCGGCCTGGCCAGCACCCCGTCCTCAGGCGGTGCGCTCCCGTCCCCGATCCGTTCGAGCCGGATACAGGTGGGACTGACCGCGGAGACCGTGAAGGCCAGCTCCGGCGGCCCGGCCGACGCCGAGGCGCCCGGCGCCGCCGCGGCCCCCGCGACAAGTCCTCCGATCGCCTCGCGGCGCGACATCGTTCCAGCCATTCGGATCTCCCTCGATACAAAATCGTAGAAAGTATCCGTATTGGCCAGCCTATTTTGACCAATCTATTTTAGAAGGTCAGGCGGTCTCGCGGGCGCGCAGGGCGGCTTCCGCCGTGGGCATGTAGTCCCGGGTGAGCGGCACGGCCTGGCGCTCCCGCGAGAGCTGGATCTGGTAGATGGTGATGTCGTTGGTGCGGAACGCCACCTCGGACAGAGCCAGATAGAACTCCCACATCCGGCAGAAGCGTTCGTCATAGAGCCGCACCGCGTCGTCCCGCCGGGCCATGAAGTTCGTGCGCCACGCCAAAAGCGTCTCGGCGTAGTGCGGCCCGAGCATCTCGATATCGGTGGCGATCAGCCCGGCGCGCTCGATCGGCGGCACGATGTCGGACAGCGACGGGATGTGGCCGCCCGGGAAGATGTACTTCAGGATCCACGGATTGGTCGGACCGGGCGTGCTGGCCGAGCCGATGGTGTGCAGCAGCATCACCCCCTTGTCGGCGAGCAGGCGGCGGCTGGTCCTGAAGAATTCATCGTAGAAGCCCAGCCCCACATGCTCGAACATGCCGACCGAGACGATGCGGTCGAACCGGCCCTGGACCGCGCGATAGTCCTCCAGCCGGAAGGCCACCCGGTCGGTCAGGGCCGCCGCCTCGGTCCGCAGCCGCGCCCTGGCGATCTGCTCTTCCGAAAGGGTGACGCCGGTCACCGCCGCCGCGCCCGCCACCTTGGACAGATACAGCGCCAAGCCGCCCCAGCCGCTGCCGATGTCGAGCACGGTGGACGCGGGTTCGATCAGCAGCTTGGCCGCTATATGCCGCTTCTTGGCGAGCTGCGCGTCAGCCAGGCTCTGGCCTGGATGCTCGAAATAGGCGCAGGAATATTGCCAGTCCGGGTCGAGGAACAGGGCGTAGAGCTCATCGCCCAGGTCGTAATGGTGGGCGACGTTGCGGCGCGATCGCTCCGGCTTGTTCTTCGGAAGCCATCGCCACAGCGCCAGCTGGACCTGATCGACCAGCCGGAACAGCAGCGGCGGCTTCATGTCCCGCAGGTCGCGCAGCATCAGGTACAGCAGGTCGTAGATCGTCCCCTGCTCCACCAGCAGCCGCCCGTCGGTGAACAGCTCGCCGAGCTTCATGGCCGGATCGAGCACCAGGGCCCGCTCGGCCGCCGCATCCTTGAAGCGGACCCTCACCGGCGCGCCGGTCCCGTCGCCGAACCGCAGGGTGCGGCCCCTGGACGTGACGACGGTCAGGTCCCCCACCTTCACCGCATAGCCGAAGGCGAGTTTCAGCAGAGCTTCCATGATCTTCCCGGGCTGGTCGCGGCCCGAAAAGTCTCCACGCACCACGGTCAAGCTTATCAGCTGCGACGATCGCCGTCAGCGCCTCGGCGCGACCCTCCCGAGCTCGCGCGGATCGCCTCGGCTGACGTCCGCGCGAACATGATCCCGAGCCCGGAGCGTGGAATTTTCAGAGAAGCAGATTTTCGCCGAGCTGATTATCGAGGAGCCCGCCGAGCTGGCCGGACAGCGAGAGCACCGGGCCCAGAGGGTGCATGGTGACCGATACGTGATGGACGCCGCCATCGGCGTTTCGTTCGATAACGGCCACTCCGGTCAACGACATTCCGTTGGTGAGCACAGCTTCATACTGAAGAAAGCCGCGAGACCCGACGGTTTCGAAGAAGACCGGCGTTTGCGATTTGTAGAGCGTGGCGACGGCCTCGATGAATTTCTTGATGTTTTCGCGACCGGAAATAGGTCGGCGCAGGACGGTGCTCGTGAATTCCGCATCTGGCGTCAGGTCATCGAGGAACGGATGGCGTGCGTGCGAGTCGTTGGACATTTTCTTCTCCAAACTGGATTGAACGTTGAGATTTACGATGGACGTTTGCTGATGATCGGCCGAAGCGGCGGGGCGACGCCCGCCGTCCTGAAAGACCCCGCGTCAGATTTGGGCGAGACCTCCGTCGACCTGAATGTCGGCGCCATTGACGTAGCTCGCCTGATCCGACGCGAGGAACGCCACGACATTGGCGATCTCCGGGGTTTGCGCGATCCGGCCCAAGGGAACCAGCCCACCGAGGTAGTCGTAAAAACCCTTGAGATCGGCATCGGGACCGGCAAGCCCATCGACACCCGGGGTGACCGTCGCGCCAGGGCTGATCGCATTCACGCGAACGCCACGCCCCTTGAGATCCAGCACCCAAGTCCGCACCAAACTGCGGATCGCCGCCTTGGTGGCGGAGTAGATACCAAGCCCGGCTTGCCCCTTGATGCCGGAAATCGAGGACATCACGATGACCGATGCGCCCTGGCTGAGCAGAGGTAACGCCTTCTGTACCGTGAAGACCGTGCCCTTGACGTTGATGTCGAAGTGCCGGGCGAAATGCTCTTCGGTCACTTGTTCGAGCGCGGCGCCCTCAGCAACTCCGGCGTTGGCGAAAAGGATGTCCAGCTTGCCCTTCTCGGTCTTCACAACCGAGTATAGCCGTTCCAGATCGGCCACCTTGGTGACATCACCCTGAACGGCGGCGACCTGCTTTCCGATCGCCGCGACCGCAGCGTCAAGTTCGGACTTCCGGCGCCCCATGATGAAGACGTAGGCGCCTTCCGCTACGAACTTCTTCGCCGTCGCCAGGCCGATACCCGTTGTACCGCCGGTGACGACCGCAACCTTGCCGTCCAGTAACCTTGTCATATTGCAATTCCTTCTGTTGAGAGTTGGGCGTTTCAGGCCCGGGCACGCTTCTGTGCATATGCACAGTTTTAGAGGTAAGTGTTCTCGACCTGAAGCATTCTCAGAGCACCCCGGTCATGTTCAGAAACTCGCCGCGCAACCGGCGAGCATATTCAGGCCCGATTTCAGCCTCGTACTCCGCCTGAGCAGTCTCCCACAGCGGCCTCGCCTCTACGATCTTCGCCCGGCCGCCAGCCGAAAGCGTCAGCACGTGACGGCGCGGCTCATCCTCCTGGGGATCAACATTGACCCATGCCTTCTCCCGCAATGGCTTCACCGCCCGCAACAGCGTCGTGCGGTCCATCTGCATGAGCTCCGCCATCTCGGCCGTCGTCATCGCCGACTGACGGGCAAGAAAATTCAGGATGGCCAACTGCGTGGCCGTCACACCCAAAGGACCAAGATGCCGCTCGTATATTTTCGAAATGTGCCGCGTCATCTGCCGCGCGGCGACACAATGACAAGCGAGGGGTCCAAGATCGTCCATGACCTCTATGTAGCTGTGCATATGCACATATGCAAGCCCTTCGAGGGCGTTGCGGCGTTTCCGAACCTGCCCCCAAACCTATCCGGTCAGGCGGCTTGGAGGACACAGCCCTTTTTGAGCGTGCCGCGCCATAGGGCCGCTTCAGCCATTTCAATGAAACGGCGAGCAGGTTCCAGGAAACTCGGCATCGAAAGGGAAAGCTGGCGCACCCGACACGATTCGAACGTGTGACCTTTGCCTTCGGAGGGCAACGCTCTATCCAGCTGAGCTACGGGTGCGCGGTCGCGGTTTTCGCGAGCGCCGGAACCTAAACGAAGCGCGCGCCCGGCGCAATCGAGCCCGAACGCTAATGACCGGGCCTCAATAGGCGGTGGGGTCGCCCGTCTCGGCGTTCTGGTAGGTCAGGGCCATGAACACGTCCTCAAGGTCCGGTTCCTCGGTCGAGAGGTCCTTGATCTGGACCCCCGCCGCACGGACCGAGGCCAGCACCGCCTCCACATTAGCCGCTTCGGTGCGGTAGGTGACCGCGAAGTTGCCGTCCGGGCGCAGCTTGCCTTCGAACCCGTTCAGGGTGGGGACCGACTCCATGGGCGACTGGGGCGTGATCACCACCGAGCGGGTGTCGATCCGCCGCAGCAGGTCGCGGGTGGGTTCGCAGGCCACCACCTCGCCCCGGTTGACGATGGCGATGGTGTCGCAGAGCGCCTGGGCTTCTTCGAGATAGTGGGTGGTCAGCACGATGGTGACGCCAAGGGCGTTCAGCTCCTGCACCCGCTCCCAGAGCTGGCGGCGCAGCTCCACGTCCACCCCGGCGGTGGGTTCGTCGAGGATCAGGACCGGGGGCTGGTGGACCATGGCCTTGGCCACCATCAGCCGCCGCTTCATCCCGCCGGACAGCTGGCGGACATAGGCGTCAGCCTTGTCGGCCAGGCCAAGACTGGCCAGGATCTCGTCGGTCTTCCGGTCCGCCTTCTTCACGCCGTAGAAGCCGGCCTGCACTTCCAGCGACTCGCGCGGCGTGAAGAAGACGTCGGCGACGATCTCCTGCGGCACCACGCCGATGGCGGCGCGGGCGGCGCGCGGCTGCTCGTCGATGTCCATGCCCCAGAGCTTCACCTGGCCGGCGGTCTTGTTCACCATCCCCGCCAGGATGTTGATGAAGGTGGACTTGCCCGCCCCGTTCGGACCCAGCAGCCCGAACATGGAACCCCGCCGCACCGCCAGGTCGATGCCCTTCAGGGCCGTCTTGGCCGGAACCATCCTGTTGGCGGGATAGGTCTTGACCAGACCGCGCGCCTCGATGGCGTAATCGGGAATGCTCATTTTGCTCGGGCTTCGGGCGTTCGGGAGAGGATTCGGGCGTTCGGGGAAGAATTGGGCGCAAAGGAGGGACGCGCCGAATTTGACGGCTCGGAGCGCGCCGCTTAGGTAGGCTTCGCTGCACGCCTTGCCAAGCGAGACCCTTCACCATGCCCGCAACCCTGACGCCTCAACCGCCCGAGGTCGTGGTCGTTCAAGAGCACCGGGTGGCCTGTGACGGGCTGGGCGGCGCGCTTGGCCATCCGCGGGTCTATCTGGAGATGGGCGGCAAACCGTTCGTCGACTGCCCCTACTGCGGCCGGCGCTACGTGCTGTCCGCCCACGCCCACGGCGAGGACGAACGCCTGGCCCCCGCCGCCTACGAGCCGGAAGACACCCCCGAGGCCTGAAGCCTCCCTGAAACGGCGCCTCTGATCCGATCGGTCAGATAGGTCAGATCTCTGGTCGGTCAGATCTCTGGGACCAGCAGGGCGCGCGCCACGGCGGCGTCCTTGCCCATCTGCTCGACCAGCGCGTCCAGACCGTCGAACTTCTCGTCCCCGCGGATGAACCGCACCAGCTCGACTTCCAGCGTGTGGCCGTAGAGGTCCTCGTCGAAGTCGAACAGATAGACTTCCAGCCGCTCCTCCTCGTCGTTGAGGATGGTGGGCCGTTTGCCGATATAGGCGACGCCGGGCGCCTCGCGGCCATCGGCCAGCCGGGTGCGGGCGGCGTAGATGCCGTAGGCCGGACGGACGTAATCCTCCAGCGCAATATTGGCGGTCGGGAAACCGATGGTGCGCCCGAGCTGGTCGCCATGCACGACCACGCCCTCGATGGTGAAGGGCCGGCCCAGGATGGCCGCGGCGTCTTCCGGGCGACCGGCGCGCAAGGCGGCGCGGACGTCTGTCGACGAGAACTTCAAGCCGCTGGGTCCTGTCACGGGGCGGGCGATGGAGACGCTGAAGCCATATTTCTCTCCATAGCGCGTCAGGCTGTCGGGATGGCCCGTCCGCCCCTTTCCGAAGGTGATGTCGAAACCCGCCGCCACATGGCGTGCGCCCAGCCCGTCGGCAAGCACCCGGCGCGCGAATTCCTCGTCGCCGAAGCCTGCGATCTCGGCGTCGAACGGCAGGACGTGTAGGCGATCCACGCCGAGCCCCTCGAGCAGGCGCCTCTGCTGATCGGTGTTGGTCAGGCGGAAGGCGGGATCGTTGGGGTAGAACCACTTGTGCGTATGCGGCTCGAAACTGATCACCCCGAGCGGAACCTGCAGCGCGCCGGCCGCCTTGGCCGCATTGGCGATCACCTGCAGGTGGCCACGGTGAACGCCGTCGAAGTTGCCGAGCGCGAGGGAGGCCCCCCGGTGGTCCGCCTCCAGATTCTTCCACCCATGCAGGACGTGCAACGCCACTTCAGCGCACTCCCGGGCGGGGTCGGAGAAGTCGGACGTTGGCCTCGCCCTCAGCCATCGCCTTGCCCTTCACCAGGCAGGGCGTGGACAGCACCGCGGCGGTCTGGCCTATCGCCAGCGCCTCGATCTCCGGCTGCGGAGCCGTATTCGACATTCATCCCTCGTTCAGGCCGCAAGGCGCTTCTCATAGCTTGCTGTCGCTGCAGGTGCGAGGGGGCGCCGTTCGGAGGCGACCATCGGCACGGCGGGCTTGGGAGCCATTTCGGTTTCCCAGGCGTTAATTTGGTGATTTCGGGCGGGTTCGTCCGAGGAGGCAAGTGATGAGGAAGTTGACGACGGTCGCTGCGACGGCGGCCCTGGCCCTCGCCGCCACAGTCGGCGCCACCGATACAGCGTTCGCCCAGCGGGGCGGCGGAGGCCACGGCGGTGGCGGCGGTGGATTCCATGGCGGCGGCGGCGGCTTCCGTGGTGGTGGGTTCCGCGGCGGCGGGTTCCGTGGCGGCGGCTATGGCTATCGTGGCGGCTACGGATACCGCGGCGGATATGGATATCGCGGCTACGGCTACGGTTGGGGCTATGGCCTGGCCGGGTTCGCGGCGGGCGCCGCCATCGCCGGCTATCCCTACTATGGGTACGGCTATCCCGGGTATTACGGCTATGGTTATCCTTACGGTTACGGCTACGGCTATCCCTACGGCGGCTACGGCGGCTGGTGATCCAGCCGGCCGTGACGGCTGAAGCCATCGGAACAAAAAAGCCCCGCGGATTCATTCCGCGGGGCTTTTCTTTTGACCGGGGCCTCAGTCTCCCTCAGCAGCCGCAAGGCCGGGGCGGCGGGGCGTACGGAGCGGCATAGCTGTAATAGGCGTAGCCCGGCGCATAGCCGTAGGCGGGCGCCGGCGAGGCGGGCGGCATGTCGATCATGGGGGTCTCGGCGTAGCCGTTATAGCCATAGGCGTAGGCGCCGCCGTCCTGCTGCAGGTAGGCGTCGCCCTGGCCATAAGGCTCGGGATAGGGCGCCTCGGTGGCGTAGCCGGCGTCCGGCGCGGCGTACCCGGCGCCGTCGTCATAGCCGTAACCCCCGCCGTAACCCCCGCCGCCGGGGAAGCCGTATCCGAAGCCAGGTCCGAAACCGAACCCGCGCTGGCCAAAACCGCGCTGGAAGCCGAAGTCGCGCCCATACCCCCGGCCGAAGGCGCTGCTGCGGGCGCTCGCGAAGCTGCTGCTTCGGGCGTAGGCGCTGGCGTGGCTGACGGCGAAGCTGCTGGAATGGCCGTGCATATAGCCCACGCCCCCGCCGCCATGCATGTAGCCCACGCCGCCATGCCCGCCGCCCATATGGCCGCCGCCGTAGCTATGACCGCCGTGACCGCCATGCCCTCCGGCCAGGGCGGGGGAGGCGGCGACCGCCATCGCGGCCCAGGCTCCGATCAGATACATGGCGCGCATGACGGCCTCCTCGCGGCCGCGGCGCCGGGGCGGCGTGCGGCCTGATTATGGTTAATAAGCCTTAACATCTACGCCTTCGACCCGATCCAGCCCCGCCCGTTCAACCGGCCGGGGAATCCTGAGGCCGGACGTCGCCGCCTTTGCCGGTCAGATTGAAATGGCGCCCCCCGATCCTCATATCGGACCCGTTGCGGACGTTCCGCGCCGATCAAGGGCGGGCGCGCGCACACCAAGTCGCTTGGAAGAGGACTTTGGCGATGACGACACGCACCCTGGTGCTGGACAGCCCGTTCCTGCTTGGCTTCGAGCACACCCGTGCGCTGGTCGAGCGGGCGGCCAAGGCCGCAACGGAAGGGTATCCGCCCTACAACGTCGAACAGCTTGCCGATGACCGGCTGCGCATCACCATGGCGGTGGCGGGCTTCTCGCCCGACCAGCTCCAGATCGCGGTCGAGGATCGTCAACTTGTGGTGATCGGCCGCCGTGACGGCGGCGAACCTGCTCAAGGCGCCTATCTGCATCGTGGCATCGCCGCGCGCGGATTCCAGCGCACCTTCATCCTGGCCGACGGCATGGAGGTCGAGGGCGCGTCCCTCGAACACGGTCTGCTGCACATCGACGTGGTCCGTCCCGAACCCCAACGACAGGTCCGAACCATCCCCATCCGCACGGCCGGCTGAACCAGCGGCCTCTGTGGACGTTTATTTTATAAGGAGGCGGTCATGCTGACGCACTCTCTGAGCAAAGAAGCCTTCGCCGCACTGGGCGCACCGAACCTTGTCTACGTTCGGCCCGTGAAGGCGGAAGACGTATTGGCCAACCTGGCCCCTGAAACCTTGGCCGAGGCTCATCTCTCTCCCGACCAGACCCTTTACGCGGTCTACGGCGCCGACGGTTCGCGCCTGGCGGTCCTCGCCGACCGGGATTCAGCCTATGCGGCCGCGAGGGCTTACGAGCTGGCGCCCGTATCCGTTCACTGATCGGTTCCTTCACAACCAAGGCGGCTGAAGCGGCTCGTGCAGCTTCAGCCCAGCCCCCCGAAGCGGAGGGTCAAGCCGCCGAGGTGGAGGCCTCACGCACCAGAAGGGCGTGAAGGGCGTCGGTGGTGCGCGCCTGGCGGAGATGCTCGCGCAGGTCCGCCCGCCTGAGCCCCCGCGCCACGCGGGCGAGGGCGCGCAGGTGCTCCGACCCAGCGCCTTCCGGCGCGAACAGGGCCAGGATCAGGTCCACCGGCTGGTCGTCCACCGCCTCGAAGGCGACGGGCTTCTCCAGCCGCACGAACACGGCCTTCATGCCGGTCAGCACGGGCAGGCTGGCGTGGGGGATCGCCACGCCGGCTCCTACGCCGGTGGAGCCCTGGGCCTCGCGGGCCAGCAGGGCGTCGAGAATGTCGGCGGCGGGCATGTCGATCACCCGCGCGGCGACATCCGCCAGGGCCGCAAGGGCCTGGCGTTTGCTGTCTGCACCGAGCCGCAGCGCCAGGGCGCCAGGCTCAAGCCATTCACCGATGTCCATTGCCGAGGGTCTTCCTCAACCGTTTCGCAGACGGGCCGCCCCACCGTGTAGCCGGTGGAGCGGCGCGTCGCATATCACATCCGCGCGTGTCGCGCGGCTCCATCTGCGTCAACGCGCGAGGTGGGCGTCCGCTCCGGGTCGATCCAGCCGATGTTGCCGTCCTGGCGGCGGTACACCACCGAGAGCCCGCCGTGCGCTGCGTTGCGGAACAACAGCACCGGGCAATCGGCGAGATCGAGCTCCATCACCGCCATCGACACGGTCTGGATCTTCACCGGCGTCTCGGTCTCGGCGATGATCATGGCGGCCGGCGCGCCGTTCCCGGCCGATCCGTCGATGCCCCATTCGTCCCCCGCGCCGTCATCGTCGTCATCGGGCGCGCGCAGCACCACCACCGACGCGAATTCGGGGGCGGCCTTGGCGACGTTGTTGTGATGGTTCACCAGTCGCCGTTTGTAGCGTCGTATCCGCGCTTCCATCTTCGCGAGGGCGGCGTCAAAGGCCGAGTGAGCGTCTCCACCCTCGCCCTTGGCCACGAGTTGCTGGCCTGTGGCCAGGACGACGGAGATATCCGCGCAGAGACTGTGTCCGTTTTTCCCGACGGCCACCTCCGCGCTGCCGCCGCGTTCGAAATACTTGCCGATTCCCGCCTCAAGCTCCTGAGAGATACGCGTGCGCAGGGCCTCGCCGACAGCCATCTGGCGGCCGGCGACCTGGACGTTCATCGAAACGGGAGCAGTGTTGGGGGTCTTGGAAGCCATTCGCGTCCATCCGTAAACTGAGGTTTGCGGCGGAGCGGCTTGCGGTCGCCCCGCCGAGGTCAAACGCCTCTTCAGGGGCTGGAGTTCAGATCCGGACCAGGACCGGGAGGTCTTTTGGCTCGGGTCCGACCGGGGGGATCAGAAGGCGGCCTGCGCGAGACGGCGACGCTCGACCGAAGAGGGAATGCGCATGGCTTCCCGGTACTTGGCGACCGTGCGACGCGCGATATCAACGCCCGTCTCCTTCAGGATCTCCACGATCCGATCATCTGAGAGCACCCCGTCGCGATTGTCGAGTTCTGAATCGATCATGGTGCGGATTCGGTGCCGAATTGCTTCCGCCGAATAGGCTTCGCCGCCGTCGGTAGCGGCGATGGCCGAGGTGAAGAAGAATTTCAGCTCGAACACCCCGCGCTGGGTGGCCATGTACTTATTGGAGGTGACCCGGCTGACGGTGGATTCGTGCATGCCGATCGCATCGGCCACGGTCTTCAGGTTCAGTGGGCGCAGGTGCTCGACGCCCAGCGCCAGGAAGGCGTCCTGCTGGCGGACGATCTCGCTGGACACCTTGAGGATAGTGCGGGCGCGCTGGTCCAGGCTCTTCACCAGCCAATTGGCCTGGGCGAAGCAGTCCGAGACGAAGGTCTTCTCCGCATCGCTGCGCGCCGCACTCGAAACCCGGGCGTGATAGCGGCGGTCGATCAGCAGCTTGGGCAGGGTGTCGGTGTTCAGCTCGACCTTCCACAGCCCAAGACCGTCCTCGCGCACGAACACGTCGGGGACCACGCCCTGCACCGGCTCCGATCCGAAGGCGGCGCCCGGCCGCGGCGTCAGGGCGCGGACCTCGCCGATCATCTCGCGCAGGTCCTCGTCGTCCACCCCGCAGATCCGGCGCAGCCCCGCCAGGTCGCGACGGGCCAGCAGGTCGAGATGGTCGAGCAGCGCCTGCATGGCCGGATCCAGCCGGTCACGCTCGCGAAGCTGCAGGGCGAGGCATTCGCGGACATCGCGGGCGAACACGCCGGTTGGGTCGAAGCCCTGCAGCCGGCCGAGCACGCTGCACGCGCGCTCCGGCTCGCAGCCCAGTCGCTCGGCGACCTCCAGCAGGTCGGCGCGCAGGTAGCCCCCCTCGTCCACCGCATCGATCAGCACATTGGCGATGGCGAAGTCTGCGCCGGTCAGGCCCAGAAGGGCGAGCTGGTCGCGCAGGTGCTCGTGCAGGGTCTTGTCGCGGCTGAGGCTGGCGGCGAAATCCTCGCCATCGGTCTCGAACGAACCGCCCTTGGCGGCGCGTGACCAGTCCGTGGCCCCGCCGGCCTCCGCGGCGCCGGCGGTAGGCGCTTCTCCGGCGTCGCCGGTGGCCCGGTCGCCGGGCGATGCATCGGCGTAGAGGTCGTCATGACGTGCATCGAGGTCGGCCTCGACGGCCCCGCCCGGGGCCTCGTCGGGGGTGAAACCGTCCGATTCCGTCACCGCTTCCGCCGCATGCTCTCCCACATCGCCCTCGGCCTCCTCGCGGGCCAGCAGGGGATTGCGCTCGAGTTCGGTCTCCACGAACACGTCGAGCTCAAGGTTCGAAAGCTGCAACAGCTTGATGGCCTGCTGCAACTGCGGGGTGATGACAAGGCTCTGGCCCTGCCGGAGTTCTAATCTGGGACTGAGCGCCATGGCCCCCTCCCTGGCCTGAAACTTGCTTCAGCCTAGCCGAACCATTCCCACCGATTGGTTAACCGGCCGCGCTTTTCACACTCCTGGCAGCGTACAACGGCCGCCGTAATCCCGCCACATTTCGGCCAAGCCCCTCCATCGCGCGCGCCGCTGGCGATGGAAGGACTTCAGATTCAACAGCTTAGATGGTCCCGACCCCGTCGGGGGAAGGCCCGAACGGGGTGAAATGGGTTCCCCCCGCAGGGGGATGGGACGAACGGCCTCAGTTATCCTGCCGGTCGCCAGAGCCGCCGCCGTCGCTGCGGCCGTAGTCCCTGCGGGGGTGCGAATGGTAATCCCCGCCGCCTTCGGCCTCCCGGGCCTTCTGCTCGTTCCAGTAGGCCATGCCATTGGTGGGCTTCAGGATCGTCCGCGGCGCGCCGTCGTGGGTGAAGACCCCGAACAGGTTGGCCTTGGGATCGTACAGCAGCCGGTCGCCGTTCTCACGCGTCAGGCTCAGGGTGCCCGCCGGCGGATGGTCGCCGAAGTGGTGGACCTTGGTCAGGAAGTCGTCCAGCGTCCGGGCGCCGAGCGACGGGCCGTCCCGGTGGAAGTGGTATTCGGCGTTCTCCTGGGCGGTGTGGTAGCGGTTCTGGCTCCAGACCGGTTCGCCGTGGAACAGGGGTATGGGCGCACGGGCGCCGTCGTCCGAGCTGGGCCCGGCGCCATGGCGGGCGCCCCCACGGTCCGCCGCATAGGCCTGGCCGCTCGAAGCGCCGTCGTTACGATTGCAGGCCGCCAGCGATCCTATCGCGAGCACGCCAAATACAGCCGCGCAGGTTGCGGCTCGAAAAGACACCATTCCACAGCCCCAGGTTTGATAAATCCCTCAACCAGCATAGCGTGAGACATATCCGCCTGTCTTGCCCTTTTGTTCTCGTTTTAGCCTTTTGTTCTCATCCGGCCCTGAGAGGCTGACGGCGGGCGGCGAACGCGCTATCAGCGAAGCCATGGGCAGCGAAGCCGTGGGCAAGGACTTCAGCCGATGAGCGGGCGGCGCGTGCTGCTGATCGTGGGCGGCGGCATCGCGGCCTACAAGGCGCTGGAACTGGCGCGCCTGCTGCGCAAGCAGGACATTGCGGTCCGCCCGATCCTGACCCGCGCCGGCGCGCAGTTCATCACGCCCCTGTCGCTGTCCGCCCTGTGCGAGGACAAGGTCTACACCGACCTGTTCTCGCTGACCGACGAGGCGGAGATGGGCCACATCGAGCTGTCGCGCTCGGCCGACCTGATCGTAGTCGCCCCGGCCACCGCCGACCTGATGGCCAAGGCCGCCCATGGCGTGGCCGGCGATCTCGCCTCCACCACCCTGCTCGCCACCGATACGCCGGTGCTGATGGCGCCGGCGATGAACGTGCGCATGTGGACCCACCCCGCCACCCAGCGGAACCTCGCTACGCTGAAGGCCCAGGGGGTCAGCTTCGTCGGCCCCGACGAGGGGGCCATGGCCTGCGGCGAGTTCGGGGAAGGCCGCCTGGCCGAACCGCCGGCGATCCTTGAGGCCATACAGGCGGCCCTGCGGCGCTGGTCCAAGGGCGTGCTGAGCGGCAAGCGCATCCTGGTCACCGCCGGCCCCACCCGCGAGCCGATCGACCCGGTGCGCTACATCAGCAACCACTCCAGCGGCAAGCAGGGCTACGCCGTCGCCGAGGCCCTGGCGGACCTGGGGGCGGACGTGACCCTGGTCTCCGGCCCGACGGGCCTTCCCCGCCCCATCAACGTGCAGCGGATCGAGGTGGAGACCGCACTGGAGATGCAGATCGCCTGCGATGCGGCCCTGCCCGTGGACGCCGCGGTCCTGGTGGCCGCCGTGGCCGACTGGCGCCCGCAGACCCTGTCGGACCGCAAGATCAAGAAGGGCTCGACCGCGCCCGAGCCCCTGGTCCTGACCGAGAACCCCGACATCCTGGCCGCCCTGTCGCGGCCAGGCCCGCGCCGCCCGCAGCTGGTGGTGGGCTTCGCCGCCGAGACCAACGACCTGGAAGCCAACGCCCAGGCCAAGCTGGCGCGGAAGGGCTGCGACTGGATCGTCGCCAACGATGTGGGCCGCCCCGGCGTGTTCGGCGGCGACCAGAACGAGATCACCCTGCTGACGGCCCGGGGAAGCGAACCCTGGGGCGCGGCCTCGAAGACGGTCCTGGCGCGGCGGCTGGCCGAGCGGATCGCGGAGACCATTGCGTGAATTCTGAGCCTACGACCCTGAGCATGGCCCTGGTGCGCCTGCCCCACCACGCGGGGCTGGAGAGCCCGAGCTACGCCAGCGCCGGCGCCGCCGGCATGGACCTGCGC
>JBARAK010000277.1:0-1833 GCA_049791955.1 Caulobacteraceae bacterium
CGGCCATGTCGGCCATGCGCCGGCCGAACACCCCGTTGACCGCGACCACCGCCGCCTGCCCGGGTTCGAGCAGGTTCATGATCGCCGCCTCCATCCCCGCCGTCCCGGGACCCGGCAGCGGCAGGCAGGCGTGGTGGGGGGCGCGGAACAGGCGGGCGAGCGCGGTGCGGATCTCGTCCATCAATCCGATGAAGGCGGGATCGAGGTGGCCGATGGTCGGGCGCGCCGTCGCCAGCAGCACCCGCGGGGACACTTCGGAGGGGCCGGGTCCCAGCAGGATGCGCCGCGGCGGATGGAAGGTCCTCACTGGGTGCGTCTCCTGCGCTTCACGCCATGGTGATTTGGCCACAGTACCGAAGAGGGGCAGATTACAGACCTTGGATGGAGGTCCAAAGTCCCTCGCGTCCGCCGCCTTAAAACGGCGGACGCGGTCCCTTTTTGGGGGGACTGTTTTGCGCCTCCCACCCCATTCCCCTCGCCTCTTAGAACGCCCTCAGCCTCCCGCTGGCTCAAAGGTGCGCCGCGGCCCCAGGGCCTCGTACAGGTCCGTGCGGCGATCGCGGAAGAAGCCCCAGGCGGCGCGGTGGGTGCGCAGGAAGTCCAGGTCGAAGCTGTGGGTCAGCACCCCTTCGTCGGACCGCTCGAACGCCTCCACCAGGTCGCCGCGGTGGTCGGCGATGAAGGACGAGCCGTAGAAGCTCTGCCCTCCGCCCTGACCGCTGTTGTTGGGACCAGGTTCGGTCCCGATGCGGTTGGAGGCGATCACCGGGATCACATTGGCCACCGCGTGGCCCTGCATCACACGCCGCCAGGGATCTCGGGTGTCCAGGCTGGAGTCGTGCGGCTCCGAGCCGATGGCGGTGGGATAGAACAGCGCGTCGGCCCCCATCAGGGTCATGGCGCGGGCGGCCTCGGGATACCACTGGTCCCAGCAGATGCCGGTGCCGATGCGGCCGAAGCGGGTCTCCCACACCTTGAAGCCGGTGTCGCCGGGGCGGAAGTAGTACTTCTCCTGATAGCCCGGCCCGTCGGGGATGTGGCTCTTGCGGTACACCCCGAGCGGCGAGCCGTCGGCGTCCAGCATCACCAGGCTGTTGAAGTAGTGCGGCCCCTCGCGCTCATAGATCGAGACCGGGATCGCCACCCCCAGCTCCGCCGCCACCGGCGCCAGGGCGAGGACACAGGGGTGCTCGCGCCAGGGATAGGCGGTGGCGAACCACTTCTCTTCCTGGGTGACGCAGAAGTACGGCCCCTGGAACAATTCCGACGGCAGGATCACCTGCGCGCCCTTCGCCGCCGCCGCGCGGACCAGGTCGATGGTGCGGGCGATGTTGTCGTCCATGTCCAGGCCGTAGGACGTCTGGATCAGGCCGACGCTGAGGGTTCTGGCCATCAGGCGGGCTCCTGCTGGGTGATGCAGTGGAACGATCCCCCGCCGGTGAGGATCGCACGGGAAGACAGGCCGATCACCTCGCGCTCCGGGAAGGCGGCGCGCAGCGCTTCCAGGGCCAGCGGGCTGGCGCGTTCCTCGTACACCGGCATGATCACCGCCTCATTGGCGATGATGAAGTTCATGTGCGAGGCGGGCGTGACGTCGCCGTCCAGATCGAGGATGCGGCCCGGCGAGGGGATGCGCATGACCTGCAGGGCCACGCCGCGCGCATCGGTCATGCCGGCCAGCAGGCGGGCGGTCTCGCCGTAGATCGCCGTGTTGGGATCGTCGCGCCCGAACCCGACCGGGCAGGCCACCACCCCCGGCGCCACGAAGCGCGCCAGGTTGTCCACGTGGCCGTCGGTATGGTCGTTGGCCAGGCCCTCGCCCAGCCACAGCAC
>JBARAK010000278.1:0-2858 GCA_049791955.1 Caulobacteraceae bacterium
GTAGCCGGCGTCGAAATCGAGGCCGTCCTGGTGCACCTGGGCGAGGTTCTGCACCCGGTTGTCGATGATGGTGGTGATCGCCGAGGCCGGGATGTTCTCCGGGTTATCCAGGTTGGGGCTGGCATAGTAGGCGGCGATGGCGGCGGCGGTGGGCTGAGCGTTGATGATCCCCGCGAAGGTCGAGCGGTTCTCCAGCAGGCTCAGGATATCGCTGGTAGGGGCCTGGATGCGGTCGCGGAAGTCCACCACGTAGTAGCCGAGGCTGGCCTTCAGGCCCGGCGCCCAGTCCGGCTTGAGGTCGATCCCGGCGTTCCAGGTGGTCGCGGTCTCCGGCTTGAGGGTCGGCGAGTTGCCGATCAGGACCAGGGCGTTGGTGACCCCGGCCGGTGATTTCGGGTCGGCCAGGGCGATCGGCGCGTAGATCACGTCGCCCGGCCCAAAGCGAAGCTCGTCGAAGGTCGGCGCGCGGAAGGATGTGCCGTAGGCCAGGCGCAGATCCACGCCCGGGACCACCGACCAGTTCAGCCCGACCTTGGGATTGGCGGTGTCGCCGACGTCGCTGTAGTGCTCGAAACGGCCGGCTACCGAGAGATCGAGGCGCCGGATCGCGGGCACGTGCATGTCGGGGCCGACCAGCGGGATCAGCAGTTCGCCATAGCCCGCGGCGATGCTGCGCGGACCGGGGATGTCGCTCAGGGGCACGACCTCCGGCTGCAAGCTCACGAACTGAAGGGTTTCGACGTAGTCGTAGCTCTCCACGCGGTACTCGCCGCCGAAGGCCATGCGCACCGTGCCGGCGGGAAGGTCGAACAGCGGGCCGTCGAACTTGCCGCTGACCGACCAGACCGTGGAGTGGCTGGTGTCGTCGACCCAGCCGCGCACCGCGTTCAAGGTGGCGGGATTGTTGCTGGCCCCGGAGCCGAACACGTTCAGGGCGGTGGCCGGATTGGTGTCGGCCAGGGCGTCGGCGGCGGCGGCCTGGTTGACCAGGTTGTAGGCGCCGGTGAACTCCCGTTCCCGCCCATAGCCGGCGAGGAGCTCGCCGGTCCAGGCGCCGAAGCGGTGATCGAGCCCGACCTCGGCGTCATAGGCCTGGACCATGCCGTGGTCGACCGGCGCCCCGAGATCGGCGTTGAGGTTGTACTCCACCGTCACCGGCTGGCGGGTGCCGATCGGGTCGACGTAGAAGGGGTTGGTGGTGGGGACGGTGAACGGCGCCTGGCCGGTCGGCAGGGTGTGGTCGACGAAGGCGCGCTCCGCGAACAGGCCCTGGACGAAGACGGTGGTGTCCCATCCCAGGTCCTGGTGCAGCGAGCCATAGACGCTGTGGCGCTGCTGATCCGGCAGCAGGTCGGTGGCGCGGATCTGGTCGCTGAGGTTGGTCTGGCCCGGGAGCAGCTGGGACGGCGTCAGGCCGACCCCGGTCGAGCCCTGGGGAATGGCGAAGCTCGCCGCGCCCGCCAGGATGTTGCCGGGGGCCGCGAACGGGCTGCGGTAGTCCTGGCCGCCGAAGGGGACCAGGTCCTCGGTGGCGTAGGGCCGATCGGCGGCCGGCAAGGCGGTGCGGTCGTAATATTCGTAGGCGAACACGGCGTGGCCGGAGCCCCAGTTCGCGCCGAGGATCTGGCTGACCTGGACCTCGCTGAAGTCCCCGTCGGTTCCGTAGTGGGCGGTGGTCTCCGCGCCTTCGAAGTCGTCGCGGAAGATGAAGTTGACCACCCCGGCCACCGCATCGGAGCCGTAGAGCGCCGAGGCGCCGTCGGCCAGCACCTCGACCCGCTTGATGATGCTGGAGGGGACCATGGAGATGTCGGCGAAGGCGCCGCCGAGCCCGCCGAGCGCGGGACGCTGGCCGTTGAGCAGCACCAGGGTGGAGTCGTCGCCGAGGCCGCGCAGGTTGACGCTGGAGCCGAACGACTGGTTGAGGTTGGCGTTGTTGCGCAGGCTGAACCCGGCGGTGGTCTCGGTCGCGCCGCCGCCGAAGTTCTGCGGCAGGGCGGCCAGCAGCTGGGCGGTGGAGGCGTAGCCGCTCTGGTCGATCGCCGAGCGGTCGATGACGATCAGGTTGGAGCCGACCGGGGCCTGGCCGCGGATGCGCGTGCCGGTGATGGTCAGCTCGGAGACGGCTTGCGGGGGCGGCGGGGCCGAGGCGGGCGGCCGCAGCTCGGCCGGGGCCTGCACCACCACCAGCATGCCGCCGACGCTGCTCATTTGCAGGCCGGCGCCACTGAGGGCTGCGGCGTAGGCCTGCTCGGCGGTGAAGCGGCCGTTCACCGCGGCGGAGCGCTTGCCGGCGACGAGGTTGGAGGCGGCGACCACCTGTCGCCCGGAGATCAGGGCGATCCTGCGCAGCGCCTGGCCCAGGTCCTGCGGCTCCAGGGCGTAGGCCTGCATCGAAGGCGCGGCGGCGACGGCCTGCGCCGCCGCCATGACCGTCACGCTGACGCCCGCGAGCAGGCCGGCGGCCGTGATTCTGTTCCAACCCATGGTCGTTTCCCCCAAGACGGCCTCGTTTCGAGGTCCGTTCAGGGGCTTCGACGGCGGTTGCGCCGGCGACCTCAGAAAAATTTGCGGGCGGACGATTCCCGCCGGGTCAGGCGGCGCGCCGGCCGAGCCGCAAATCCCCGTTCGCCGCGGTGGTGAGGGTCAGGCCCAGGGCCCTGGCCAGGCTGGCGGCGAGATCGGGGGTGACGCCGGCATGGAACACGCCGGTGATCTCAAGGTCCCCGAGACCGGGGGAGGCGAGGCGGATCTTGCGGGCGCTGTAGCGGTTGGCGTCGGCCAGGACCTCGGCCAGGGGCGCGCGGTCGAAGCTCAGCACGCCCGAGGTCCAGTCCCCGCCCAGGGGTGTGACGACG
>JBARAK010000279.1:0-1594 GCA_049791955.1 Caulobacteraceae bacterium
GTGCAGGCCCGCGACGCGGTCTCCAACGCCAAGTCCGACGCCGAGCGCTCCGGCGTGGTGGTGCGCCAAGCGGTTAGCGCCATGAGCGGCATCGAGCAGTCCTCGCGCCAGATCGGCCAGATCATCGGGGTGATCGACGAGATCGCCTTCCAGACCAACCTGCTGGCGCTGAACGCCGGGGTCGAGGCCGCCCGCGCGGGCGACGCTGGCCGGGGCTTCGCGGTGGTGGCCCAGGAAGTACGGGCCCTGGCCCAGCGCTCGGCCGAAGCCGCCAAGGAGATCAAGGGCCTGATCTCGGCCTCCGCCCAGCAGGTCGCCTCCGGCGTGTCGCTGGTCGGCGAGACCGGTGCGGCGCTCGATCGCATCGTCTCCCAGGTGGTGGGGATCAGCGCGGTGGTGGTGGAGATCGCCGCCTCCGCCCAGGAGCAGGCCGTCGGCCTGCATGAGGTCAACACCGCCATCAACCAGATGGACCAGGTCACCCAGCAGAACGCGGCCATGGTGGAGCAGTCCACCGCAGCCAGCCACAGCCTGACCCAGGAGACCGAGGCCCTGGCCCGCCTGATCGGCCAGTTCCGCACCGGCTCAGAAGCCCCCATCGCCACCCGCGCCGGTCACCGCGCGGCCCCGGGGCACACTGCCCGCCACTCCACGTCCGTCCCCGCCATGAAGACCCTCGGTCGCGGCGGCGCGGCGCGCAAACCCGCCGCCGACGAAGACGGCTGGGAGGAGTTCTAAATCCTACGTGGTTGATTGAAGAGGAGGGGCGACCCTCCTCTTCGGTCAGCCTTCGGGGGTCGTTCAGGCCTCCAGCGTCGCGTCCAGGCTGATGTCGGCCTTGAGCAGCTTGGAGACCGGGCATCCGGCCTTGGCCATGGCCGCCAGCTCCTGGAACTTGGCCTGATCGGCCCCTGGGACCTTGCCCTTCAGGGTCAGGTGCACCGCGGTGATGGCGAAGCCGTCGTCGACTTTCTCCAGGGTGACCTCGGCGCTGGTTTCCATCCGCTCGGCGGTCAGTCCCGCCTCGTTCAGGATCAGCGACAGGGCCATGGTGAAGCAGGCCGCGTGGGCCGCCCCGATCAGCTCTTCCGGATTGCTGCCGGGCTTGCCTTCGAAACGGCTGGCGAAGCCGTAGGGATAGGCGCTCAGCGCGCCGCTCTTGGTCGAAATCTCGCCCTTGCCGTCCTTGAGGCCGCCCTGCCAGGCGGCGGAACCGGAAGTCTTCATCGCGCGTCTCCTTGGAAGCGGTGGAAGAACGCGGCTTCCGGAGATGGGATGCGCGCTGCGACCTATTGCGCCCCTGCCTACTGCGCCAAGCTTCCGGTGACGCCCCAGGTGTCGGCGACCACGTAGCCGGTCTGGAACGGGTCGGTGGGGTCGACCCGGTATTGGTGATAGCCGGTGATCCAGCCGCGCCCGCGGATCGCCGGAAGCACCGCTGGCCGTCCGCCGACGGTGGTCTCGGCCAGGATGCGGCCATGGAAGCGCGAGCCGACGATCGAGCTATGGATCAGCTCTTCCCCCAGGCCGATCTGGCCGCGCGCCCGCAGCACCGCCAGCCGCGCCGACGTGCCCGTGCCCGTGGGGCTGCGGT
>JBARAK010000280.1:0-2220 GCA_049791955.1 Caulobacteraceae bacterium
CTCTCGGACATCTTCAGCATCAACGCCGACGGCAGCATCAGCGAGAACGCCAAGTCGGTCGCCAGGCCCGGCCAGACCAACGCCCAGGTGGCTTCCGGCGACGCGATCTATCTGACCGGCGACCTGCCCGCCAACGTCGGGATCATGCTGGCCCCGAACAGCGTGACCGACCTGTCAGGCGCGGCGATCATCAATCCCAACGCCACCGGGATCACCCAGGGCCGCCAGATCGTCACCGGCACGGTGGTCGGCGGCGGCACGCTGCAGACCGCCGCCCTGAATGTCGTCGCGGCCACCTCGCCGCTGTTCGCGGTCTCGCCCTTCGACACCAACGTGGCCTTCACCACCGGCGCCGCGTTCGGCGTCCAGACCGGCCTGCAGCTGGTGGCCCCCCCCGGCGCGCAGATCAACCTGGCCGGCGCCTCGGCCACCTTCGACCAGCTGACGGCCAGCGGCCAGTACATCCAGGCGCCGCAGTGGAGCAACGGGGGCAACCTGACGCTGGGCGCGGGCGGGACCATCACCGGGGCGATCATCGACGCCCGTGGCGGCGCGGCGGGGGCGGCGGGCGGGACCCTGACCACCACCAGCCTGACGCTGACCGAGAACGATCCGTCCACGCCCACCGCCGACACCATCTCCGCGCAGCAGATCGAAGGGGCCGGCTTCGACACCCTGGTGGTCCAGGGCGACCTGACCACCAGCGGGGGTCCGGTCAACCTCAGCCTCGGCCAGGCCTTCTACCTGATGGGCGCGCCGCAGGGCAGCGCCCTCTCCGGAGGCATTTCCCAGAGCGGCGCCGGCGCGCCGCAGAGCCTGTTCCCGACCGTCAGCGTGGCTGGATCGCTCCAGATCGACGCCCCCTACATCTCGCTCGACAGCGCCTTCCAGACCCTCGCCAGCCCGACCTACACCGCCGACACGGCGACCACGGCGACCGGCCAGGTGACCTTCAACGCCCAGGCCATCGACGTCACCGGCGCGGTGCTGTTCGACCAATCGGTCGCCAACGTCTCCCTGATCTCGGCGGGCGACCTGCGCTTCATCGGCGCCGCGCCCTTCGCGAACGGCGAGGCCACCACGCCCACCCTGATCGGCCAGTTGGCGGTGAATGGGAACCTCAATCTCACCGCCGCCCAGGTCTACGCCACCACCGGCAGCACCTTCGACGTCACCTCAGCCGCCCGGACCGGCGTGATCACCATTACCGGAACCTCGTCGACCCCGCCGCCGACGCCCTTCTCGGCCGGCAGCGACCTGACGATCCAGGCCGCCAACATCGTCCAGGACGGCGTCGTGCGCGCGCCGATCGGCGCCCTGACCCTGGGCTCGAACACCGCCCTGGTGATCGGCGCGAACAGCGGCGGCTCCGGCGGATCGGTGTTCGCCCCCGCCACCACCTCGCTCACCCTCGGCGCCGGCAGCGTCACCTCGGTCTCCGCGGACGGGCTGTCGATCCCCTTCGGCACCACCACCGACCAGACCGAGTACTTCTTCACCCCGACCGACGCCAACGCCCTCACCGCCCCTCCGGCGGCGGTGCTCACCCTGGCCGGCCAGAACGTCACCACCGCGTCCGGCGCCACGGTCGACCTGAAGGGCGGCGGCGACGTGTTCGCCTACGAGTTCATCCCCGGCACCGGCGGCTCGCGCGACATCCTCAGCCAGTTCAACGCCGACGCCTTCACCAGCAACGGCGGCTTCCAGTTCGCCGACCACCGGCAGGTCTACGCCATCGTCCCCGGCCTCTCCAGCGCGCCGGTAGCCGCCTACGACCCGATCTATTCCAGCAACTACAACGCGCTCTACGCGCCGAGCCAGGTGGGCCAGCGGGTCTACCTGAACGGCGGCAGCGGGGTCGCGGCTGGCTGGTACACCCTGCTGCCGGCCCAGTACGCGGTGCTGCCGGGCGGCATGGAGGTGGTCGAGGACACCTCCGCCGTCACCGTCCCGGTCGGGTCCAGCCAGCGGCTGCCCGACGGCACCATCGCGGTGACGGGCGAGTTCGGCGGCCTGGGCGGAACCGTCCAGTCCACCCCGCACGTGTTCGACATCAAGAACCAGGCGGTGATCAACGAATATTCCGACATCGCCCTGACCTCGGGCAACGCCACCTTCACCGCCCAGGCCGCCAGCGCCGGGGTCGACACCCCGCGCCTGCCGACGGACGCGGGCCAGCTGGTGAACAGTCCGACCGCTTCGCTCAGCCTGGGTGGAACC
>JBARAK010000281.1:0-3429 GCA_049791955.1 Caulobacteraceae bacterium
AGCACGCCCAGCGCTGGTTGCGCGCCACCCCGCGCACCCCGACCGGAACCCATCCGTCCCGCAGTCCCGCCCGCCGGACCACCACCCACGGCGCCCCTGCAAGCGCGCCCTCGACCCAGTCCGGCTGAACTCCGTCCGCGATCAGCCGCGCCCCGCCCGCCACGCGCAGCAGATCGTGCGCGAACAGCCTGGACGGATCCTGGATGGGAAGGGACGTCATGGCCTCACGGATGGTGCGCCAGCGGCGCCAGCAACGCCACGGCGATCGCCAGGGTCACGATGCTGGCGACCGACGAGACCACCAGCGTCGATCCGGCCACCGCCGGCCGCGCGCCATAGCCGGCCCCGAACACCAGACCGAAGAAGCCGGCTGGGATGCAGACCAGCAGCACCGCCTCCCCCGCCAGCGGCTGCGGGATACGCAGCAGATAGACCAGCAGGACCGCCAGCAGCGGCTGCAGGATGTTCTTCAGCACCACGCCGATCACCACGTCGCGGGTGATGCGGATCGGCTGGGCCGACAGGATCAGCCCGGTCAGGAACAGGCCCGCCCCCGCCGTGGCCGCGCCGATCGGACTGAGCGTCTTGTCCACCAGGGCCGGAATCTGGAACCCGGCCAGCGCCAGGATGACGGCGAGCATGGGGGCCAGGAAGATCGGCTTGGACACCGACTTGCGCAGCGCGCCCAGGAACTGGGCGAAGCCCGAGCGCGAGCCCGGCTCGGCCTTGGCCAGCTCCAGCAGGGTGAGGGTCAGGGGCGAGATGGTCACCGCCCCGGTGGCGATGGCCACGGCGACCGCGAGCGCCGCCTCGGGGCCGTAGATCCCCACCAGCAGCGGCAGGCCGATGGAGGAGAAATTCGGGAACGCCGCGGTCAGCATCAGCACCGCCGCATCCGCCTTCGACAGCTTGAACAGCACATACTGCAGCAGCCCCATGACGGCGTAGAGCGCCAGCAGGCAGATCGCCAGCACCAGCATCAGCGAGGCGTTGGAGACGATCACCGTACCGGGCGTCCGCGCGATGGCGGTGAACAGGGCCGCCGGCAGGGCGAACATCATCAGGAAGTTGTTCAACGCCTTGATATTGACGTTGTCGATGATCCCGCGCTTGCCAGCGAAGAACCCCAGCGCCATCACGAAGAACACCGGCACGAGCGCCGACGCTATGAGCATCCCCATTACAGACCGCCTCCCCTTTCCTCCCGTTTTCGGGATGTATTCCTGGCACTAGATCAAGGCTGGGCGTCCCACTGTTCGGCAAGACGGCGGCGCACTTCGATGGAGGCGGCGCGGACCAAGTGGGCCTGAGGCGACTGCAGCCGCACGCTCAGGTCGCGACGGCCGGACGCGCGGATGTCGGCTACGGCCTCGACCAGCACGGCCTTCACCTTGTCCTGGTCCGCAGCGCTCGGCGCATCCGCGTCCACCCCGCCGACCAGGGCGTGCAGCAGGCCCAGCTTGGCATAGTTGCCGATGTCGTAGGCCATGGGCGGGAAGCGGTTGCCCAGTTCGTCCAGGGCCGCGACCGGGCGGCGGGTGATGCGGGCGGCGGCCTGCTTGCCCATGGCGTGGACCAGCACCTCCGGCGCATCCAGCGCCACCAGCCGGTTGGCCTGGTAGCCGTGCGCGAGGAAGGCGCCCGACATGGCCTTGCCCACGATCAGCGCCACCACCGGATGGCCGGCCAGCCGCGCCTGGGCGTAGGCGTCCGCGCCGGCAGCGCAGGCCAGGTGGACCCCCAGCATCTCTTCGCGCCGGCCATAGGCCTGGCTGGTCACGTCCACCACCGCGATGATCGGCCGGCGGACGGCGGTGTGGGCGTCGGCGTCAACCGTCTCGCGCACCAGCCTGGCCAGGGTCCAGCCCTCTTCCAGGCCCACCTCGCCCTGGCGGGCGCGGGGGAAGCGGGCGTTAGGATCGGGGACCACGGCGATGAAGCGCGCGCTCTCGCCGCCCAGCTCCGCGTCGGCCGACAGCACCGAGGGCTGGCCATAGGCGGGGGCGCCGGCCGTCCCGGCCAGGGCGTCCAGCCAGATGCGTCCGCGGCTGCGGGTATTGGACTGCTCGCTCATTTCGAGGCTCCTTCTCCCCAAACGGCGCGTAGCGCCATCGGGTCGGTCGGCTGGGCCGGGTCGTAGGCCTTCAGCTTGGCGAGGTATTCGTCGACCTGGGCGGTGCGGGGCCGCTCGACCACCCCGGCCGCGAACACGGCGCGGACCGCGGCGCTTATGGCGTCCGCATCGTCCTCCACCAGGGTGTCGACTAGGCCGGTCTCGCGGCGCTGCTCGCCGCCGATCAGGCTCCAGATCAGCCGGCGGTCGGAGGCGTCCAGCTCCTGAACCCCGGCCTCCTGCTCGATCACCTCGGGCCCGTTCATGCCGAGACGTCCCTGGGGCGTGGCGATCAGGTGGCTGCACAGGGCGGCGGCCAGCGACATGCCGCCGAAACAGCCGACCATGCCCGAGATCACTCCCACGACCGGGACGTGAGGACGCAGCGCCACGATGCCGGCGTGGATCTCCGCGATCACGGCCAGGCCCAGGTTGGCCTCCTGCAGGCGCACGCCGCCGGTCTCGAACAGGATCACCGGCCGGGTGGGCACGCCCTTCTCGTGATCGGCCAGTGCCAGCTCCAGGGCCCCGGCGATCTTGGCGCCGGAGACCTCGCCCATGCTGCCGCCCTGGAAGCTGCTCTCGATCGCCGCGGCGACCGCCGGGACGCCGTCGATGGTCCCGCGCAGGATCGTCACCCCGTCGTCGGCCTGGGGCACGATGCCCTGCTGCGGCAACCAGGGCGACTTCAGCCGGTCGAACGGGCCGAGCAGCACCCGGCCGGAACCCTGGTCCAGCAGGGCGGCGGCGCGCTCGGGCGCGTTCATCTCGATGAAGCTGCGGCGGGCGAGGAACCGTTCGAAGTTTTGGGGTCTGGCCTGGACGTTCATGGCTGAAGCAGCTCCGCCACCTGACCGAGGCGCAGGGCGACCATGCCGGGCGTCGCGCCGAAGTCGTTGATCTCGATCTTCACCGCGCGGTCGAACCGGCTGAAGAAGCGGTCGATCACGCTGCGCCAGATCGGGCCGTAGCCGTCGACGCTGGTGGTCACCACCACGTGGGCCTGACCATCCGGCGAGGGCTCCATCAGGATCTCCAGATCGCCCGACCCGACCACGCCGACATGGGCGCGGCCATTCACCGGCGTCGCGGCGCCGGGATAGTCGTAGTTCAGGACTTCCATGCGCGATCCTCCATCAAAAGCCGTTGGCGACGGCGTGGAGGTCCAGGGCCTCCACCGCGTCGATGAACAGCGCCGCCGCCAGCATGTCGGCCGCGCCGCCCGGGGAAGCGTTCAGTTGGGTCAGGGCCGTGTCCAGCCGGGCCAGGGCTTCGCGCCCGCCCGGCGAACCACATCCGCCGCCGGCCAGCACCGC
>JBARAK010000282.1:0-2474 GCA_049791955.1 Caulobacteraceae bacterium
TCGTCAAAGCGGATTCGCATTGGTAGAGGGACGCCTTCGCCGCAAACGATGGCCTCTTGCGTCATGGCGCGCCGCCGTGAGGCGTCCGAGATCCTCAGTCTTTTGGTCTACGATCCGGCGCTCATCAGCCGCTCAATGGTCGAGGATGTCCTACGCTACAAGCGGCTCGACGGTGTGACGGCGGCATTGACGAAGATCGCCGAGGCTTGGTTTGGGGGCGGCCGGCAGTCGCTCGATTTGACCGCCCGGATCATGACGCTTTCGCTACCGGTGCAATTGATCTGGGGCCGTGAGGACCGCATCATCCCGGCTGCCCACGCCGAGGCGTTGGCCGCTCGCCTGCCCGTACATATTCTCGACGGAGCCGGCCATCTCCCGCACATGGAGAAAGCAGCTGAAGTCAATCGGATGATCGGCCAGTTTATCGGGAGCTGAACGACACGCTGCGGGAGGATTGGATGAACTTCAGGCATCCATTCAATTTGACCGGAACGGACGAGGTTGCTTTCCCTTCGGGAACACCGTTATCTCGTGGAGGTATTCGACGAGCCGCGGGGCCGTATCGGAGTGTCCCCGCCGCAGGACCACCCGCACGTCTACATCGATATGGGTGAGGCGGACACGATCCTCTGTCCCTATTGCACGACGCCGTCACATCTCATTGATACGATCATCGGATTCGATGTACCGGGGATGACGTATTCCGCGTGTCCGTAAAAGACTATGGCTTGGTTATTTGTCTCCCTGTAGGCCAAGCCCATCTTTAGGCGTCGGGCGTTCGCCGCTCGGCGCCAATTTTTTGCTGGCTTGCCTACGAGGGAGTCAAGTTCGCAGTAGACTCGCTGCTGGAGGAAGAGAGATTCGAACCCTTGGTCCCAGGTACACGCAAAAGACGGACGGAGTGGAGCCATCTTGTGCTGCGTCTTCGCCAACGCCGACCGGATGTCGTTCGGCGAGGGCGCCGCCGCCGGAGTCCTCCAACTATCTTTCGCGGGAATTCGGCATGACGGTCCGCCCGAACCACCTTGCGGCATACCCGACGATCGACAGCGCGAAGATAGTTCGAATCGCGTTCCCTCCAGTAGCGAGTCAGTGAATTTTGGGGATTTAGGCGAAGAGACCCGGCTAGCCGGTCGAGGGGTTTTGGTTGTCGCACGATGTCTGGTTCGGGGTGAAGGGCGGCGGTTCGGCCCAGCGCCCGCATGCTTGAGCACTGCTTCAGTAGGCGGACCCTTGCCGCGCGCATTTTTCCGGCGCAACATCATGTTCTGACTTGCAACGTTCCCCAGCAGCCGACCCCTGACCCATCTTGGGCCGACCTTCTGTGTTCCTGGCATGTTCTATCGGAATTCGACGGCTTGGTCAAGCGATTTCGGGAGACGGACGCGACATAACGCACCGGAGGCTTACGCCAAACCTCCGAGCTGCCGGAGGTCTGATGCGGCCACGCGAGCATCTGACGGCGTCCCTCTTTGCCTTCTCGGCAACGTTCGAGTTCTCTCGGGAGGATCGGATTGATCGGCCAAAATAGAGGACGAGAGCGGCATTCCCTGATCAGGGCGGAAATTTCCCTGATCGTCGATTTAAATTCCCTGCAAGGCCGCAAAAAATACCTGTTTAGATGCGCAGGGAATTAGCTCGTAAGGCTCTGGTTTGACGACCTTTTTTGCTGACGTTGGCGCGCCGCCGAGCCCAGAATCGATGAAATTCGCTGCCAGCAGGGAATTTCGGTACTGCCGCGAGCAATGAGACCGTCGAACTTGCCCCGTGGGCACGCCCGGTCGACCAGGCGAACAGCTCGCTAGCAGGCTCAAGCTCGGCCTCCTCGGCCCTTTTAGGGGGCAAAATGAAAAACATCAAATCCCGACGATGGCTCAAGCTCGGCCTCCTCGGCCCTTTTAGGGGGGCAAGCCCCACATCCAGTACCAGAACACCAGCGATAGGATGACCAGCACCGGGTTGATGGTGAAGCGCCGGGCAAGCAGCCTGTGGGGAACGGTTGCCTTTCTGCTCAACTACATTCCGATCCTCGGACCCATGAGCGGCGTCGTGATCTTTCTGCTCGCGGGCCTTTTGTCCATCAACTCGCTGTGGGTGGCATTTCTGCCGGCCGGGCTATACCTGCTCATTCATCTCATCGAAGGCGAGACGGTAACGCCAATGCTGCTCGCCCGGCGCTTCACCATCAACCCGGTGCTGGTCATCCTCTCGCTGGTGTTCTGGTACTGGATGTGGGGCGTGCCCGGCGCTGTCCTCTCAACGCCGATGCTCGCAATCACCAAGATCATCAGCGACCGTATCCGCCCGCTAATGGCATTCGGTCATTTTATGGAAGGGTAGAGGCTGGATGGAGGCTCCCCCGCTCGAGAGACGTCTCGCAGCAATCCTCGCCGCCGATGTCGAGGGATACAGCCGCCTGATGCACGGCGATGAAGAGGCGACGATGGCCACATTGTCCGCCCGTCGCGCTGTTG
>JBARAK010000283.1:0-1749 GCA_049791955.1 Caulobacteraceae bacterium
GTCGCGGTGCGGCCGCTGGAAAAGTCGGAGTCCGCGTCGGCGTCCTGGCCCAGCCGGACCTCGATCTGGGCGCGGCGCGTGAGCATTTCGCCCCTCGCCCCCCGGTTGACGACGATCAGCCGGTCGATCTGCTCCAGGGCGGTGGCGAAGTCGCGGCGCATCATCGCGGCGCTCACCTGCCAGAGGATCACCTCCTGGTCGTTGGGGGCGAGCTTGATCGCCGCGTCCAGGTCTGGGGCGGCCTTGGGGCTGGCGTAGCCGCCGTCGGCGTTAGCGCGCGCGCTCCAGGCCTGGACGCTGGGCTTCATGTGGATGGCCGCGTCGGCGTCCGCCCGCGCCCGGTCCAGATCGCCGAGACCGAAATAGACCTTAGACCGTTCGATCAGGGTGTCAGCCGTGTCGCCCGGCGCCTGGGCCAGTTCCTGCCGGGCGGCGTCCTTGTTTCCACGCGCCTCGGCGATCCGGGCCTTCCAAAGATGATAGCGTAGCGCGGTGTCCGGCTTGGCCTGCTTCAGCGCCTCAAGGTCGCGATCCGCGGCGTCGGGGTCGCCGGCCTGAAGATCCAGCGACAAGAGCTGGGTCAGGGTGGAATCATCCTTGGGGTCTAGGACCATAACCTGGCGGAAGGCGATCCGGGCGCCGGCCATGTCGCCGGTGTTGAACGCAAGCGTGCCACGGGCGCTGGCGCTGAAGGTCTGCGGCGGTCCCAGCGTATCGGCCTTGTCGGCGTCCGTGATCGCAGCCGGATCGAGCAGCGCGGCGTGCGCGAGCGCGCGGCCGCTCCAGGCCTTCTGCGACTTGGGATCGAGCGCGATGGCCGCGTCGAACTCGGCCACGGCCTCCGGGTATCTGCCCGCGTCCAGTAGCGCGGCCGCGCGATCGAAATGCCCGTCGGCGGTGGAGGGATGGCTGTCGATGTTCGCCGCGTCGTTGGCCGCCTGGCTCTGCGAGCCGGCTGGGGCGTAGACGCCCTGCTGGCCGAGCGTGGTCAGCGGGGTGACCGAGGCGCGGGCCTCGGCGGCGGTGATCTCGGGCTGCAGCGCCTTGCTGATGAGGGTCACCTTCAGGGTGTGGCCAGAAAGGACGCCGGTGCGGCGATAGGCGACCCCGCCGATCACCGTGTCGACATCGGTCGCCTTGGCGCTGTCGGGCGGCAGGTCGTCGCCGGGGGGCAGCACCACGCTCTCGTCGGTCTCGGTGAAGCTGGGGAAATCGACGCTGTAGGGTGCGTCCGGGTCGCTGGCGGCGGGATCGCGCTTGATGTCCAGCGCGCCGCCGAACTCCACGTGGTGCAGCTCCAGCCCGGCGCCGGACCAGTCGAGCTTACTGGTTCCCTCGGCGGTCAGCTTCTCCTCGCCCGTGGCCGGGTCCCAGGCCGCCGCCACGTGGGTGGGGGTGAAGGCGGTGTGGAGCTGGGCCCAGTAGGCCTTCAGCGACGCCTCCAGCCGGTCCTGGGGGACGGCCGACATCTGGGCGTGCGCCACCACCCCCGCGTCGCCGCGCAGGGTGGTTTCAAGCTCGGTCGGCTCGTCCTTGGTCACCCCGCCCGATGCGTCGTAGCGGATCACCTGCAGCACCTGCGGGCGCACGCCCGGAGCGGGCTTGAGCCGCACCAGGCCCGCGCCGGCGGAGTCGAGCGGCAGCACCCAGCCGTAGGCCGGGGTGGGGGCCTCGTCCAGGTCGCGGTCGCCCTGGCGCGCGCCGTCCAGCCAGTAGTCGCGCCCGTCCACCCGCGCGCGCACCAGCACG
>JBARAK010000284.1:0-5100 GCA_049791955.1 Caulobacteraceae bacterium
GCCACAGATCCGGCCACGGCTCCGGCAGCCGGCCCGCATCGCGCTTTTCCCGCGCCGCCCGACGGCCTAGGGTCGCGGCCACCCGCGCCAGAGCCTCAGCCTCGGATTTCGATGCCATCGCCCGCCACGCTATCCGGCCCTGCATCAGACGGCCATACGTCCGACCCGATATCGGATCTGACCGGGGGCCTGCGCGACGTGCGGGCCCGTATGGCGGCCGCCGCACGGGGAGCTGGTCGCGATCCGGCCGATGTGACGCTGGTCGCGGTGTCCAAGCAGCAGCCCTGGACCCAGGTGGCGCCGGTGCTGGAGGCCGGCCAGCGCATCTTCGGCGAGAACCGGGTGCAGGAAGCCGCGGCGCGTTGGGGCGATCTGCGGGCTGCGCCTGGAAGGACGGTTGGACAGGCGGTCGGACAGAACGTCGAGCTTCGCCTGATCGGGCCGCTGCAGACCAACAAGGCCAAGGAGGCGGTCGGTTTCTTCGACGTGATCGAGACCCTGGATCGCGAGCGCCTGGCCGGGGCCGTCGCCGATGCGGTGCAGGCGTTGGGACGTTCGCCGAGGCTGTACATACAGGTCAATACCGGCGAGGAGCCCCAGAAGGCGGGTGTGGCGCCGGCCGAAGCCGACGCCTTCATCGCCCTGGTTCGGCGCGACCATGGCTTGGCGGTGGAAGGGCTGATGTGCATTCCGCCCTCGGACGAACCGGCCGGACCGCACTTCGCCCTGCTGGCCAGGATCGCGGCCCGTAACGGCCTCGCCGCCCTTTCCATGGGCATGAGCGCCGATTTCGAGACCGCGATCCGTTTCGGGGCCACCTCGGTCCGGGTGGGCTCGGCCCTGTTCGGCCGGCGCGACGGCGCGGTCCGGACGATCCCCCCTACGCCGTAGGGAGCCCCTCGATCCCGGAGCCGTCCTCGCCGGTGTCGGCCAGGGTGCGGACCAGTTCCAGCAGGCGCTTGCGCACCCGGCGGCTTTCGATCCGCGACAGCCAGGATGCGAACTCACGCTCTTCCGGGGTCAGCGGCATCTCGTGGGTGAAGGAAGCCGATTCCGCTTCGCCCACGCCGCCGGTCCAGGCCGGATCCGGAAGGCCGTCGAAGAAATAGGGTATCGGCGCATGAAGCGCCCGGGCCACCTGGTAGAGCTTGGAGGCGCTCACCCGGTTGGCGCCCCGCTCGTATTTCTGCACCTGCTGGAAAGTAAGCCCCAGGGCTTCGGCCAGCTTATCCTGGCTGATTCCAAGCGCACGGCGGCGGCGGCGGATCCGGTCGCCGACATGGACATCGACGGGGTTGGGGGAGCGATCATCGTTCAGAGCTTCCATGCCCGCCTCAGACCTTCTCAAAAGCGTATTGTCAAGCTTTCGGACCTTTGCGTTAGGTGCTGTTGGGACTCATTTATAGTTTAGAAGTGTTAACCATCAACGTCGACGCGAAGCCAATCAACAGAAGCACGCAAAACGGCAGTTCTCGCAACCTCGAATAAGGAGTTGGTGCAAGACGACCGGGAAGGGTGGAGTCGATGATCCCCTGTCGACCCATGCCCAGGTGAGCCCGGACTCGACCGTAGGCGTCAACGATTGCCGAAACACCCGTTGGCGTTGCGCGGACCATCGGCAGGCCCTCCTCGATGGCGCGATAGCTGGCGAGGTTGAGGTGCTGCCATGGTCCGGTGGTCTGACCAAACCAGGCGTCGTCGGATACGTTGACGATCCAATCCGGCCGGCCGCCCTTCGATGAGGTGAAACCTGGGAACAGGCTTTCGTAGCAGATCAGCGGCTGCATCCGCGGAACCCCGGGAATCCCGACCGGCGCAGGGAGGGGCCCCGGCGAGAACGGTTCGCCGTTCTGGACCAGACTTGTCAGGTGCAGCAGGGAGAAGAGTTTCGGGAACGGCAGGTATTCGCCGAAGGGCACGAGCTTGTACTTGTCGTAGACCGCCAGGGACCGGAATCCGGTCTGGGTCCGGCGAAGCATAAGCAGGCTGTTGTAGGCCTTCTGCTGGCCTTCGGGGCCTTCGAAGCGGAAACCGCCATTGAGGAGGGTCTGGCCGGGCTGGAAGGCGTCGGCGAGTTCCTCTTCGGTCCAGGTGCCGCGAGCCAGGTAGGCGTTGAAGGGGGCGGGGATGGCGCCCTCCGGCCAGATCACCACGTCGGGCGGGTGGGCGGCAGGCCAGGCGCTCTGGCGCAGGAACCGCTCGAACCGCTCGCGGAACAGGTCGTCGGTCCAGACCGGTTCCTCCTTCAGGCCCGGCTGAACGATCCGTATACGGATGGATGCGTCCGGCGGCGGGGGCGAAGAGAGCCTGACGACGCCGTAGCCCCAGAGGCCGGCCAGGGCGAGGGCCGCCGCGGCCAGGGCTATGGCGCTGGATCTGAGGCGGTTGCGGTCGGACAGGACGACCGGGGCGGCGCCGATCGCCACCGTCACGAAGGTCATGCCATAGGCGCCGATCAGGCTGGCGGCCTGGGATGGAGCCGAGCCGGCGCGCCAGGCTTCGCCTGGCAGGTCCCAGGGAAAGCCTGTCAGCACGTGGCCGCGCAGCCATTCGAACGTGGACAGGACCGCGGCGAAGACCAGGATGCGCTGGGGACCGGAGGGTGCGATCAGCCGGTAGACCAGGCCCGCGGCGCCCCAGAACAGGCCTATGCCGCCGGCCGTGAACAGCACCGCCAGCGGAGCCTGCCAGCCGTGGTTGGCGGCGTCGACGAAGAAGGCCTCCGCGACCCACCAGGTGCTGATCAGCAGGTAGCCGCTCCCGGCCGCCCATCCCCGCAGGAACGCCGTCCTCAGGGCGTGCCGCTGTGGGGTCCGGTCGAGGCTGAACTGCAGCAGGGCGAAACCGAAGATGCCGGCCCAGAGGCCGAACGGCGGATGCGCCAGGGCGGCGGCCAGTCCTCCCGCGCACGCCAGTCCGAGCCCCTGCCGGGGGCCGAGCGCCCCGCCCTGTCTTTGGATCACGGAGTCTCGCTGGTGGGTAGGCTGAGGGGATCGTAGTAGGGCGCGTCCAGGGAAGCGGGCGGCGAGGCGGCGGGGCCGAGCGTTCCGACCATGGCGCGATTGGGGGCCGGGCGGATGCGCAGGCGGCGGATGCGCCGGGGATCGGCCTCCACCACCTCGAACTCGACCCCGTCGGGATGGACGATAACCTCGCCCCGCTGGGGGACCCGGCCAGCGAGGGTGGCGACCAGTCCGGCCACTGTGTCCACGTCCTCGTCCGCGTCGGGGAGGGAGAGGGGATGGCCCAGCAGGGCCTCGAGCTCATCCAGGGGCACGCGTGCGTCGGCTTCCAGCAGGCCGCCGGGCCGGGCGACGATGGAGGCTTCCGCCCGTTCGTCGTGTTCGTCGGAAATCTCGCCCACCACGGCTTCCACCAGGTCCTCGAGCGTCACCAGGCCGTCGGTGCCGCCGAACTCGTCGATGACCAGCGCCATGTGCATGCGCGTCACGCGCATGCGCAGCAGCAGGTCCGCGGCCCGCATCGAGGCCGGCACGTACAGCAGTTCACGGCGCAGCCGGTGCAGCACCGGCTCGCGCCAGGACAGAGGCGGCGCCGTTTCCGGCTCGACCCCGGGCGGGGCGATCAACCGCAGCAGGTCCTTGATGTGAACCACCCCGATCGGGTCGTCCAAGGTCTCGCGATAGACCGGCATGCGGGAGTGTTCGGAATCGACGAACCGCCCCACCACGTCGGAGAGCGGCGAGGACACCTCCAGCGCCAGGATGTCGGCGCGCGGGGTCATCACGTCGGAGATCCGCAGTGACTGGAACGCCTCGGCCTGGTCGACCAGGTCCAGGGCCGCCTCGCCGGCTTCGGGGGCGGGCAGGTGCGGGACGGCGTCGCGTTTCAGCCAGCGGGAAAGCAGTCCGCCCATGCCGGCGCGGCGGGTGCGACGGCCGGACGGATCGTGGGGACTTCGACTGGAGGGATCAGCCATGGTCCGGCGCCCCATCCTGGGCGAGTCCACCCCGGTCGGAATAGGGATCCGGAATATCGAGCCCGGCCAGGATCGCCCGCTCTATCGCTTCCATCGCCTCCGCCTCCGCATCGGCCTGGTGATCGTAGCCTAGGAGATGAAGCGTCCCATGCACAACCAGATGCGACAGATGATGCGCCAGCGGCTTGTCCTGGGCCTCGGCCTCCCGCGCGCAGACGCCGTAGGCCAGGGCGATGTCGCCCAGGTGCGGATAGGCGGTCTCCGCGGCCGGGAAGGACAGCACGTTGGTCGGACTGTCCTTGTCGCGGAAGCGCGCGTTCAGCTCGCGGACCGCCGCGTCGTCGGTCAGCAGCACGGTGATCGCTTCGGTTTCCGGGGGGGCGGGGGCTTGCGCATCGAAGGCCAGGGCGGCTTCGGCCGCGCGCCTGACCAGGGCCTCCGCGTCGGGAAGCGCCGTGGTCCACGCCTCGTCTTCGATTTCGATCTCGATCATCGGGGGTTTCGCGCGGCGTCGGCGTCGTAGGCCTTGACGATCCGCTCGACCAGCGGATGGCGCACGACGTCGGACGCCTCGAAGCGGGCCACTGCGACGCCCTTGACCCCGTCGAGGATGCGGATGGCGTGGGACAAGCCGCTGTCGGCGCCGTTGAGCAGGTCGACCTGGGTCGGGTCGCCGGTGACCGCCATGCGCGCGCCTTCACCGATGCGGGTCAGCACCATCTTCATCTGCAGCCGCGTGGTGTTCTGCGCCTCGTCGACGATGACGTAGGCGTGGGACAGGGTGCGTCCGCGCATGAAGGCGATGGGGGCGACCTCGATCTCGCCCCGCTCGCGGCGGCGGCGCATGGCCTCGGCCCCCATGATGTCCGCAAGCGCTTCCCAGATCGGCGCCAGATAGGGATCGACCTTCTCGGTCAGGTCGCCGGGCAGGAAGCCCAGGCGCTCGCCGGCCTCAACCGCCGGGCGGGTGACGATCAGCCGGTCGACTTCGCCCCGCATCAGCAGCGAGGCGCCGTAGGCCACCGCCAGGAAGGTCTTGCCGGTTCCCGCGGGGCCGACCCCGAACACCAGTTCGCAGCGCGCGAGGTCGTCGAGATAGCGGGCCTGGGCCGGGGTCTTGGGGGCGATGGCGCCGCGCCGGCCCACCGGCAGGGCGGGGC
>JBARAK010000285.1:0-2742 GCA_049791955.1 Caulobacteraceae bacterium
CGCCTGCTCCATCGGGATCGGCCTTCACCAGTAAAGAGATCGTGGTTACTGGTCTGCGCGGCTCGCTGCAGCGCAACCTGGACATCAAGCGCGACGCCAGCGGCATCGTCGACGCGATCTCGGCCGAAGACATCGGCAAGTTCCCTGACTCCAACCTCGCCGCCGCCATCCAGCGCATCCCCGGCGTCTCGATCAGCCGCGGCACCAGTGGCAACACCACCACCTCCAACGGCGACGCCACCGAGATCACCGTCCGCGGCTTCGGGCCGACCTTCAACGAGACCCTCTACGACGATCGCCAGATCTCCTCGGGCACCAGCGACCGCGGCTTCGACTTCAGCGCCGTCGGCGCCGACTTCGTCAGCGAGATCGACGTGCTGAAGACGCCGGACGCCAGCCTCTCGGCCGGCGCGATCGGCGCGACCATCGACATCAAGTTCCCCAAGCCATTCGATCACCCCGGCCCGCGTGTGGTCGGGTCGCTGTCGAGCACCTATTCGCCCGAGGGCGGGCACGCCACGCCTAACGGCGGCGCGCTGTTCAGCGACACCTTCCTGAACGACACCGTCGGCCTGCTGGCGGACTTCGCCTATTCTGACCACCGCACGCTCGCCGACCACGAGAGCATCCAGGGCTGGATCGGGACGCAGTTCTCGCCCTCCCAGCTCGCCGGGGCCGGGCCGGGCGCCTCGACCACGCCCAGCATCAACGGCTGGCTGCCGCGCGAATTCCAGACGCTGCAGGAGAACACCAACACCAGCCGCGAGGACAGCCGCCTGGTCTTCCAGTGGAAGCCCACCGACAAGTTCCTGCTGACCCTGAACGACGACTATTCGCGTGAGCGGATCGACCAGGACGTCAACGGCTTCAGCGTCTGGTTCAACAACGGCGCGCCCACGTCGCCGAGCAATATCGTCCAGGGGGCGGACGGGACCGTGCGCAGCTTCCAGGCGCCCAACAGCCCCACCGACTTCCTCGCCCAGGACAACAAGCAGGTCCTGGAAAACAACGAATACGGCCTGAACGCCAAGTATGAGTTCACCGACAACTTCTCGGTCCTGGTCGACGTGGACCGCGCGGAATCCTGGGAAAACCCCAACGGCCAGGCCAACACCCAGGCCGACATCGGCTACGGCAACAACAACACCGCCTCGCCCTCGTTCGGTCTGAACACCAACACCACCGGCGTGGTGCTCGGCCAGGGCCTGCCGTTCCTCAGCACCTACGGACCGGGCGGCAACCTGTCCAATTTCAACAATCCGGCCCTGCTGGGCTCGCACGTGATGGTGATCGAGTCGCAGCAGAACCGCGACGTGGTCAGCCAGGCCAAGATCCAGGCGACCTGGAAGGACGAGAACCTGCTGATCAAGGTCGGCGCCCAGTATGTCGGCGACCACGAACACGAGCGCGGCTTCAACACCCTGCAGAACGGCAACTGGCAGGCCTATTCGGGCTACGGGCCGGCCTCGGGCGCCCCGACCGGCGTGCCGATCCCCCCGTCCTTGCTGAGCAATTCGTTCAGCACCTCGGGCTTCAACAACAGCCACCTTCCGGGCTCGGTGGTCAGCTACAACGCGCTCACGGTGCTCAACTACCTGCAGAGCCTGGGCAATCCCCAGACCAAGAACATCCCCGGCTTCAACGCCGCCTCGGCGCCGGACTACGCCGGGGCGTACACCATGGCCGAGGTGCCCGGCAGCCACATCGATGTGTCCGAGGACACCCTGTCCGGCTATCTGACCATAGCGCAGAAATCCCGCATCGCCGGGATGCCGCTGTTGATCGACATCGGCGCCCGCGAGGAGATCACCCGCACCAAGGTCGGCGGCCTCGGCCAGCAACTCACGGGCCTGGGCTTCGTGGAGGGCGACGCCAGCGCGCTCAGCGCCAGCTTCGGACCGAGCACGGAGATCACCTCGGAGAACATCCAGTCCAACTTCCTGCCGAGCCTGGACCTGAACCTGTCGGTGACCGACACCGTCAAGCTGAGGTTCGACGCTTCCCGCACCCTGACCCACCCGCCGCTGGCCGACCTCAACCCGGTGCTCTCGATCGGGGCGTCCCAGCGGATCGGCGGGCTCCAGGCCACCGGCGGCAACCCGGGGCTGCTGCCCTACACCTCCGACAACGCCGACCTGGGGGTGGAGTGGTACTACCAGCGCAACTCCTACTTCTCGCTGGACGGCTTCGTGAAGCACGTCTCCAACTTCGTGGTCGCCGGGGCGACGCGCCAGACCATCAACGGCGTGATCGATCCTTCGACCGGGGCGGCCGGCCAGTTCGCGGTGACCACCCAGGTCAACGGGCCGGATGCGACCATCCACGGCCTGGAAGCCGCGCTGCAGCACACCTTCGGCGACACGGGCTTCGGCTTCCAGCTGAACGCCACCCTGGTCGGCTCGGACAAGCCCTATAACGCCAACGACCTGTCGGTGTCGGGCTTCGCGGTGACCGGCCTGGCCGACTCCTCCAACTTCGTGGCCTTCTACGACAAGCATGGCTTCCAGGCCCGCGTCGCCGTCAACTGGCGCGATGGCTACCTGGACCACTTCGGTCAGGCCCAGACCAGCAACCTGTTCGGCGCCGAACCGACCTTCGTGGACTCCAACACCACGGTGGACTTCAGCACCAGCTACGACATCAACCAGCACCTGAGCATCTACTTCGAGGCGCTCAACCTCAGTGACTCGGGATACTACACCCACGGTCGCTTCTCGGAGCAGTTGCTGGACGCGGTGTACT
>JBARAK010000286.1:0-12857 GCA_049791955.1 Caulobacteraceae bacterium
GGTGCTGGCCGGCATGGAGCTGCTGGCGGCGCTGCCCCGCGGCGGCGGCGCCCTGGGCGTCTACACCGATCCCGCCCAGCGCGTGCCGATCCGCCAGGTCCGCATCGCTTCCGACCTGCCGGCGTCTGAGCGCCCCGCCTTCGATATCCTGCGCACCGACAGCGCCAGCTTCCACAAATGGATGACCGTCCGCGCCAATCGCCAGGACAGCTTCTTCCTGCGCCCCGCCGGCGCCGTCGACGTCTGCAACGCCATGCCGCCGACGAGGGCGCTGGTCCCGTAGGACGCCTACAAGCCTCGCAGGAACTTCAGCAGGGCGGCGTTGACCTGTTCGGGGCGTTCCTGCTGGGTCCAGTGTCCGCAGCCCGGCAGGATGACAGCGTCGTGCAGCTGGGGCGCGGCGCGCTTCAGCCGTTCGATGATGCGTTCGCCGCCGCCCATGAACCGCACCACCAAGTCATGGTCGCCGCCCATGTAGAGCGCCGGGACGGCGATGGGCGCGCCCGCGAAGGCGGCCATCAGCTCCCAGCTCCGGTCGATATTGCGATACCAGTTCAGGCCGCCCGCAAAGCCGGTCTGCTCGAACGCCTCGACCATGACCGCGAGGTCGGCTTCGTCCAGCCAGGCCGGAAGCGTCTCGGGCGCGGCCAGCCCATCCAGGAACCCGCCGCCGGACCGGACCATGCCGGGATCATCCGGAGCGGACCGTCCTGTGAGCAGGGTGCGCAGGGTGCGGGCGACGTCACGTTCGAACTCCGCCTCGGCCACGCCCGGCGCCTGGAAGTAGAGCTGGTAGAATTCCGCGTCCGCCGTGCGCGGCATGACGGTGGTGGGCGTCCTGGCCCCGCGCGGCAGATAGGGCACGCTGAGCCCGGCGACGGCGCGGAAACGATCCGGCCGCATCAGGGCGGCGTTCCAGGCGACGGGAGCGCCCCAGTCGTGTCCGACAATCACCGCCTGCTCGACCTGCAGGGCGTCGAGCACCCCGACCATGTCGCCGACCAAGTGCAGCAAGGTGTAGCGCTCCACCTCCGGCGGCCGGTCGGTCTGGCCATAGCCGCGCATGTCGGGCGCGACGGCGCGGAAACCGGCCTCGGCCAGCGCCTTGAGCTGATGCCGCCAGGAATACCAGGACTCCGGAAAGCCGTGGCAGAGCAGCACCAGCGGTCCCTGTCCCTGTTCGGCCACGTGCATCCGGATGCCGTTGACCTCCAGCATCCGATGTTCGGGTTCCGACATCTCCGCCTCCTCCGCGCCAAAGCAGCGCTTAGCGTTCGACCGTGAAGACCATGCCCGCGTTGGCGCTCAGCCAGCGGATCAGCCGGTCGCCCAGGGCCGCGCCGGGGGTCCAGATCCCGCCGAGGACATCGTCGCCATCGCGCAGCAGGCAGACCGCAGTCTCCACGATCATCCGGGACGTGGAGCCATAGCCGGGGTCCTTGTCGCCGGCGACGGCCACCCGCACCTGCCGTCCGTCACCGGCCAGGCCCAGGAACAGCACGTCATAGAAGCCGGCGTCCCGCTCCGCCTTGCTGGGCCCTTCGCCCGGCTTGGGGCCGCCCTCCCCGCCCAGGCCCGGCGCGGCGGCCATGGCCTTCGCGGCGGCCTCGCCCTTCTCGCCCGGGCCCGTGACCATCATCTCGTCGTAGACCAAGCCCTCGCCCCAGGCGTGGCGCTGCAGCGCGTTGGAGCGGTGGACGTTGCGGGTGTTGATCGCCGCCATCACGAAGGGCGCGGTCCAGGCGTCCAGGTCGGGATCGAACGCCACCTTGGCGCCGTGGGGCTGGTCCGGTCCCTGGAAGCCCGGCGTCAGCGAGAACGGATTGCGCAGCAGCTCCAGCACGCCCGGATCCGCGGCGGCGGCGGCCATGGTCGCCTTCAGGCTCGCCGCCGTGCCGCCCGAGAAGCCGCCCCGCAACCGCCGCACCCGGCCCTTGACGCGCGGGACCACAGTCCCGAGCTCGGCCGCCGCCGTCTGCTGGAGGAAGCACACGCCCAGCTCGAAGGGGATGGAGTCAAAGCCGCAAGAGAACAGGATGCGCGCGCCGCTCGCCTTCGCCGCCGGCTCATGGGCGTCGATCATCCGGCGCATCCAGACCGGCTCGCCGCAGAGGTCGAGATAGTCGGTTCCCACAGCCGCGCAGGCGGCGACCAGGGGCGAGCCGTATAGCTGGTAGGGTCCGACCGTGCTCACGATCGCTTTGGTCCGCGCCACCATCGCCTGCAGCGAGGCGGGATCGTCCGCATCCGCCACGATCAACGAGATGTCGGCCGCCGCGCCGATCTCGTCGCGCACGGCGGCGAGCTTGTCATGGCTGCGCCCGGCCATCGCCCACCTGAGGCCGTCCGGGCCGCCGCAGGTTTCCGCCAGCCGCTCGGCGACCAGGCGGCCGGTGAATCCGGTCGCGCCGTATACGATGAGGTCCAGTTCGCCCGATCGCGGCATGGCCCATCCTCCCTTGGTGTTTTTATCGTTGCGGCCATCAGAGCCGATTTAGGAGCCTCCGGCTAGGTCAAGCCCCTAGAGCGGAGGAAGCTTGGAAGCGCCGAGGCCGGCGAGCGCGGGACTCCGCTCGGCGGCGTCGAACGCCGCGCGGATGCGCTGGAAGCGCTGCTCGACCGCCGGGCGGGTGTCGGGATGGGTGAAGATGTAGAACTCCCCGCCCTCGATCGCCTCCATCACCCGCTCGGCGACGCTGTCGGCCGGGATGCCCGAGGTGACCAGCTCGCGCATGGCCGCCTGCATGGCTTCGCTCGGCTGGCGCTCGACGGCCAGGTCGGCGGGACGGTTGCGCTCGCTCTCGTGGATGCGGGTCGACACGAAGGCCGGGCACAGCACCGAGACGCCAATCGGACCGCCCTGAAGCTCGGCCTCAAGGCACTCCGCCATCGCCACGGTGGCGAACTTGCTGGCGGCGTAGGAGCCCATGTGCGGCGGAGAGATCATGCCGGCCATGGACGCGGTGTAGACGACGTGGCCGCCCTCCCCTTGGGCGCGGATCAGCGGCAGGAAGGCGTCGACCGCATGGACCATGCCCATCAGGTTCACCCCCAGCACCCAGCGCCAGTCCCGCTCGCTGCGGGTATCGATCGGGCCAGCCATGCCGCCGACGCCGGCGTTGGCGCAGAGGATGTGGATCGGGCCAAGCGCTTGCGTCGTCTCGGCCGCAGCGCGCTCCACCGCCTCGCGCAGGGTGACGTCGCAGACCAAGCCGCGCACGTCGGCGTTGGAGCCCTGCTCCCGCAGCTCGGCCAGGGCGCTTTCCAGCGCGCGGGCCTCCACATCCAGGATCATCACCTTGCAGCCGCGACGGGCGAAGGCGCGGGCCAGGGCGAGGCCGATCCCGCTCGCCCCGCCGGTGACGACCGCGGTGCGGCCGTCGATCCTGCCCGCGCCGCTCATCAGGCCGGCTCCAGGTTGGCCACGATCGCCTCGGCCCTGGCGAACAGCTCCGGATCGACCGTCAGGCCCGAGGCGGCGGCGTTCTCGTCCAGCTGGTCGGGGCGGCTCGCGCCGACGATGGCCGAGGCGACGTTCGGCTCGCGCAGCACCCAGGCCAGGGAGAACTGGGTCAGGCTGCAGCCCGCGTCCTCCGCCAGCGGCTTCAGCTTGCGCACCGCCTCCAGCACCTCGGGACGCAGCCAGCTCTGCATCATCTGGCCCATGGACTCGCTGCTGGCGCGCGTATCGGCCGGCGGCTTGGCTCCCGGCGCGTACTTGCCGGACAGCACCCCCTGCGCCAGCGGCGACCAGACGATCTGCGACACCCCGTTGGCGGCCGAGATCGGGATCACCTTGGCCTCCGGCCGCCGCCACAGCAGCGAATACTGCGGCTGGCTGGAGACGAACCGCTCCACGCCCGTCAGCGCGAAGGCGGCCTCGATCTGCTGGGGCGACCACTCGCTGAAGCCGATGTAGCGGGCCTTGCCCTCGCGCACGACCTGGCTCAGCGCCTCCATGGTCTCTTCCAGCGGGGTCTCGGGGTCGTAGCGGTGGCACTGGTAGAGATCGACGTGGTCGACCCGGAGCCGCTGCAGCGAGGCGTCGACCTGCTTGAGGATCTGGGCACGCGACAGACCCTTGTCGGTGTCACTCATCGGGAAGAACAGCTTGGTCGCCAGCACGTAGCTGTCGCGCGGACGGCCAGCCAGCAGCTCGCCCAGCACGCTCTCCGCCGCGCCGCGCCCATAGATGTTGGCGGTGTCGATGAAGTTGATCCCCAGCTCGAAGGCGCGGTCCACGCAGGCCCTCGCATGGTCCAGCTCGACCCCGACTCCATAGGTCAGCCACGATCCGAGGGAGATTTCCGAGACGCTTAGATCGCTGGCGCCGAGCTTGCGATATTTCATGACGTTCTTCCCCAGGATGCGTTTGTTGGTTTTCCCAACCAGCATAGCTCACCGTCACCCTCCCAGGGGAAGACGTTCGTATGAGGGCGCCGCCACAAGATCGGACACCAGCTCATACGCAACTTATGGGTTGCGGTTTAGACCGAAAAGCGTAGAAAAGGGCAACCAGGAGGTTGCCATCATGTCCGACCGCATCGAGAAGGTGATCGAGATCAACGCCCCCGTCGAACGGGTCTGGCGCGCCCTCACCGACCACCACGAATTCGGGGAATGGTTCGGGGTCCGCCTGGACGGACCTTTCGCGCCGGGCGAGCGTTCCACCGGCGCCATCACCTATCGCGGCTACGAACACGTGAAGTGGGAAGCCGAGGTGCAGGGCATGGAGCCGCCCCGGCTGTTCTCGTTCACCTGGCATCCCTACGCGGTCGATCCGAACCAGGACTACAGCCAGGAGCCGCCGACCCTGGTGGAGTTCCGCCTGGAGCCGCTGGGCGAAGGGACCCGCCTGAGCGTGGTCGAGACCGGCTTCGACAAGCTGCCGCCCGCCCGCCGGCCCGACGCGCTCAGGATGAACGACAGCGGCTGGACCGAGGAGCTCGGCAGTGTGAAGGCCCACGTCGAAGGGAAACATGTCGAGCGCTAGCGTCCAGGTCCTCGCCGGAGACGCCGCGCCGGTGTTCGCGGCGCTGGGCGACCGCACCCGCCTGTCGTTGCTCGAACGGCTGAGCGACGGACGCCCGCGCTCGATCTCCAGCCTGTCGAACGACGGCGAACTCACGCGCCAAGCCGTCACCAAGCACCTGCACGTGCTGGAAAAGGCCGGACTGGTGGACAGCGTGCGGGTCGGCCGCGAAAGCCGGTTCGCTTACCGGCCCGAGGCGGTCATGCAGGCGCAGGCCTATCTGGAAACGGTCTCGGCGCAGTGGGACGACGCCCTGTCCCGCCTGCGCGCCTTCGTCGAGCGCTGATCAGTAAGGGGGCGCCTTGCGCGCACGTTGCGTCCTGACGGCCTCGGTCCACCAGGCAAGATCATCGGCGAAGCGTGGGAAGCTCTGCTCCAGCGCCTTTCCACCGTCGCCAGTCGGCTTGGCGTCGGCGTCCAGGGCGTGGGCGAGTTGGCCGACACTGAGCGTGCTGGAGATCACGGTCATGCCCATCTCCGACAGGACGCCATGCCAGATGGTGTTGGACCGCGCCCCGCCCAGGCGGCCGGCCGAATAGCTGGCGATGGCGGCCGGCCGCCAGAACCATTCCTCCAGGAAGTGGTCGGTCAGGTTCTTCAGGCCGGGCTGCGGGCCCCAGTTGTATTCCCCTGTGACGAACACGAAGGCGTCGGCGCCGCGGATCTTGCCGGCGAGCTCTTCCATCGCCGGCGGGGCCGAGCCGGGCGCATGTTCCTTGTACATCCGGTCGAGCATGGGCAGGCCGACCTGCCTGGCGTCGATCAGCTCGACATCCGCGCCACGCGCGCGCAGGCCGGCGACGATGTAGTCGGCCAGCCGTATGCCCACCCGATCGGAACGATAGGAGCCATAGAAGACGAGGATGCGGTCAGCCATGGCCCCTGTTTAGCTCAGAAGGTCGCCGTCGCCGAGAAGCGCGCCGAAATCGGTTCGAGGGGGTGGACCTGGAAACCGCTCACGCCTTCGGCCGGCTCGCCCGGAAGGCGGGAGGTGTAGTCATAGGCCGCGGCGTCGGCATGGGTGTTCAGCAGGTTGTAGATGCTGAGCTGAAGGGTCAGGTGGCGGTTCACCTTGTAGCCGGCGTCGGCGTTGAACTCGCTGTAGCCCTTGTCCTTGGGGAACTCGTTCCCGTCGCTGATCGGATAAGGCCCGAGCCGGCGCCACTGCAACCCACCGAACCATGGGCCCAGGTTGTCGACGATGGCGCCGAACGAGCCGATGAAATCGGGCGCATTCGCGATGAACGGGCCGTCGAGGCCGAAGGCGGCGATGTCGCCCCGGTAGCGGGCCTTGGAGAAGGCCAGGTCGGCGTTCAGCTCGATCCAGCGCAGCGGACGGTACTGGCCGGAGATCTCCACCCCCTGCCGCCGGCTCGGGGCGGAAGCGGTGTCCTGGCCCACGTCCTGGTCGTAGGCCAGCTCGGACTTGAAGTCCTCCTGGAACACCGCGAGTTCGAGGTTCATGCGCGGGATGATGTTGCTGCGCACGCCCAGTTCCTCGCCGGTGGCGGCGGCGAGCAGCGGGGTCTTGCCGGCGGCGCCCGGAAAGCCCTCCAGCGGCACGGTGCCGAACACGCCGCGCACGTCGTCGGAATGGAAGCCGCGGCCGGCGCTGGCGTAGACCTCGGTCTTCCACCACGGACCCAGCACCAGGCCGCCCTTGGGCTGGAACAGGGTCTGGCTACCGCTGCCCTGGAAGCCGGAGATGAAGCTGTGGTCGTCGGCGGCGTAGTCTTCCTCGCGCACGCCCACGATGGTGCGCAACCAGCTGGTCCAGCGGGTGGTGTTCTCGGCATAGGGTCCGATGTCGCCGAGATGCACCCGGTCCGCCTGACAGGCGAAGTTGACCGCCGGGATCGGAACCGCCGGCACGAAGGAGCCGTCCGGCGCCGGTGGCTGCTCCTGCTCGCAATAGTCCAGGGCGGTGCGCTGGCGGGTATGGCGGCGGTCGACGTAGGCGTCGTCGTAGCGGCCCTGCAGCCCCAGCGTGGTGTCGGTCTGGATCGAGCCGAACTGCAGGTGCGACCTGAAGCTCGCCGCCCCGCCCCAGGTGGTGCGGGTCTCGTCCTGCTGCTCCTGGTCCCCGTTGATCGGATCGTCGAGGAAGTGGGTGAAGTCGTTCCACAACGTCATCCGGCTGTGGATGTAATAGGCGTTGGTGGCGAAGCTCCAGCCGTCGCCCTGGGTGGCGTAATGGCCCGACAGGCTGAGCCGCTCCGAGCGGCTGCCGTCGCTGGGATCGAGCGTGCCGAAACGGTCGATCAGGCCCTCCTGCACGGCGCGCAGGGGCTGGTCGGTCGTGAGGGCGCCCTCGCTGTGATAGTAGAGCGCCGTCAGCCCATAGCCGTCCCGGTCGCTTCCGTGGGTGAAACGCAGCGCGGCGTTCAGCCTGTGGAAGTTGTCGGGATGGGTCCAGGGCCCGTCGAGATGGCCGTAGTCCACCGCCGCCAGCAGCCGGTCTTGCGCATCGAAGACGTGGGTCCCGCCCAGGAAGATGTCCTGGTCGCCCAGGGTGCCGGCGCTCACCGACACCTGGTTCGGGATCTCGTCCAGCAGCCGCACGTGGGTGGAAGCGACCGCGCCGAAATCCCCGACCGAGGCGTAGTAGGGGCCCTTGGTGTAATCCAGCCCGCCCGCCAGCTGCGGCATGAGGAAGTTCAGGTCCGAGTAGCCCTGGCCGTGGGTGTTGGTCGGGCGGTTCACCGGCATGTCGTCGACGAAGTTGGCGATGTCGGTCCCATGGTCGAGGTTGAAGCCGCGCAGCAGGTACTGGTTGGCCTTGCCCTCGCCGGAATGGACGGTGACCACCAGCCCGGGCGTGGTCTCCAGCAATTGCCCGACCCGGTAGACCGGCCTGAGGTCGAGCTCTTCCTGGGTGATGCTCCCCTGGCTCGCCGTGGTGGCGAGGCCCAGCAGGTTAAGGCGCGAAGCGGTCACCACCACCTGGCTCATCCGGATCCCGGTCGCGTCGAGCGGCGCAGGTCCGGGCGGGTTCGATGGAGCTGCGGGCCGGGCCGCCGCCGCATGGGCCCAGGCGGTCGCCGCCGTCGCCACGCTTATCAGAAGTTTCAATTCGCCGAAGCCGTCTCGGCGTGTCGTCCGTCGCATCAACTCATCCCCCGTGGACGGGAGGGGGTCGCGAGGACGCACGGGCAAACGACCGCAGCGGCAGGGACCGTCGCGGTTGCGCGCACGATCCACCGGAGCACCCCGCCCGAGGCCGTTATCTGACGAGGCAGGTCTCCTGGCTCACGGGTCGTCGCTTGGGTCCTGGCCTTCCCGGCGGACTAATCCGCCAGTGACACGTGATGGACCGCCGCTCGCCGTTCACAGTTGCGGGGGCAGCGCCGGACTCCGCACCGAGGTGCGTCACCGGCTTCCCGTCTTAGCTCCAAGCCACAAATGCGACTTGGAGAACCTCGACAGCAGCCAGAAGCCCGCCGCTGGTCAGGCTGTCAAGTCAGACCTCCGCCCACATCCGCAGCAGGTTGTGGTAGGTCGCCGTCAGGGTGAGCACGGCGGAATGCTCGTCGCCCAACGCCCCGCGCGCCTCGCGGATGGCGTTGTCCATGCGGTGCAGCATGGCGCGCCGGCTATCGTCCTTGACCATGGACTGCACCCAGAAGAACGACGCCCAGCGGCTGCCGCGCGTGATCGGGTTCACCCGGTGCAGGCTGTCGGCCGGATAGAGCACCATGTCGCCGGCGTCGAACTTGACGCTCTGCTCGCCGTAGACGTCCTCGATCACCAGCTCGCCGCCGTCGTAGTCCTCGGGCGGCGTGAGGAACAGGGTGCAGGACAGGTCGGTGCGCACCCGAAGGCCGCCCGGCGCGAAGCGGATGGCGTTGTCCACGTGAGCGCCGAACCCCATCCCCTCGTCATAGCGGTTGAACAGCGGCGGGAAGACCCGGAACGGCAGCGCCGCCGAAACGAAGGTCTCATTGCGACCCAGCGCGGTCAGGACGGCCTGGCCCAACTCACGGGCTTCGGGCGCATCCTCGGGCAGTTGCAGGTTGCGCTTGGCCAGGGCCGACTGGGTCCCGGCGGTGACCCGTCCGTCCACCCACGATCCCGCGCCTAGGGTGGCGCGGAACGTCTCCACCTGCGAAGGACTGAGCACTCCAGGAACGCGGACCAGCATGTTTTCTTACCTGGGCTCTCGAAGCAGGAGGGTTCTCGTCGCGGGAAGCAGACGTCAGGCCGAAGCCGCCTCCCGGCCCGGGCAATACACCGTCGGTGCGGACTTGGCAGCCGTTCAGCCGGTGGCGAGGTCCGGGCCCCTAGGCCGAGCTTCAGCCTGAAGCAGCCGCCGGCTTGGCCCTGGCCTGTTCGTCCCGGTAGATTTTCTCGGCTTCGTCGACGAGATAGGCGTGGATCGCCTCGACGTCCTTGGGCGTCAAGGTGTCCTTGAACGCCCCCATCCCGCCCTTGGCCAACAGGCCGTCCAGCACAATGCGGCGGAAGATGGCCAGATCATCGGTCCCATCGGCGAATCGGCGGAGGTCGGGCGCGATGCTCACTCCGAAATGGTGGCAGCGCCCGCAGTTCGCCGCGTAGAGCCGGCCGCCTTCCGCGGCCTGCTCCGTCGAGATGACCTGCAGCGGCGGCTTCTGGAATGGCTCGGCCGTCCGCAGGGGCGGCTTGGGCGTCTCCGGCGCGCCGTCGAGCCTGAACACCAGGACGCGGCCGGCGTTCTCGTACTTGGCCGCAGCGCTGCTGGGCGGGAACGGCGAGCCGATCATGGCCCCGCCATAGCCGGCCATCACCGCCACGTACTGCACCCCATCCACCGTATAGGTGCTGGGCGCGGCCATGATCCCCGTGCCGGTCTCGATGGTCTTGAGCAGCTTGCCGCTGTCGGCCGCATAGACCTGGAGCTTACCGTCCGCCTGGCCCTGGAACACCAGGTTGCCGGCGGTGGACATCACGCCCCCGTCGAACAGCGTGTAGTCGACCGAGGACTGGCGGCTCCAGACCATGGTCTGGCGGACGGGGTCCCAGGCCTTGAGCACCGCGCGCACGGTGGCCTGGCCGGTGCCCTTGTTGACCTCCGGCCCCTTGGGCAGGTCGCCGAGCAGCGGCTTCCAGTCGGCGGGGCGATAGTCCTTGTCGGGGACCAGGATGGCGGTGCCGAACAGCCCGTCGATGTGATCCACCGCCGCGCCGTTGCGCTTGAGGTCGATCATGATCATCGGCGATTCCAGCACCGGGATGTACACCAGCCCGGTACGCGGGTCGTAGGACATCGGCTGCCAGTCATGGCCGCCGCCCCAGAACGGATAGATCAGCTTCGGCCCCTGGGTGTAGTCGGCCTCCCCGCTGAAGATCGGCCGGAAATGCTTGTCCAGGCCGCTGGACCAGTTCTGGTAGGTGTAGGGCTTGGCCGAGATCGGCTTTCCCGTTCCCCGGTCCAGCACATAGAAATAGCCGTTCTTGGGCGCCTGCATGATCACCTTGCGCACCTTCCCCCCGATCGGAAGGTCGGCCAGGACCAGCTTCTGGGTGGCGCCGTAGTCCCAGTTGTCTCCCGGCGTGGTCTGGTAGTGCCAGGCCATGCGGCCAGTGCGGGCGCTGACCGCCACGATCGAGGACAGATACAGGTTGTCGCCGCCGTTCGGACTGCGGTCGCGGACGTTGTAGGGCGAGGCGTTGCCGACCCCCAGATAGACCAGGTCGAGGTCGGGATCGTAGGCCATGCCGTCCCAGACCGTGCCCCCACCCTGGAAGCGCGGATCGCGCCTGGGGTCCCATGTGCGGGACGCCGCGCGCATCTCGGAAGTCTGGCGGGCGTCGCCGGGCCTGGGCACGGTGTAGAAGCGCCAGCGCAACTGGCCGGTGCGCAGGTCGTAGGCGCTGGCGTAGCCGCGCACGCCGCCCACGCCGATGTCGGCGCCCGCATTGCCGATCACCACCAGGTCGCGGGTGAGCTGGGGCGCGCCGCTGACGGTGTAGGGCAGCCTGTGGTCGGCGATGGTGTCCGCCTGCCAGGCGACCTTGCCGGTGCGGGCGTCCAGCGCGAACAGCCGGCCGTCCAGCGAGGCCACGTAGACCTTGCCGTCCCGCACCGCCACGCCCCGGTTGACCACGTCGCAGCAGGCGTAGCGGGCTGCCTGCCCGTCCGTCCCGCCGCCCTGGGCCTGGGGGTTGAAAGTCCAGATCGGCGCGCCGGTGACTGCATTCAGGGCGTAGACCGCACCCCAGGCCCCGGAGGTGTACATCACCCCGTCCACCACCACCGGCGTCGCCTCCAACCCGCGCTGGGTGTGGGTGCGGTACTCCCAGGCGAAGCCGAGCCGGGCGACGTTGCGGTCGTTGATCTGGGTCAGGGGCGAATAATAGCCCCCGCCATTGTCGCGCCCCGAGGTGAACCACTGTTCCGGCTCCCGGTCGGCGTGGAGCAATCTCGCCAGGTCGACCCGGCCGTAGGCGGTGGGGGCTGAAGGCGGATCGGAGGCCCGCCCGCGGGCGGCGGACGTCGCCAGCATCCCCGCCAGGACCGGAACCGCCAGACTCGCCAGAACGACGCTTCGCCTCCGCCCGGAAAGGCGGAGCTTCTTGGTGAACTCGAACATCCAGATCCCAAATGCGGGCGCGACACCGAGGCGCGGGGCCTGTGCACGTGGTGTCGCGATCTCAGCGTCGAGTTCAAAGAAACACCTTGTCTTCCTTAGGGTCGGAATATGGCTGTTCGTTTCGGCGTCTTGCGGAGAGGACGCATTCGTCCGGCCACCGGCCGGCCGCTTTGACAGCCCGGCGCCGGGGGGATACCCAGGGTGCGATGGTCCTTCCGGAAGGAAGGTGAAAAGGGAATACGGTGCGGACCCCAGGGCTCCCACTCCGTAGCTGCCCCCGCAACTGTGAGCGGAGAGCCGCCCGTCGATACGCCACTGGTTCCAGCTTCCCTGAAGCCGGCCGGGAAGGCGGCGGGAGGCGCCTGATCCGCGAGCCAGGAGACCTGCCATCGCATCGTTGACCGTGACGTCGGGCGGGGCGCCTCGGCGGCGGCCGTGTCCCGCAAGGGGCGCAGGGCTTCCGGGTCCCCGATCCGGAAGCGGTCGCACGCGTCCCGAATACGTCGTACGGCCGTGGGCGCGCCCCGGACCCGCCGGCGGCATCGACGGACGACCATGACCGCACCCACGACCCCCGTCTCCCAAACCACCGGCGCCGGCGCCCGCAAGGTTCCCGCCACCATCATCACCGGCTTCCTCGGCGCAGGTAAGACCACGCTGGTGCGCCACGTGCTGGAGAACGCCGGCGGCCGGCGGCTGGCGGTGATCGTCAACGAGTTCGGCGCGGTCGGCGTGGACGGCGAAACCCTGAAGGGCTGCGGGATCGAGGCCTGCGACGAGACCAATATCGTCGAGCTGTCGAACGGCTGCCTGTGCTGCACCGTCGCCGACGACTTCGTCCCGACCATCGAAGCCCTGATGAACCGGCCCGATCCGCCCGAGCACATCCTGATCGAGACCTCGGGCCTGGCCCTGCCCAAGCCCCTGATCAAGGCGTTCGGCTGGCCCACCGTGCGCTCGCGCCTGACCGTGGACGGGGTGATCGCGGTGGTGGATGGGCCGGCCGCAGCCAGCGGCCGGTTCGCCGACGATCCGGAGGCCGTCGCCGCCCAGCGCGCCGCCGATCCGTCGCTGGACCACGACAACCCCCTGGCCGAGGTCTACGAGGACCAGCTCGCCGCCGCCGACCTGGTGATCCTGAACAAGTCCGACCTGATGAGCGCCGAGGCCCTGCAGGCGCTGAGCCGCGAGATCGCCGCCAGCCTGCCTCGCGCCGTCAAGGTGGTCGCAGCGCAAGGCGGCCGGCTCGATCC
>JBARAK010000287.1:0-4521 GCA_049791955.1 Caulobacteraceae bacterium
GGACGTGGGCGCCCTGTGGACCGAGGTGTCCGGCCTGATCACCGGCGTGGTGTCCATCTACCGCGAGCTGGGCGTGTTCGTCGGCGACGTGGAGAAGGTCATCGAGCAGGACGTCAAGCCGCCGACCCCGGCCCTGGTGCCGGAGCCTGAGCCGCTCCCGCAGGAGCAGCTTACCAACGAAGCCGCCTAGCGAACGCCGTTCGTTGAACGTCTCGGCCCCGTCGGCTCACGCCGGCGGGGCTTTTTCCGTCTGGACGCCGCGGAGCGGGCGATCGCTATCCGCGATCGATTTCCAGTAGCTGCGCGGCTGGGCGAATGAGCCGCTCCGCCGCCTTGTGCATGTCGGATGAGAAATCCGGTCCATCGCAGCGGTCCGCGAGCAGCATAAGTTCCCGCGCCAAGCGCTTGCGCTCGCGGCGGTTGGCTATGACGTCAATCGTCTTGGCCCATACCATCAACTGGCCGAGGTGGGCCCAGGCCAGGCTGGGCTTCTCCTCGGGACCGTGGGCATCCGGGGGCGATTCAATCGAAGTGTCTGACATGCGACGTCCCGGTGCACCATTAGTTGTCACTAGCGTGATGCACGTTAAGCTTGACCGTGAGCCAGGCGCAAGGGACCGCCGTTAATATTTCAGTGCATGCGCGGTTTTGAAAGGAAATGGGGCGGGTGCAGGCCTGCGCCCCTCGATGGCGACGCCGATCGCCAGGGACGCCAGTCCGGCCCAGGATAGGAGATAGTAGGCGGAGAAAAAATCCCACTGCGACACCCAGTGCGTGGTCGCGGCCACGATGTGCAGTCCGACCAGGAAGAGTTGGCACCCCGCGGCGAGGATCGCCCATCGGCGCGGAACGGCGGCGACGAGGACGCCCAGGAACAGGCCGTACAGGCAATCGATAGCGAAGATCGCCGGTTGAAAGCCGTGGTAAGTGGTCGGGTGATGCAAGCCGCGGCGATCCTCGACGGCCGCGCTACCGACCCAGGCTATGGCCAGGGCGATGGCGGTTATCCGTTCTGGCCAGCGCCCACGGATCAGGGCCGAGAGGCAGATCAGCGCCATCGCTATGGCGCCGATCTGCGAAATGAGAAACTGAAACAGGGTTTGCCTCGCCAGCGCGTCTGCCGGTTGGAAAGCTTACGCGAACTCTTCGGTGAGCGCAGCGGACTGACTGCCTTTGTCGCCGCCGCCGATGCCGATCGAGATGCCCATGACGCTCTGGACTGCTGCGAGCCGCTTGTGGCCTTTAGCCATGGTCTCGCGCACCTGGCCGAGTTGCGCCAGCGCGGTTGCGAAGTAGGTAGCGGCCTCTACGCCAACCTGGAACGCGAGTCCGGCTTCCTGGCGGGCGGTCGGCAGTTCAGCGGCTAGCGCTGCGAGTTCGATAAAGGCGGCGTCGATGCTGCTTTCAGCGCCGATCAGGCGCTTACCCACGCCCCGAATAACATCGGCGCGATCTTGATAGGTACGGTCCATGCTCTGTCTCCATGCGCCTCTGGCGGCTTGGGTTGATGAGCAGGAGGGAAGTCGTTCAGCGTGGGCTCACCACGTGATGGAATGCGAGCAGCAACTGGTACGCGCCGATCAAGATCGTTACGCCCAGGGCCGCCATGCCGGCCACTACCGCCGCCCATCCCAGACGCTCTAGTGCAGCAGCAAGTCCTGCGGCTCGTCCTGGACGGCTTCGCCCATAGAGTCCGCCCGCATCGCCTGCTGCATATTGAGCGCCTGCACGTAGTGCGCCGTTACCAAGAGCAACTTGAGCTTCTTCTTTCGATCGTGCTGGCCGGCGACGCGCGCCAAGAACTCCGGCAGGATCTCCCCCTGCGTCGTGGTCCGAACCAGATTCTGCAGCGCCTGGATGATCTCCGACAGGCTGAAGGTGTCCTGATCTGAGGTCCCCATGGTTCTGCGCCCCCTCGTCCGAATACGACGACCCGGGGATTGATGGCGCCGCGAGCCTGCCGACTAGTCCGAAAAAGTCCTGACCGGACTCATTCCCGAAATCTCGGGGCTCTATGCCGAGCAGGATGGCGGCGGCTTCGCGCCGGTCCAGCGCCGCCTGCCGCGGGCGCTCCAGGTAGGCGTCCAGTGCCGGCCGCAGTAGACGGACGGCGTCGCGCCTATCGGTCGCCCCGATGCGCCGCCGGCCCCTCGCCAACTGGTCCTGTACGGTCTTGAGGGGCCGGTCGAGTTGGATGGCGATCTCCTTGTCGGAGAGCCTATCTGTCACCAGCAGCAGCATGCACTCGCGTTCGGCCGGCTTGAGGCGCCGCCAGATGTCCTGCGCGGGCGTCTCGGCGGCCATCTCGGCGGGCGTTTCGGTCATGGCGAGCTCAGTTCAGTGACGGAGAAGTCTTACCACAGGCCGCAATCGCGACCAGCGCACGTATGGCGACTGCTGACCTATCCCAGTCCCTCCCGCTCGGCCGTCCCGGCATCGAGGACGCGGCTCGGACCGTCGCTCGCGATCCAAACGCGGATGCCGCGGTAATAATAGCCGCCACCGTCGGCCGGGAGCAGATGAGGCTTGGCGGCTGGATTTTCCATGGTCGAGATCCAATCATCGCCCGTCAGCATGATTGCGCCCGGGTTGGCGCAGCCGTCGACCAGGGCGTCGAGCTGCTCCATGGTCATCGTCACCACTCGCTCCAGGGCCGGGACGCGGCCAACGAGGCGGTAATAGACGCCTACGGCCGCTGGCTGCGCGGCTTTGAGGATGGCCCGACCCCGCGGGCAATAATAGCGGTCGCAGGGGACCCACCTGTTCCAGGGGATAGCGCCCGGCCCGCGCGACTCGATCATCCAGTCGATATCGATGGCTTGGTCATGGCCGCAGCTCTGGCACCACGCACGGAGCGCCCAGCCCTGCTTTTTGAAGTCGGCCAGGGTGCGTTGCCATTCGGGGTTCGGCCGCGAGGCCAGCCGCTCGGGATTGGGACCGCCCATCCATTTGTTCTTGATCCGTTCACGTTCGGAGTCGAGTCGATTGGAACGCGCCGGCGGCCGTGACGATCATCGCAGGGCCTGTGGCCGTCAGACTGCCTCCGAAATCACCAGCAAAAACAGGCATCCCGCAGACCCTTCCAGAGTCCGACGATCTGTTGGAAAATAAGGCTTTGAAGCGATTTTACACGAGACTTAAAATCTGCTTCCCATCGGGAGTGCGGGTTCGATTCCCGCCGTCCGCACCACCTTGGCGCTAACCCGCCATCAACCGCTTCAGGTCGGTCGCGCCGCCCTCCACCGCCAATCGCAGCAGCTCGGCCAGCACGCCCGGAATGCGCCCCGGCAAGTCCTCGGAGATCAGTCCGGGACCGAAGGTGCGCCCGGCCTCGGCGTGAATCCAAGCCGCCGCGCAAGCCGCCTCGAAGCTGTCCATGCCCTGGGCGATCAACCCGGCCACCAGACCGGCCAGCACGTCGCCCGACCCGGCCGTAGCCAGCCAGGGCGCCGCGTTGGTGTTCACCACCGCCCGCCCGTTCGGGGCGGCGATCACCGTGTCGTCGCCCTTGAGCAGCACCACGGCGCCAGCGATCTCGGCCGCCCGCCGGGCCGCCTCCACCCGGTTGGCGCTCTTGCGCAGGAGGCCCGGGAAGATGCGCTCGAACTCGCCCGGATGGGGGGTGAGCACGTCGTCCCGGTCAAGCGCCGCGAACAGATCGTCCGGGGCGTCGCGGAACACGCTGAACACATCGGCGTCCACCACCAGGGCGGCGCCGGTGCGCGCCAGGGCCATGAAATTGAGCCGGGTCTCCGGCGTGATCCCCGCCGCCGGCCCGATCACCGCAACGTCGGCGTCGTCGGCGATCTGGTGCAGCTCCGCGTCGCTCTCGAACGGCTTCAGCATCACCGCCTCCAGGTGGGCGGCGTTCGACATCAGGGCGTCTAGCGGGGAGAGGATGGTGATCAGTCCGGCGCCGATACGAAGGCCGCCCCGCGCCGCCAGCCGGGCGGCGCCGGTGTTCCAGGCATGGCCGCTGACCACCATCATGCGACCGCGTTCGGCCTTGTGGGTGCTCGACCGCGGCCACGGAAAGCGCTCCAGCCAGAGCGACGGGCCGTTCTCGTTCAGGCGGGCCGCGCTGCGGGCCGGCGCAGCCAGGCCGATGTCGCAGACCCGCACCTCGCCACAGTAGCCCTTTCCAGGGTCGAGCACGTGGGCGAGCTTCTTGCGGTGGAAGGTCACGGTCAGGGCCGTGCGCGGCGCATAGCCGAGCGGTTCGGCGGCGTCCCCGGAAAGCCCTGACGGCAGGTCGATCGCCACCAGCGGCAGGCCCCGCGCCTCAATCTGCTTCAGGATCGCCAGGGGCTGGGCCGACAGGGGCCGCTTCAGCCCGGCCCCGAACAGGGCGTCGACCACCACCCCGACGTCGTCCAGCGCAACCTCGGACAGGCGCGCGACCGGGCTACTCCACGCCCTCGCCGCCTCGCCCGCCGCGCCCTTCATGCGGGCGATGTCGCCCGATGCGGCCACCTGGACCGAACGGCCGCTTTCGGCCAGCAGACGCGCGGCCGCGAAGCC
>JBARAK010000288.1:0-13896 GCA_049791955.1 Caulobacteraceae bacterium
GATCAAGGCCATCCGATCGCCAAAGCCCTACCCCGGAGAGACAGCGCAGCTCCGGCGGCGCGATCCTGGAGCACGCCGATGGACCTCAGTGTCGTCGATCTTTCCCGACTGCAGTTCGCCTTGACCGCGCTCTATCACTTCCTGTTCGTACCGCTGACGCTCGGCCTCTCCTTCATGCTCTTCATCATGGAGAGCATTTACGTGCTCAGCGGCCGCGAGATATGGCGGACGGTCACGAAGTTCTGGGCCACGATCTTCGGCATCAACTTCGCGCTCGGGGTCGCCACGGGCCTGACCATGGAATTCGAGTTTGGGACCAACTGGTCCTATTTCTCGCACTACGTCGGCGACATCTTCGGCGCGCCCCTGGCCATCGAAGGCTTGATGGCCTTCTTCCTGGAGGCGACATTTGTCGGGCTGATGTTCTTTGGCTGGGAGAAACTGTCCAAGCCCGCCCACCTATTGGTCACCTTTCTCTCGGCGCTCGGGGCCAACTTATCGGCCCTGTGGATCCTGATCGCCAACGGCTGGATGCAGCATCCCGTCGGGGCCGCGTTCAATCCGCAAACCATGCGCATGGAGGTCACCAACTTCGAGGCGGTGATCTTCAACCCCGTCGCCCAGGCCAAGTTCGTCCACACCGTCAGCGCCGGCTATCTGATCGCCGCGGTCTTCGTCTTCGGCATTTCCTCGCTCTACATGCTTCGCCGCCAATGGACGGCGGTGGCGCGTCGCTCGATGACGGTGGCCGCCGCCTTCGGCCTCTTGGCGGCGCTCTCCACCGTCGTGCTCGGGGACGAGTCGGGCTACACCTTGACCGACAACCAGAAGATGAAGCTGGCGGCCCTGGAAGCCGCCTGGCGGCCGGAACCCGCCCCGGCCGGCGTCACGATCTTCGGCATCCCCGACGTGAAGGCGCGCACCACCCGCTTCGCGATCCGCGTTCCATGGGTGCTCGGCCTCGTCGCCACGCGCAGCTTCGACAAGCCTGTCGCCAGCATCTACGAACTGGTCGCGGTCGCCCAGACCCGGATCGGATCGGGCGTGCAAGCCTACGACGCCGTCCAGCGGTTGAAGCGCGATCCTGGCGACTTCATCGCCCGCGAAACGTTCGCCGAACACGGACAGGATCTCGGCTACGGCCTGCTGCTGAAGAAATACGTGGCGGATCCCCGTCAGGCTAACGCCGCCCTGATTGAAAAGGCGGCCTGGGACACGGTGCCCAACGTGCCCCTGATGTTCTGGAGCTTCCGGATCATGGCGTTCGGGGGCTTCTTCTTCATCTTCCTGTTCGCCGCCGCCTTCTTGTTGACCTCACTGCGGCGTCACAACACGCGCTGGCTGCTCTGGCTTGGCGTGGCGGCCATCCCCCTGCCCTGGATCGCCATCGAATTCGGCTGGGTCCTGGCTGAGGTGGGCCGTCAGCCCTGGGCCATCGACGGCGTGCTGCCGACCGCCCTTGGCGCGTCCAGCCTGACGCGCCCCGAACTCTGGGCCACCATCGCCGGCTTCACCCTGATCTACGGCGTCCTGGCGGTGATCGAGATTGGCCTGATCATCCGGACCGTGAGGAAGGGCCCCTACGCGGACGCGCCCCAGGCCGATGGACCGCTCGTCCATCCAAGCACCAGTCCGCACGGCCCGGACTTCGCCCGTTCCGTTCCCGCCAAGTAGTCAGAGAAAGCCTTATGTCCATACCGTTCGATTACGCTGTTCTTCGCGTCATCTGGTGGGGGCTGGTGGGCGTCCTGCTCATCGGTTTCACCTTGACCGACGGCTTCGACCTGGGCGTCGCCGCCCTTCTGCCCTTTGTGGCCCGCAAGGACGATGAGCGCCGCATGGTCATCAACACCATCGGCCCCACGTGGGAAGGCAATCAAGTCTGGTTCATCCTCGGCGGCGGCGCGATCTTCGCGGCATGGCCCTTCGTCTATGCCGCGGCCTTCTCAGGCTTCTACCTGGCTATGTTCCTGGTGCTGGCGGCCCTGATCCTGCGGCCCGTGGGCTTCAAGTACCGGTCCAAACACGTGTCCGGAACCTGGAGAACGTCCTGGGACTGGGCGCTGTTCGCCGGCGGCTTCGTGCCCGCGCTGGTCTTCGGCGTGGCGATCGGAAACGTCCTGCGGGGCGTTCCCCTCCGGCTCGACGACGATCTGCGCAGCTACTACCTGGGTTCCTTCCTTGGTCTGTTCACCCCCTTCACGCTGCTTTGCGGCTTGCTGTCGGTCGCGATGGTCGTGCTGCACGGTGCGGCATGGCTAAGCATCAAGGCGGAGACGGGCGTCGTTCGCGATCGTGCCTGCCGCTTCGGCGGCATCGCGGGCGTCGCCGTGGTCGTGTTGTTCGCCTTCGGTTGGATCTTCGTCCGCTTTGGTGGGCTGGGCTATCGGTTGGTCGGAACCGCTGACCCGTTCGCGCCGTCCAATCCGCTCCACACCCTGGTGGCCAAGGCGCCGGGCGCATGGCTGGACAACTTTTCCAGCCATCCCTGGATGCTGATCGCACCGGTGCTCGGTTTTGGCGGTGCGATCATCGCGCTGTTCGGCATGCGCACCGGTCGGGAGCTCCCGGCCATGGCGGGATCTTCCGCCTCGGCGTTGGGCGTGATCTCCACGGTCGGGCTGTCGATGTTCCCCATCATCCTGCCAAGCTCGATCGATCCGCATTCCAGCCTGACGGCCTGGAACGCCTCGTCCAGTCAGATGACCTTGTTCATCATGTTGGTGGTCACCGTCGTGCTGCTGCCGATCGTGATCGGGTACACGGCCTGGGTGTTCAAGGTGCTGTGGGGGCGGGTTGAAACCAGCGCCGTCCTGACAAGCCACGACTACTACTAAGAAAGGACATATGGTCATGTGGTACTTCACGTGGGTGCTTGGTCTGGGCCTGGCGTTGTCGTTCGCGATCTTGAACGGCCTCTGGCACGAGATGACCACGGAACAATCAGAAGAAGTCTGAAGCGCCCCCGTCTTTGGAGGTCTGCTCCGGAGGCGGGCAACACCCAGCCATGACGCCGGGGCTCCAGGTCGAACCGGAGTGTAAAAATGACCGAACTCATCGTCAGACCGGAACCGTTCTGTGCGGAGGCCGCTGCGCCAATATCGGCCGCAACGGGAGCCGTTACAGGCACGATCCTTGTGCACGTACCGACCGAAGGTCCTCCCGACGCGCTCACTACGGCGCTTGGATTGGCCAAGGCGTCGGGCGCGGCGCTCGTGGGCGTCGCGGCCGAAGGTCTCGCCCCCTATATGCGAGGCGCTACCGAGCCGCTTTCGGGACAGGCGCTGGAAATCGAGCTGAACGTCAGACGGCAGCGGATAAAACAGGCCGCGGACGGTTTTGATTTCGCGACGCGGGACATCGCCGAGCGGTCGATGTGCCATTGCGAAGAAGCGTCTCCGGAGGACGCTCTTGTCCGGTATGCCTGCGCTGCAGACTGGGTCGTCGCCGCGCGTCCCCGCAACGACCAGCATCCCGATCAGGCCCCCTCCCCCGCGGACCTGATCGTCCGGACGGGTTTGCCGGTGCTGCTTGCGCCCACAGAACACCGCCCCCTTCTGGCTCGGCGTATCGTGGTGGGGTGGCGTGACACCCGCGAAACCCGGCGTGCGCTCGCTGCGGCCATGCCGTTGCTGAAGGCCGCCGAAGAAGTGCTGATCGTGACGATCGCGTCGCGACGGGCCACCGAACAGGCGCGCGGCAGCCTCGCCCAGGTCCGGCGTCGCCTGATGCACAAGGGCTGTACGGCCAAAGTGGATATCCAGGCCCGCGAAGGGCGCAGGGTGAGCACGCGCCTCCGTCAAATCGCCAAGGCGGAAGGCGCGGACCTCATCGTTGTTGGCGGCTTCGGTCATTCCAGGCTGCAGGAACGTGTCCTGGGGGGCGCTTCGACATCGCTGATTTCGGACTGTGAAGCCTACGTTCTATTCGTCCATTGACTGTGGCGTCCGCCACAACACCAAGGACGCCTCTAAACCCGCGCCCATCCCCGAACAGCAGGATCTGAGCGTCAAATCGAGGGCGCGGCGCTCTCTACCGGCTCGACTTGGCCGATGACATCGCCGGGCTCGACAACAGCATTCTCCCTGACGATCCCCGTCAGCCGCCCCCGGCACGGGGACAGAATCTCGTGGACGGCCTGCTCGATCCGAACCTCCGCAAGCGGCGCGCCCTCAAGGACTTGATCGCCTTCATTCGCGCGCCACCGCTCTAAAAAGCCCAGGGGCAAGACGCCATTCGCCCACAAGTCCGCCGAAAGCCTGATCTGCATGACACGTCTCCAGGATGGGTCGAACCATCCTAGATCACAGCAAAGCAGTGACCTTGACGCAGATCATGTCCCGACGATGCCGAAGACCTAAGCTAAGCCCTCGGTCTTGGAGGCTGAGGTGTCAAAGGTCCCGTTGGAATCCCCAGATCGACCGTATGGCGAGCCGGCCGAGAGCCGTTGGGCGTCGCCCCGGTCCTCGCCCCTTGCACGGTTGCCGGGTTGCATCCTCGTTCACGTCCCAGCCCAGGGAAACGCCGATGCCTTAAGACTCGCGGTAGAGCTTTCCATGCGATCGGGAGCAGGCGTAACAGGCATATGCGCCGAAGCTTTCGAGCCGCCGCTTTTGAGGCTTTGGCCTGAAAGGCCGGAATCCATGCACCAGGTGCGGCTTGATGCTTTACGTGCGCGACTGAACGCCGCTGAGGCGCACTTCAGGACTGAAACGGCCCTCATCTCCGGCCGCACGACCTGGGTTGTAGAGATAAAGGCGCCACATCTGGCGATGGCGCAGCACGCCTGTGGGGCCGATTGGATCGTCGCCGTCCGCCCTGCCTTGGACGAGAGTCACGCCCTCGTCCCGCCCCCTTCAAGCCTTATCCTCGGGGCCGGCATACCCATTCTGTTGGCGCCCGACGCCGCTCCGCCCCTTCTAGCCAGACGTATTGTGGTCGGTTGGCATAACGGCCGCGCAGCCCAGCGGGCGATCGCGGACGCCATGCCTTTGCTTTGCGACGCCGAGCGCGTGCATTTGGTGTCCATTGATGTGGATGGACCCGAGCCGAGCGCCCAAGAAAGCTTGATGGAGGTTCATCGTCGCCTTCGCCTGCGCGGGTGTGTGGTCGAGGCGGAAAGTCGACCACTGTGTTGGCCGGGCGCGGCGGCGACTCTGGCGAACCTTGCGGACAATTATGACGCTGACCTCATTGTGATCGGAGGCTTCAGCCGCATGCACCTTCCGCGGAACTTCGCCGACAGTCTCTCAGCCGAGCTGATCGAGCATTGCTCCCGATGGCTTCTCCTCAGTCATTGAGCGCCAGCGCCGCATGATGAATTTGGAGCTCTGATGGTGACCCGGCTCGCATGCTAAGCTGGCGCCCCAAGCAGAAGAGCCGCCGACCTGGGACCTGGAGTTTGTGGTGACTGAGCTAACCCCTCCAGCGGCGACGAACGCGCCCGACGCCGTCAAACAGCCTGTCCGGCCGCCCTTGCTCAAGGTGCTTGGCCCTGGCCTGATCACCGGCGCCTCCGACGACGATCCCAGCGGTATCGCCACCTACTCCCAGGCTGGCGCGCAATTCGGGTACGACCTGGGTTGGACTCTGCTATTCAGTTGGCCGCTCATGTGCGCGATCCAGGAGATCAGCGCTCGAATTGGACGGGTCACCGGGCGCGGCCTCGCCGGCAATCTCCTAAGGCACTACCCCCGCTGGATCCTATATTGCATCGTCAGCCTGCTTCTTGTCGCGAACACCATTAACCTTGGCGCCGACCTGGGGGCCATGGCGGCCGCCCTCAGGCTCGTCATTGGCGGACCGGCGCCGCTCTACGTCGGCCTGTTTGCCGTCGTCTCGGTCCTGCTTGAGGTATTCGTGCGGTACGCGCGCTACGTCTCGGTACTGAAGTGGCTGACCATCGTCCTGTTCGCCTATGTGGGCGTCGCCTTTGTCGTCCACATGCCTTGGGCGACCGTGGCCCGACACCTGGTCGTGCCAAAACTGTCCTTAAAACCTGACTATCTGACCGTCGTGGTGGCGATCCTCGGCACCACCATCAGTCCCTATCTCTTCTTCTGGCAGGCTGAAGAGGAGGTTGAGGAGGTCAAGGAACGGCCCGGCGCTAAGCCTTTGCAACGAGCGCCGGAACAGGCGACCGCCGAGTTCGAGCGCATCCGCTGGGACACCTACCTCGGCATGGGCTTATCAAACACCGTCGCGGTGTTTATCGTCCTGACGACAGCCGCGACGCTAAACGCCCATGGTGTGACCGACATCCAGACGTCATCGCAGGCCGCCGAGGCGCTTCGTCCGATCGCTGGGCCAGCTGTATTCGTGGTGTTTGCATTGGGTATCATCGGGACGGGACTGCTCGCCCTGCCCGTCCTCGCCAGTTCGGCGGCGTATGCTGTGGGCGAAAGTTTCGGATGGCATGTGGGGCTCACGCGCAAGCTCGGCCGAGCGGAACGGTTCTATGGCGTGGTGGCGCTCGCCACGCTGTTTGGCGCCGGCCTTAACTTCACTCCGCTAGACCCGGTGAAGGCGCTATTCTGGAGCGCCGTCGTCAATGGCGTCGTCGCCGTTCCTGTGATGGTGATGATGATGCTCCTGGCCCGCAGACGCGACGTCATGGGTCAGTTCATAGTCCCCCCTGTCCTTCGCGCCGTCGGCTGGATCGCGACCGCAGTGATGGCCGCCGCGGCAATTGGAATGTTCGCGACCATGGGATGATGCCTTCAGGCGCGAAAGCCCTCCAGGTGATCCATGCCGCATAGGCCGTGTTAACGCAGGGCTAGGCGCAGCGACCACGGCGCCGCCCCAGAAGCCTGCACGCCGGAACCGGTCAACACCAGGATCGGTGCTTCCCCTCCTACAGACACGCCGCGCACCAAGCCTGCATTTTTAAGCCTGATTGCTGCGGGATGCTCGTTGAGGGCAAGGGCGGCGATAGCGCCATTCCGCGCCACCCGTCGTAGGAGTACGCGGTCAGGTTGCTCAAGATGGATCACCACAATGCTCCACAGCTTCAGATAATGACACGCCACATCCCTACTCGCGTTTTCGCCCATGCAGGGTGATGAAGATCAAATCCGAGCGCAAACGGAGATGGGCCTGTGAGCGCGGATGTCCGACGGTCTCGGCGACAAGCCGAACATCGAGGTCGAGACTCCCCAAATGACCGCCGCTGCGCCCGAACTCTCCGTCATGGCCTAGCGCTTGTCTTCGACGAGAAGCTGATGGCGTGGGCCGCCCTTATTGAGCCGGCCCCGTGCTGATCTGTTCACCCTCGCCGCGCCGCGGCGTTGCTGAGCCCATCTGGATTGTCCCGGGCTGTGCCCTACGCCGACGCGGTGGCAGGTTATCTTGTACCGAGGTGCGTGGTCGGCAGGGACATCGCCCAAAGTCGCCGGACCAACACCCTTCCCCAACGCGATTAGACCTTCGCCATAGCCGCGTCGTCCAGGTCCTGTCAGCGGCGGGCTCTCGAGCGAGGCGGTGGCGGCGCGTCACTGATCGTTGTGGCGACGACCTGGGGCTTCCACGGCGATGCCGATGGTGCTGCGCCTGGGGTGATCCGGAAGCGCCCGACCTGATCGGACAATCTTTCTGCGTCCGCCGCGAGGCCGTGGCTGGCGGCGGTGGTTTGCTGCACCATGGCCGCGTTCTGCTGGGTTACTTGGTCCATGGTGTTGATGGCGGCGTTGACCTGATTCAAACTGGCGGCTTGCGCCTGGGCCGAAGCGGAGATTTCGCCTACCACCGTATCGATCTCACTGACTTGGCCAGCAATCCGCTTCAGAGCCGCCCCCGCGTCTCCCACCAGTCCAACGCCAGCCGTCACATACTCCGTCGAGGCCGAGATCAAGACCTTGATCTCCTTGGCCGCTTCCGCCGAGCGCTGGGCCAGCGCCCGCACTTCCGACGCCACCACCGCAAAACCACGCCCCGCATCACCCGCCCGGGCCGCCTCCACGCCGGCGTTCAAGGCTAGGAGATTGGTCTGAAACGCGATCTCATCGATCACGCCGATGATCTGGCTGATCTGGCGGGAGGATTCCTCAATCCCGACCATGGCCTGAACCGCGTCGCCCACCACCCGGCCGGACTCTTCCGCATCGGTCCGGGCCGCGCGCACAACGGCGCTGGCCTGGGCCGTCCCGGCGGCGGTCCTCTTGACCGTCACGGTGATCTCGCCCAGCGCCGCGGCGGTCTCTTCCAGACTGGCTGCTTGATGCTCGGTGCGACGCGATAGGTCGTCGGTCGCTAGGGTGATCTCACCCGCGCCGGAGCGCAGGGTCGTCGTGGTCTCGGAGATCACGCTAAGCGCCTCCTCGACCTTGGCCATGGCGGCGTTGTAGTCGCAGCGCAGTTGCTCGTATTCGGGGGCGAACGGGTCGGCGATGCGGAACACCAGATCGCCCGCCGCCAACTTCGCCAGCGCTGCGGCCAGGACCTCCACCACGTGACGCTGGTGCGCTTCGGCTTCCAGACGCGCCGCTTCTTGGCGCGCCCGTTCGGCTTCGAGCGCTTCAAGGTAGGTCGAGATGGCGAAATCCATGTCGATCATCGCGACCTTCACCAAGGCGCCCAGCCCGTCGGCCAGATCATCACGATGCGCCGAGCCACCGAACAGGCGACCGCCAGATCGCTGCTCGTTCACCACGGCCCGGATCAGCGTTTCGAGGATCAGGCCATAGCCGCCGATGTACCACCGGGGCTCCAGCCCGATCCGGGCGTGCACTTCTCCGACCGCGCGCACATCGCGCACATAGGTTTCGTCCAACTCCCCGGAGGCAAGGCGCTGCCAGTGACGAACCTGCCGGTCCTTGGCCTTGCCGATCTGGGCCTCGTCGGCGAAGAAGCGCGAGACTTCCTCGTAGGCCCGCACCTGATCGTAGAACGCGTCCAACGCGCCTGACGCGCTTTTACCGATGGTCGGCCCCAACTTGCGCAGAGCGCGCTTGGCGTCCTCATCGATCTTGGAGAAGGCCAGGCGGCGGTGCAGTTGGTCAGAATTGGCCACGATCTGGCTCCCAATCGACGCGTTACGTGGCGTGGGTGCTATCCGGATTTAGTTAAACGATCTGAAAAATCCGGCGAAACACATCCAAATCATCACCTCTTGAAGGTGATTAAATTTCTCAAAAAAATGAAATTTCTTTTCAATTTTTGAATAACCAAACAAATGAAACGAAATATATCGAATAATATCTGGCCCCAGTAACGCAACAACGTGCGAAACGTTAGCTTAAAAAGACAGGACAATTTCCATATAATACCAAAACGTACGCATCTAACTTAAATTGATGACCATATAATTCTACAATTGGTCGGAATTTTCGACTCATTCCACAGAAACGTTCAGCAGGGTTGATCCAGATCAAAGCGTCGGTCCGCGGCCAGCGTACAAAGGTCGATCGGCGACATCGCGGATGGGTACGGCCCTCCTTGATCGGCCAAAAAACGCGTCCTCCGGCGAAGGCCGCCGCAGACGCGCCTCCAGGCCGGGAGCCCTCTTATCGGCCAGCGCCTGCTCTCGACGCTGGACCCGATCTTTGCGAGTCGACGCCCCGTAACCGCCACGGTTCGCTCCGCCCATTGAGAACTGAACGGCTCCTAATGCTGTCCACGGTTTCCGATGCGCCTGAGTGGGCCTCCTCAAAGTAACCGGCCCGCCCGCTCGTCAGCCGCTTGGTTTGCGGCGAGTGCGCTGATGTTGACGATGCCTCGCGCGGTCACGCTTGGAATGAGCACATGCAAAGGCTTGCTCATGCCCAAGAGCAGCGGGCCGACCAGCAAACCCTCGGTCGCGGCGCTCAGCATGGTCAGACCGATGTTGGCGGCGTCCAGGCTCGGCATGACCAGGAGATTGGCCGACCCCTTAAGGGGGCTTTCGGTGACGAGCCGGCTGCGGAGCACCTCGCTCAACGCCGCGTCGGCATGCATTTCTCCATCGACTTCAAGCTCGGGCGCCCGCTCGCGGATCAAGACCAACGCATCGCGCATCTTGCGCGCCGTCGGCGAATTGCTGGCCCCGAAGTTGGAATGCGACAGCAACGCCGCCTTAGGGGTCATGCCAAACCGCTTGACCGCTTCGGCCGCCAAGCCGGTCATCTCAGCCACCTGCTCGGCCGTTGGGTCAACGTTCACATGCGTATCGCAGATGAAGAGAACCCCGTTCTGCAGGATGAGGGCCGACAGGGCGTAGACACGGCCGACATCACTGCGCTTGGGAATGATCGGCATCGCGTAGCTCATGTGCTGCCACCAGTCGCCGCTGCCGCCAACGATGGCTGCATCCACCCGTCCCGTCCGCAGCAGCATCGAGGCTGTAACGGTTGGCCGGTTGGCCACCCGGCGTCCCGCGGCGAGAGGCGGCACGCCGCGGCGCTCGACCACGCGGCCGTATTCAGCGATGAGCGGCTCGAAAATCTCCTGATCCAAAGCGGGGTCCAGCACCTCGACCGAGCCACCCAGGTCCAGACGAAGGCCGATATCGCGCACCTTGGCGGCGATAACCTCACGACGACCGATCAGGATCGGGCGGGCCAGACCTTCGTCGACCACGGTCTGCACGGCGCGCAGCACACGCTCATCCTCGCCCTCGGCATAGACGATCCGGGCGGGGTCCTTGCGGGCGCGCTCGAACACGGGTCGCATCAATTGCCCCGATCGATAGACGAAAAGCTCAAGCTCCCGACGATAGACCTCAAAGTCGGCGATCGGCCGCCGGGCCACACCGCTCGCCATCGCCGCCTTGGCCACGGCCGGCGCGATCTGGAGGATCAGGCGCGGGTCGAACGGAGCCGGAATGATGTACTGCGGGCCGAACATCGGCGCCGCGCCGCCATAGGCCGCCGCGACCTCCTCGCTGGGCTCCGCTCGGGCCAGTTCGGCGATGGCCTCCACCGCAGCGAGCTTCATCGCCTCATTGATCTCCGTCGCACCGACGTCCAGCGCGCCGCGGAAGATGAAGGGGAAGCAGAGTAGGTTGTTGACCTGATTGGGATAGTCAGACCGTCCGGTGGCTACGATGGCGTCCGGTCGCGCGGTCGTCACCAGGGCGGGCAGGATTTCCGGCTCTGGGTTCGCCATCGCCAGAATCAGGGGCTTGTCGCCCAAAAGCGGCAGCCATTCGGGCTTGAACACGCGAGGGGCGGAAAGGCCGAGGAAGATGTCGGCCCCTGGGAGGACGTCCGGCAACGCGCGGGCGTCGGTGGGGCGCGCGTAACGAGCCATGTTCTCCGGCATGCCCGGGTCGCGGCCGGCGTAGACCACGCCCTTGATGTCGGTCAGGGTAACGTTCTCTACGGGCAGTCCCATCGACACCAGAAGGTCAACGCAGGCCAAGGCGGCCGCGCCCGCGCCGGAGGTCACCAACTTGACCTCGGACAGCGCCTTACCCTGCAGAACGAGAGCGTTGTGGACGGCGGCCGCGCAGACGATGGCGGTGCCATGTTGGTCGTCGTGAAAGACCGGGATGCCCATTCGGGCCCGCAGCGCCTTTTCAATGACGAAGCACTCCGGGGCCTTGATGTCCTCCAGATTGATCGCTCCAAACGTCGGCTCCAGCGCCGCCACCACCTCGATGAAGCGCTCAGGATCCTTGGCGTCGACCTCGATGTCGAACACGTCGATGCCGGCGAATTTCTTGAACAACACCGCCTTGCCCTCCATCACCGGCTTGCCGGCTAGAGGTCCGATGTCGCCAAGCCCGAGCACGGCGGTGCCGTTGGAGATCACCGCCACCAGATTTCCTCGCGCGGTGTATTCGCGAGCGGCGTCCGGGTCGGCGGCGATCGCCTCGCACGCGGCGGCGACGCCTGGCGAATAGGCCAGCGCCAAGTCGCGTTGGGTGGCCATCCGTTTGGTGGCCTGAATGGCGAGTTTTCCAGGGCGCGGCAGCCGGTGATAGTCCAAAGCCGCCTTGCGGAAATCCTCGTCCATCGTTCACGTCCTTCCCATCAGCGCCGTATAGGGCGACGCGGCCCTTCAACCGCGCCGGGCCGACTTGCCAGACCGGCGACGGTTCACAGAACACGTCGGCGAATTCTCAAAGCAATCGCCAGGCCTCATCGTCCAGCGCGGTGCAGCTCGAAAACGATCCGCCACCAAGCGCCTATCCTTTGGCGCCGGCGGCGGCGCGCGCCATCGCCGGGATGATCATATTTTACGGACAAACTCTGCGCGAAGGACGAGGCCCTTGATGGCCTCGTGCCTGCAGTCGATTTCCTGGACGTCTCCGGTCAAGCGAATGGACTTGATGACAGTCCCGCGTTTCAGCGTCCGATTGGCGCCCTTGACCTTCAGGTCCTTCACCAGGGTCACGCTGTCCCCGTCAGCCAGCACGTTGCCGACCGCGTCGCGAACTTCCGGTTGGCTTAAGGCGGCCGCCTCGACCACCACGTCCGCCGGGTCGACCCATTCTCCAGTCTTTTCGTCGTAGATGAATTCCACACCCTGTTCCGAACTCATGCGACCTCTCCATGCGGCGACGGGTGCTTCATTGGCAAACGAGATGGCGCATCGCCATTCCGCTCAGGGTAAAATCTTCAATCGCCCAGCTTGGTCCGCCGATAGCGCCGATGATCAGGAGAATGAACACCACCGGCCCATCTCCGGACTCGGCCCTGAAGAGGTCCGCGCCGCAGCCCTCCCAGCGATCAAGCCCTTTAAGATAGCCATGGAAGAGCGGACCTCCGCCGCAGTTGGGGCGGCGACACAGAAGTCCGGTCAGGAACGGATTGATCTTGGTCATCAATCCGCGCCTCGCGGGCGCGGAATTGCCGCTCTCTCCCGTCGCAGACTTTTGCCGAGCCGCACTCCAACGGCGTCATCGGATCGCACGAGAGGGAAGGCGGCGTTAGGCATGGGCTCGTGCGATTCAGCAGAAACCTCCGGCGGAACGCCGGGAGCAACAGCGTGTCACATCCGCCAACTGATGTGTCAAGCATCACAATATCTTCTCGACATATCACGATCCTGGTTTAGATGGCGCAAACGAGCCGGCGCGGACCGTCGGTCGAGCTGCCCGCCGAGGGTCCAGCCGATCCAACCCCGGAGGATTCAGGTGGATGCGGAACGAAGCATGGCCGAGCTTCGCCGAAAGGTCGTGCTGCTGAAGGGCGAAACGCTCTTCGACGGCTGGGCCGTCGAGCGCCATTGCGGCGACCGACATTCGCCTGGCTTGGTCTTGCTGACCAATTGGCGGCTGATCTTCATCGACGTCGATGGCGTCTTCTCCGCGGCGCCGATCGCGAAGATTGACCGCGTGGAAATCCTCTCGTCCACCCAACTGATCATCGTCGCCTGGTATGACAGCCTGAACCTCGACTTCGAGGCTGCCGGCTCCACCGCCAGCGTCTTCAATCTCTTGCGCCAGGACATCACCTGCCAAGCTGTGGTGGTTGATCGCACGACTGCGCCTGACGGCTGTGAAGTGGGAAGTCGAGGCAAGGCCGCCCCCGGTTCTGAGCCCGGCGCGCCCTGGTGGCCGTCCTTCCTAGCGGCGACTGACGGCGCCCATGGAGACGCTCCGGCGGCGCACGCCAATCAGCGCTCGCTGACGGCAAAACCATCGCTATAAATAGATAAATGATGACTAACACCACCACCATCGCCGACAGCCTGGCCGAAACCCATCCGGAGCTCAGCAAAGCCAAGGCCAAGGATCTTGTCGGCGCGGTGCTGACGCAGATCGCCGAGGCCGCCGCCCGCGGCGAGGAAGTGTCCCTCCCCGGCTTTGGCAAGTTCAAGGTCCAGGACAAGCCCGCCCGCCAGGCCCGCAACCCGGCCACCGGCGCGACGATCGAGGTGGCCGCCTCCAAGAAGTTGGTGTTCCAGCCGGCCAAGACCTTGAAGGACGCGGTGAACGGCGCCGCCTAGGCGTCGAGGGCGCGCCGCCGCGCGCCG
>JBARAK010000289.1:0-1688 GCA_049791955.1 Caulobacteraceae bacterium
GCCCTGGCCGAAGCGGAAGCGGCGTTCCGCACCGAACTCGCCACCCGCTCGGCGGTCCGTGACCCGATCGCCTGGGCCGTGGTGCAGATCGGCCTGGCCCGGATCTATGAGGCCCGCGCCGACCTGACCGGAAGCAATGGTGAAATCCCCGACGCCGCCTTCGCCCTGTCGGAGGCGCTCGACGTCTTCGCCGAACGGGGCCTGCGCAGCCTGTCCGACATCGCCCTCACCGCCTTGGATCGGCTGAAGGCCCGCCGCTAAGGCTGTACGTCAAGCCGCGGCGACTTCGCCTTCGCGCCGGATCCGCCAGAAGCGCAGGGTGCGCAGCGCCGTCTCGCGCGGCAGCTCGGCGTAGACTTGGCCATAGCTCTGGGCCCGGCTGGTGTCGCGGCGATCCCCGCCGATCAGCACGGCGAAGGTCATGAAGCCGGCCCGGTCCAGGTCGGCCGCCTTGCAGACGATCGCCAAGGCGTCCAGGTCGTTGTTCCCCACGATGCGGCTGAGGATCGGGTACTCCACCTCGCTCAGCCGGGAGAGGCCGATCATGAACTGGGTGCGCTTGGCTGACCGCAGGTAGGCGGCCAGGCTCGCCGCATCGAGCCGCTTCACGCGCAGGGCGCGGGCGACCTCGATCTCGGCCTCGGCGAAGTCGGCCGGAAGCGCCCCGTCCTGGGCGGCCACTCTCACCCGCCCGGCGGAAAGCGCCGCTTCCAGCACCGCGGGGTCGACGGCGGCGTTGCGCGCAAGAATCCGCTCGCGCAACCGCTGCTCCACGACGAAGTACATCTGGTTCAGCAGGTCGACCGGCAGGGCGCGGCGCGAGACCACAGCCTCGTGCAGGTCCGGGTTGAGGATGGCGCGATCGACCACCGTCTCCGACGCCCATCGGGAGAAGCTCGCCGTCTCGTTGCGGATCAGCACGCCCAGGGTCTGGTCGTCGCCCCGCTCCACGATCACGTCCGAGATCGCCTCGCTGAGACCGTCGCGGCCCGAGATCGCGCGCAGGTGGTCCTGGCCGCGGGTGCGCACCACATCGAGCAGATCGTCTTCGGAGAGTAGCTTCGGATTGGCCAGGATCGGCGCGGCGACGGCGATCTCGTCACGGGCCAGGCGACGGGCGAGCGACGCCGGCGCGGCTTCGGCCGCCGCCAGGCGATAAGCCAGCTCGGCGCGGACCTCCTGCTCCATCTGCTCGGTCAGGATGGAAAGCACTTCGTCGAAGCGCGCCATCTCCAGGCTCTCGACGGGCGGATCGTAGGCCAGGAAGGTTTCGGTGACACGGCGCAGCAATTCGCGCCGCCGCACGCTGGACGTCTCGTGCGCGAGCGCAACGAGGTCCTGTAGACGAGATGAATCGCTCACGGATCTTACTGTTGTCCCGAACTCGCATCCGAATCGTCGGAGCCCCGAACGGTTCTCGTGGTGGCCGCCGCGCCGGAACCGCTGGTCAGGCGCTGGGTCAAGATCGGGCCGGGCGGTTGCGCCAGGTCGGCCGAGGCGGAAAAGAATTGCGGGGGGATCGGCGCCGGGTCGGGCTGCAGTCCGTATTGCCGGTGCAGGGAATAGAACCGCACCTTCTGATCACCCGCAGCAGCCCTGGCGCTGGCCGGGGGCGCAGCCTGAACGGCCGACGGGACAGCGGCTTGGGCGCTCGGGGAAACGGCGGCGGTCGCGGCCTGCCGCGGGGG
>JBARAK010000290.1:0-18568 GCA_049791955.1 Caulobacteraceae bacterium
GTGACCGTCATGCCGGATTATCGCCTCTACCCTGAGGTCCGCTGGCCGGCGTTTCTGCAGGACAACGCCCAGGCGACCGCGTGGGCCCGGGCCCACGCAGCCGAATACGGGGGCGACCCCGGCGAACAGTTCCTGAAGGGCCATTCGGCCGGCGCCTATAACGCGGTGATGCTGGCCGTGGATCGGCGTTGGCTGGGCGAGGTGGGACTGGACCCGCGTCGTGACCTGAAAGGCGTGGTGGGCCTTGCCGGACCGTACGACTTCCTTCCCCTCCGCAAGGAGGAATTGAAGACCATCTTCGGGCCGCCGGAACAGCGACCCGACACCCAACCGATCAACCACGTGGATGGCGACGCTCCGCCATTGTTCCTGGCCACCGACACCGCCGACAAGGTGGTCGATCCCGGCAACACCAGCCGGATGGCGGCCAAAGTCAGATCCCTCGGTGGCGAGGCCGAGACGAGGGAATACAAGGGCCTGGACCACGCCCTGGTGATCGGCGCGGTGGCGGCGCCGCTCCGCTTCCTCGCTCCTGTGCTGGCTGACGCCAGCCAATTCATCCGCGCGCACGCCCAACAGCCAGCCGGTCGCGGCGCTCTCGTTCCGGAGCCACAAACGTGATCGGTCTCGTTGGTATGTCCCTGGGCGCCATGGCGGTGATCATGGTCGTCGCCTGGGCCGCGCAGCGGGAAGCGAAGAACGGCGGCTGGGCCGACGTTTTCTGGACCTACGGCACAGGAGCGATCTGCGCCAACGCAGCGCTTATTCCGTTCGGCACGAATGCGACGCCGACCTGGCGTCAGATCATGGTTTCGGCGCTGGTCGGCCTCTGGGCCCTCCGGCTCGGAACATATGTCGCCATGCGAGTGGCGCGCGGGTCGGAGGACGCCCGGTACACCCTGCTGCGCCATGAATGGGAGGCGGCGTTTCAGTGGCGGATGTTCGGCCTGATGATCGTTCAGGCGCCCGCGACCGCGCTGCTTGCGGTCTCCGTCCTGCTGGCGGCGCGCAATCCGTATCCCGGCTTCCGCCCGGCCGACATCCTCGGCCTGGTGATCCTGCTGGGCGCAATCCTCGGCGAGAGCATCGCGGACGGCCAGATGAAGCGGTTCAAGGCCGATCCCGCGAACAGCGGCAAGGTCTGTGACGACGGGCTTTGGGCATGGTCGCGCCACCCCAATTACCTGTTCGAGTTCGTCGGTTGGCTCGCCTACCCGGTGATCGCCTTCGACCCGGGCCGCCCGTGGACCGTGGCGTCGCTGATCGCTCCCGCCCTGATGTTCTTCATTCTGCGGCATGTCACCGGCGTCCCACCGCTTGAGGCCGCGATGCTCCGCTCGAAGGGGGACGCATACCGTCGATACCAGGCGCGGGTCAGTCCGTTCTTCCCACGGCCGCCCAGGCCCCACAGCGTATCGGAGATCACATGACCGCTGCCTCCGCCCTGATCCAGGCATTCGAGGGCGCGCCCCTGCCGGACATCGTGCGAAAGGCCGCCGTGCAAGTGCTGGTCGGCAGCGCTCGCCGCAACCTGTCCAGGGCAGCGGGCGAACTGGACGCCACCTTCGCCCGTGAGATGAACGATCGCCCTATCGCCGAGCATGTGCAGGCGGCTAATACGCAGCACTATGAACTGCCGGCCGCCTTCTTCGAGCGCGTGCTGGGACCGCGCCTGAAGTACTCTTGCTGCCTCTATCCAACCGGCGATGAGAGTCTTGAGCAAGCCGAGATCCTGGCGCTGGCCCAGACCTGCCTCCACGCAGACCTGCAGGACGGTCAGGAAATCCTCGAGCTCGGCTGCGGATGGGGGTCGTTGAGCCTCTGGATGGCGGAGACCTATCCGAACGCGCGCATCCTCAGCGTCTCCAACTCGGCCTCGCAGCGCGTTTACATCGAGGCGCGAGCCCGCGAACGTGGCCTGAACAACCTGACGGTGGCCACAGCCGACATGAATGCCTTCAACGTGGACCGCCGCTTCGACCGGGTGGTGTCGGTGGAGATGTTCGAGCACATGGCCAACTGGCGCGCGTTGCTGGAGCGTATCCACGGGTGGCTAAGGCCAGATGGCGCGCTGTTCTTGCACGTCTTCACCCACCGGGCGACGCCATATCGCTTCGATGCGACCGATCCGGCCGACTGGATCGCCCAGTACTTCTTCACTGGCGGGCTGATGCCAAGCCATGGCCTGATTAAACAGTTCAACGACCTGTTCGCGCTCGAACAAGACTGGACTTGGAACGGCGGTTACTACGCTTGCACAGCGCGGGACTGGCTCGTCAATTACGACCGCCATGCCGGAGAGATCGGCGAGGTGCTGCATGAGGTTTATGGCCCGCAGGCCCGTCTGTGGGGGCGACGCTGGCGGCTGTTCTTCCTGGCGACGGCTGGCCTGTTCGGCCACGCCGCAGGGCGCGAATGGGGCGTAAGCCACTACCGCATGAGACCGGTCTCGCGATGAGAAGCGCGGACGTGATGGTGGTTCGGACAGTCGCGGCGAAACAGGAGACCGCGTCATGACCGCGTTGCCGCTCGGGTCCCACCCGACACATGGCGGCCAGGCACGGAACCGACCCGCACGCTTCCTTGCGCTCGTCACGGCGCTCGGCCAGTGCTGGAACGCCGGAACGCTTACTGTAATCGGCCCCAACGGCTCCAGGCGCCGCATCGAGGGCCTCGATCCCGGTCCCGAAGCCACCATGGAGGTGCGCGACGCAAGGCTGATCCAGCGTGTGCTCACTTCAGGCGACATCGGCTTCGCCGACAGCTTCATCGCAGGCGAGGTCGATACCCCGGACCTGGCGCGTCTGCTCACCGCCTTCTCGACCAACCTTGACGCCATGGCGAGGATCCTGGCCGGCAACCCCCTGCTGCGGCTTGGCAACGCGATCGCCCACACGCTCAACCGCAACAGCCGCCGCGGTTCGCGCCGTAACATCCACGCCCATTACGACCTGGGCGACGACTTCTACAGGCTCTGGCTGGATGAAGGATTGAACTACTCATCCGCCCTGTTCGCCGCTCCGGGACAGAATCTGGCGTCGGCTCAGCGCGAGAAGCACGCGGCCTTGGCCCGCGCCATGGACCTGCAACCGGGCCAGTCCCTGCTGGAGATCGGCTGCGGCTGGGGCGCCTTCGCCCGCTTCGCCGCGATCGAGTACGACGCCCGGGTCACCGCCATCACCGTCTCGCCCTCCCAGCAAGCGTGCGCAGCTCGACTGATCCAGGCGGAGGGCCTTGCGGACCGCGTCAAGGTCGAGCTGCGCGACTACCGCGATGTCGAGGGCCGCTTCGACCGCATCGCCTCGATCGAAATGTTCGAGGCGGTCGGAGAGGCCTACTGGCCGCTCTACTTCTCGCGTCTGCACGGCCTGTTGGAGGTCGATGGGCGCGCAGCCTTGCAGGTGATCACCATCCAGGACGAACTGTTCGATGGCTACCGCCGCAGACCGGATTTCATCCAGCTCCACATCTTTCCAGGCGGCATGCTGCCGAGCGAACGCCGGCTCCGACAGGAAACCGATCGCGCCGGGTTGGCCTGGACCGATGTCTACCGCTTCGGACTGGACTATGCCGAAACCCTGGCCGAGTGGTCGCGGCGCTACCGCGCACATAGGGCCGAAGTTGCGGCCCAGGGCTTCGACATCCGTTTCGATCGCCTGTGGCGCTACTACCTGGCCTATTGCGAAGCCGGTTTCCGCACGGGCCGCACGGACGTGATCCAGCTCGGCCTCCAGAAGACCTGAGCGCCCAAGGCCAAAGTCGAAATCAGAGCGCTTGAAGCTTGCCAGTCGCCACGACGGGTCCGGTCGGCTGGCCGGTCGGCGAACCGCCTTCGGGCTCAATGGATACCGCCAGCAAGGCGCCCTCGCCGGTTGGCTTTATCCGCGGGCTGAACTGCACCGCCTTCTCGAACGCCGCCACTCCGAGCGCAATCGGCTTGCCCCCCGTCGGGATCAGCCAGAGCTCCGGCGAGCGGCCAGGCGCCGCGGTCACGGAGATCGGCGCCAGCACCACCTGTCGACGGACAGGATCGAACATGGCCACAAACACTGCCGGTCCCTGGGCGCTGGACAATTTGGCCATCTGTAACGGCGCCTGCAACGGCTCGGGCCGCGGCATGACGAGGGCGATCGCGAGGACTGCGGCGATGGCGGCTGCTGCTGCGGTGGCCGCGCGCCACCGGACCAGACTCCGGCGTAATCTGAGTTCGACGATGTTGGCGGTTTCGCCCAGCGCCCGCACGATCCGCGCCCATATGTGAGCCGGCGCCGGTTCGGCTCGCACCTCGTCCACCAGGCCGGCCAGGCGCGCCTGCCAGGCGTCGACGTCGGAGGAGAAACCGGGATCTGTCGCCGCCCGATGCTCTGCGGCCTGCAGCTCTTGGCCATCCAGAACGCCCAGGGCGAGTTCCCCGGCGAGGACGTCAGGTTCTTCGCCTTGACCTGGTTCGTGCGAGCTCATCGTTCCAGACAGCTCCGAAGGCGCAGCAGGGCGCGCCGGATCCAGCTCTTCATGGTGCCCAGCGGAGCGCCGGCGGCCTCGGCCAGGGTGGCGTAGGTATGACCATCAAAAAACGCGGCTCGGATATAGCCGGCGTGATCAGGCTCCAGTTCCTCAAGACAGGCCCCCAGGCGATGCTGGGCCTCTTCCTGCTCCATCGTTTCGCTGACCGGAAGCGCGGGGTCCCGCACCTCAGCCGCCAGGTCCAGCGGACGACTCAGATGAGCCTTGCTCGCGCGCAGGCGATCGACCGCGCGATTGCGGGCCAGGATCGCCAGCCAGGTGATCGGACTGACGCCCCGTGACGGGTCGAACGAGCCCGCCCGCCTCCAGACTGTGACGTATACGTCCTGCAAAACATCCTCGGCTTCGGTCCTGTCCCTCAAGATACGAAGGCAGACACCGAATAGTTTCGCCGAGGTCTGGTCATAAACTTGCCGAAGCGCCGCCTTGTCGCCGGCGGCGACCTGCTGGAGCGCCAAGTTCAAACGCTGTCGATCCGCCGCCAGGTCCAAGAGTACGATGCTCCGCGGCCCGACACCGGGCTCCCGCTTCAACCTCTACACTCAGCCCATCGGCATTCAAGGCGTGGACAGGCCGCTCCTAGCCGATACTTTCACGAACCCGACCATAGGCCGCGCCCCAGGCGTCCGTCATCTCGCCACGAACGTCCCAAAGCGCCGGAAAGAAGCGATGCTTCATACCCGCCTCAAGCAGCTCCACCGGCCGCCCCTTCAGGGATGAGGCCCCCATACCGATCGATCTATGGATCAGATACAGGTGATGAGCGCGGAACTTCTGGAACAGTTCGTCGAATTCCATAAGCCCTTCGGCGACCATGTAGGCGTCGTCGTGCGCGTAGCCCTCGTCGTAGACGTTCCGGACGCTGCGCCCCTTCAGGTAATGCGCTTCGAAGGTTGGCCAGAGTTGCGCCGGCAGATGCAGCAGGATGCGGAAGCCTGGGGATTCCTGGCCGCTCCCGTTGCCGAGTTGCAGGCGGATCTCCTGATAATCCTTGGGCGACATGGTCTCTAGCAGCTCCAGCTGCTGGGTCATCAACCCCAATATGCGATGGCAACGGCCCAGTAAGGTGATGACACGATGGGTAGCGTGCGCCCTCATGTGCTCGTCAATGTCCAGAAGCGTGGAAGCGAGCAGCTTCATCCACAGCTCTTCGACCTGATGCACGATCTGGAATTGCAGCTCGTCTGCGTTGACCATCTGGTCGAACGGCTTCTGGCATTTCAGCAAGGCGTCGGTGCGCAGATAGACCTCGTAGTCGAGCACCGCCGGCTCGGCCATCATCCGATGGATCTTCTCACGGTCCACGATCCCTCCCTTCGCCCACCGGGGCCTGTTTCTCCAGGCAGGATCGTAGCAGGACCGCCCGGAAACATTGGCCCAAAGGGATTGCCGGGATCAACTCTACGCGTCATTTGTTCCATAGAAATGGAAATCCAGGAAACGCCGTGGACCGCATCGACCTGAGCATCCTTTCCGCGCTGGAGACGGACGGGCGGCTGTCCTACGCCGACCTCGGCGAGCGGGTCGGACTTTCCAAGTCGCCGTGCTGGAAGCGGGTGCAGGCGCTCGAGGCGTCCGGGGCGATACAGAGCTACCGGGCCGTGATCGATCCGGCCGCCCTGGGGCTGGAAACCACCGCCTTCATCCAGGTCGTCGTGGCCTTCGAGCAGCACGACGCTTTCGAGGCCGCGGTCGGACGCCATCCGCGCATCCTGTCCGCCCACGCCACCGTTGGAGAAGCCGACTACCTGCTGCACGTGATCGCGTCAGGCATGCCGGCCCTGGATGAGTTCCTGCGCCAGGAACTCTGGCGGTTGCCGGGCGTGCAACGGTTCGTGACCACGATCGCGATGCGGACGATCAAGCCGCCGGGGCCTATCACGGCCAACGCCTCGCCGGCGAAGCTCGAAAGGTCCAGCCGCTAAACTCGCCTCACCCCAGGCTGGGCAGGTCCAGGCCCTTTTCCCGTGCACAGGCTACCGCTAGGTCATAGCCGGCGTCGGCGTGGCGCATGACGCCGCTGGCGGGGTCGTTCCACAGCACTCGCTCCAGCCGCCGGGCCGCTTCGGGCGTTCCGTCCGCGACGATGACCATGCCGGCATGCTGCGAGAAACCCATGCCGACGCCCCCGCCGTGGTGCAGCGAAACCCACGTGGCGCCCGAGGCGGTGTTGAGCAGCGCGTTGAGCAAGGGCCAGTCGGAAACCGCGTCCGATCCGTCCCGCATCGCCTCGGTCTCGCGGTTGGGCGAGGCCACCGATCCGGAATCCAGGTGATCGCGGCCGATCACGATCGGCGCCTTCAGTTCGCCGGACGCCACCATCTCGTTGAACGCCAGCCCCAGGCGATGGCGGTCGCCCAGCCCCACCCAACAGATCCGCGCCGGCAGGCCCTGGAACTTGATCTTCCTCGCCGCCATGTCGAGCCAGTTATGCAGGTGGGGATTGTCCGGAATCAGCTCCTTCACCTTGGCGTCGGTGCGGGCGATGTCCTCCGGATCGCCGGACAGCGCCGCCCAGCGGAAAGGCCCGATCCCGCGGCAGAACAGCGGGCGGATATAGGCCGGCACAAAACCCGGGAAGTCGAAGGCGTTCTCCACACCCGCTTCCTTGGCCATCTGGCGGATATTGTTGCCGTAATCGACCGTGGGCACGCCCGCCGCCTGGAAGTCCAGCATAGCCCGGACATGCTCGGCCATCGAGGCCTTGGCGGCTTCCTCCACCGCCTTGGGGTTCTGCTCACGTGCGCCGAACCACCGCTCCAGGCTCCAGCCCTTGGGCAGATAGCCGTTGATCGGATCGTGGGCGGAAGTCTGATCGGTCAGCAGGTCAGGCCGCACGCCGCGCCGGAAAAGCTCCGGCAAGATCTCGGCGGCGTTGCCGAGCAGGCCGACGGAGACCGGGGTCCGATCCCGGCATGACTGCTCCATAATCGCCAGGGCCTCCTCCAAGGTCTCGGCCTTGCGGTCGAGATAGCCGGTGCGTAGCCGCATATCGATCCGCGAGGGCTGGCATTCGATCGCCAGGCAGGAAGCGCCCGCCATCACCGCGGCGAGCGGCTGGGCGCCGCCCATGCCACCGAGGCCGGCGGTCAGCAGCCAACGGCCGGACAGGTCCCCGCCATAGTGCTGGCGGCCCATCTCCACGAAGGTCTCGTAGGTGCCCTGCACGATGCCCTGGGCGCCGATGTAGATCCACGAGCCGGCGGTCATCTGGCCGTACAGGGCCAGGCCCTTGCGATCGAGCTCGTTGAAGTGATCCCAGGTCGCCCACCGCGGCACCAGGTTGGAGTTGGCGATCAGCACCCGCGGCGCATCGGTATGGGTGCGGAAAACGCCGACTGGCTTGCCCGACTGCACCAACAGGGTCTCGTCATCGCCGAGCCGGCGCAGAGTCTCCACGATCCTGTCGAAGCTCTCCCAGTCGCGGGCGGCGCGGCCGATGCCGCCATAGACCACCAGTTCCTCCGGCCGTTCCGCCACATCGGGATGCAGGTTGTTCATCAGCATCCGGAGCGGTGCCTCGGTCAGCCAGCTCCTGGCGGTGCGCTCAGGGCCGGTCGGCGCTTTGATGACGCGGCTCTTGTCGGTGCGGGTCATGCTGGAGGGTTCCTGGGGCTCAGCTTCCGGCGAAGGCCAGGCAGGCTTGGAGAATGGCGCGCAGGGTCGCGCGCATCGGCGCGGCCTGCTCGGGGCGATAGGGAGCGGGCCAGCTTCCGGGCGCTGGCAAGGTGTCCGGATCATCCATGTAGCCGCGACAGGCGAGCTCCATCTGGATGGCGTGAACCCCTGCGCCGGGCTGGCCGTAGTGGCGGGTGGTCCAGCCCCCCTTGAACCGTCCGTTGGTCACCCGGCTGCGACCCGAGGCGTCACACGCCCGCTCGACCGCCACGGCCAGGGCGTCGTCGCAACTGGCGCCGCTGTTAGTTCCCAGGTTGAACTGGGGCAGTTCGCCATCGAACAGCCGAGGCATATGCGAACGGATCGAGTGGGCTTCGTAGAGCACGACCCTGGGGTGGATGGCCTTCAGCCGCTCGATCTCATCGAAAAGCGCGGCGTGGAACGGGGCGAACCAGGTGGCGCGGCGGGTCGCAATCTCCGCTTCGTCCGGCGCCTGAGCCTCGCGGTAAAGCGGCTCGCCGTCGAAGGTCTCGATTGGGCAGAGACCGGTGGTGGTCTGGCCGGGATAGAGCGACACGCCGCTGGGGTCGCGGTTCACGTCGATGACGGTGCGTGAGATCGCGGTGCGCACCGTCGTCGCGCCCAGTTCGGCCGCGAAATCGTAAAGCCGTTCAATGTGCCAGTCGGCGTCCTTGCGGCCCAGCCAGGACGAGACCAGCCGCTGCTCGATCCCGGACGGAATCTCGGTTCCGGTATGGGGGATGCTGACGATCAGCGGCGCGGAGCCGCGATGGATCTTGAGCCAGGACGGGTTCATCGGGCGATCCATGGCAGCTCAGCCTCATCGGCTGCGGCTGCAACCTGGCCGCTGGCGAGCAGTTCGTTGGCCGCGGCCATGTCCGGATGGAAGAAACGGTCGTCCTCCAGGCGGGGAACCCGTCCCCTCACCAGGCGGCGCACGCGTTCCAGCGCCTGGCTGGAGGCCAATCCGGTGTGGAAATCGCAACCTTGGGCGGCGGCGAGCAGTTCGACCCCGACGACGGCGATCGCATTCTCCACCATGCCCATCAGGCGCCGTGCGCCGTGGGCGGCCATGGAGACGTGGTCCTCCTGGTTCGCCGAGGTGGGGATGGAATCCACGCTGGCCGGATAGGCGCGCTGCTTGTTCTCCGACACCAGGGCGGCGGCGGTGACCTGCGGGATCATGAAGCCGGAGTTCAGGCCCGGCTTAGGGGTCAGGAAGGCCGGCAGCCCTGACAGGGCCGGGTCGACCAGCATGGCGGTGCGTCGCTCGGACAGCGAGCCGATCTCGCAGACCGCCAGCGCGATCATGTCTGCCGCGAAGGCCACCGGCTCGGCGTGGAAGTTGCCGCCGGAGAGCGCCTCTCCGGTCTCGGCGAAGATCAGCGGGTTGTCGGTGACGCCATTGGCTTCCGTGCCCAGGGTCTCGGCCGCCTGGCGCAGCACCCCCAGCGCCGCCCCCATCACCTGAGGCTGGCAGCGCAGGCAGTAGGGGTCCTGAACCCGTTCGTCGTTCTTGAGGTGCGAAGCGCGGATCGCCGAACCGGCCATCAGCGCGCGCAGCGCCGCCGCGGCTTCGATCTGGCTAGGATGACGGCGCACCGCATGGATGCGCGGATCGAAGGGCGCATCCGAGCCCTTGGCCGCCTCGGTCGACAAGGCGCCAGTGACCAGGGCCGAGCGGAACAACACCTCGGCCTCGAACAGGGCGGCCAGGGCGAAGGCGGTGGAGAACTGGGTGCCGTTGAGCAGCGCCAGCCCTTCCTTCGGCCCCAGGACCACGGGTTCGAGGCCGGCCTGGGTTAGAGCGTCCGCGGCGGCCATCCGCTGACCCGCATAGGTCGCTTCCCCCTCCCCGATCATCACGCACGCCATGTGCGAGAGGGGCGCCAGATCGCCGGAGGCGCCAACGGAGCCCTGGGCCGGGATCACGGGCGTGACGCCGCGCTTCAGCAGGGCCTCCAGCAAGGCGATGGTCTTGGGGTGCACGCCCGAAACGCCCTGCGCCAAGCTCGCCAGCTTGAGCGCCAGCATCAGGCGTACGACCGGGATCGGTGTCGCCTCGCCGACGCCGGCGGCATGGGACAGCACGATGTTACGCTGCAGCTTCTCCAGGTCCTCGGCGGCGATACGCACGCTCGCCAGCTTCCCGAATCCAGTGTTGACGCCATAGACCGGCTCGCCATGCGACAAGATCGCCAACACGGCTTCGGCGCTGGCGGCGATCTGCGGGGCGCAGGCCGGATCCAGGCTCACCTCGGCGCCGCGGTACACAGCCCGCCACTCCGGCAGAGACACCTCGCCCGGGTGCAGGGTCACGCTATTCATTGTCCACTCCAGACGCGGGCATAGAGCGGGTTGAACCCCATGCGATAAACCAGTTCAGCCGGCCGCTCGATATTCCAGATCGCCAGGTCGCAGCGCTTTCCGGCCACCAGCACGCCGGTCTCCGCGCCAAGGTCCAGCGCACGCGCAGCCTCGCGGGTCACGCCCGCCAGGCACTCCGGCACGGTCATGCGGAACAGGGTCGCAGCCATGTTCATGACCAGCAGCAGCGAAGTGAGGGGCGAGGTGCCCGGGTTGCAATCGGTGGCCAAAGCCATCGGCACGCCGGCGGCGCGCAAGGCCTCGATCGGCGGGAGCTTGGTCTCGCGCACGAAATAGAACGCGCCGGGCAGCAGGGCCGCGATCGTCCCGGCCTTCGCCATGGCCCCGACACCGGCTTCGTCGAGATATTCAAGGTGATCGGCCGACAGGGCTCCGAACTCAGCCGCCAGCGCCGCGCCGTGAAGGCTTGAGAGCTGCTCGGCGTGCAACTTGACCGGGAGGCCGTGCGCGCGTGCTGCTTCAAATACCCGCCGCGTCTGCGCCGGCGTGAAGCCGATGCCTTCGCAGAAGGCGTCCACCGCGTCGGCCAGCCCTTCAGCTGCTGCGGCCGGAATCATCTCTCGGCAAACCAGATCGATGTAGCCGTCCGGATCGCCCTTGAACTCGGGCGGCAGGGCGTGAGCGCCCAGCAAGGTGGTCCTGATCGTCACCGGGCGACGCTTGGCGAGGGTGCGGGCGGCGCGGAGCTGCTTCAGCTCGTGGTCCACCGACAGGCCGTAGCCAGACTTGACCTCAACGGTGGCGACGCCCTCCGCAATCAGGGCGTCCAGGCGTGGCAGGGCGGCGTCCACAAGATCGGCTTCGCTTGCCGCCCGCGTCGCGGTCATGGTCGAGACGATGCCACCGCCGGCGCGGGCGATCTCCTCGTACGAGGCTCCGGCCAGCCGCAGCTCGAACTCATGAGCGCGGTCACCGGCCCAGACCAGATGCGTATGCGGATCGATCAGGCCGGGCGTGATCCAGCGCCCCTCGCAATCCACAACCTCGGCTGGATCGAAAGCCGGCGCCTCGGCGCGGGAGCCCGCATAGACGATGCGGCCACCGTCAACTGCGACGACGCCATCCTCGACCTCACCCAAACCCGCCAGATTCGGATTGAGGGTCGCCAGCCGAGCGTTTCGCCAGATCCGGTCGCAGCGCATGCACCCTTCCCTCTCTGTCCCAGGCTCGGGCAGATCGGCGATTATGTCTAGACATATTTTGACGCCGTCATGATACTCCACGGCGAATTTCGAGGAGCCCCGGACATGGCCGGCCTATGGTTCGAGACCGCCCTGCTCCCTGATGGCTTGGCGAGTTCCGTTCGCGTCGAGCATGCCGGCGGCGTAATAACTGCGGTCCAGCAAGACGTCGCTCCCGCCCCCGGCGACGAGCGCCACACCATTGGCGTTCCGGGCCTCGCCAACGTGCACAGCCACGCCTTCCAGAGGGGCATGGCGGGACTGGCGGAGACCAGCGGACCAGCCTCCGACGATTTCTGGACCTGGCGCGAGGTGATGTACCGCTTCCTCGACCACATGACTCCAGAGGACCTGGAAGCAATCACCGCCTTCGCCTTCGCCGAAATGCTGCAGGCCGGCTTCACCCGGGTCGGCGAGTTCCACTATGTCCATCATGATCCGGCAGGTCTTCCCTACGCCGACATCGGCGAACTCAGCGCCCGGGTCGCGTCGGCCGCATCCGCCACCGGCATCGGCCTGACCCTTCTGCCTGTGTTCTACGCCCACTCGGATTTCGGCGGTGCGCCGCCGAAGCCTGGGCAGCGGCGCTTCATCAACGACGTGACCGGCTTCGCGCGGCTGTACGAAGCCGCAAAGCGCGCGATCGATGGTCTGGACAGGGCGAACATCGGCGTCGCGCCGCACAGCCTTCGTGCGGTCACGCCCCAAGAACTAGGCGCCGTGGTCGAACTGGCGCCCAACGGGCCGGTCCATATCCATGCGGCCGAACAGACGCGGGAGGTTGAAGCCTGTGTGGCCTGGCGCGGCCAGCGGCCCGTGGAATGGCTCCTCGACCACGCAGGCGTCGACCACAGGTGGTGCCTCATCCACACCACCCATCTTACAGCAGACGAGATAAATCGCCTGGCGCGATCCGGCGCAGTGGCGGGGCTTTGCCCGATCACCGAGGCCAATCTCGGCGACGGCGTCTTCCCGGCGCAGACGTTCCTGGCGGCCGGCGGTCGCTTCGGGGTTGGAACGGATTCCAACATCCTGGTCGATGCCGCTGGAGAACTCCGCGCACTCGAGTACGCCCAGCGGCTGACGCTGCGTGGACGGAATATCCTAGCGGGCGAGGCCCACGCTTCGACCGGCGGCCGACTTTATCGGAGCGCCCTGTGCGGCGGCGCCCAGGCTCTGGGGGTGGCGCCCTCTCGGATCGCGCCGGGCGGTGCAGCAGATCTTGTGAGCCTCGATGGCCGGAACGCCGCGTTCATCGGGCGGTCCGGGGACGCTCTGCTGGATGGCTGGATCTTCACGGGCGGAGCCGGCGCGATCGATTGCGTGTGGCGAGGCGGAAAGAAGGTGGTCGAGCAGGGGCGACATCACCGGAGCGAAGAGGTCCACGCCGCCTATCGCCGGACCCTGACGCGGTTGCTGGCGCAATGATGGCGGGCACCGCCCCCGCGCGCCGCATCGCGGCCGACATCGCCGCCAGGATCCGCTCCGGGGAATGGCCGCCGGGCTATCGCATCCCGGTGGAGGTCGAACTGGCCGCTCAATACGGCTGCGCGCGGGGCACAGCGAACAAGGCTATAGTCAGCCTGGCCCAGGCCGGATTGGTCGAGCGCCGCCGCCGGGGCGGCTCGTTCGTGGCGCGGCCACATGTGCAGACCGCCATGCTGGAGATTCCCGACATCGCCCAAGTGATCGCCGCGCGCGGCGAAGCCTACGCCTTCACCCTGCTCTCGCGCACCCTGCGTCCCGCCTTTGCCGGAGCGGAGGCAGAGCTTGACGCCGCCTCTCCGATCCTCGCCCTGGAAGGTCTGCACCACGCTGGCGGTGGGCCTTTCGCCTATGAGGCCCGCATCCTCAATCTCCAGGCCGCACCGGCGGCGAAGGACGAGGACTTCACGGTCCAGGCGCCGGGCTCCTGGCTGCTCAGCCACATCCCATGGACCCAGGCCCGCCACCGGATCACCGCAACGGGCGCAGACCGCCAGACCGCAAAGCGCCTGGACATCCGGGCCGGCGACGCCTGCCTGCAGGTGGAGCGCTGGACCTGGCGGCTGAACATCGGCGTGACCTATGTCCGCCAGGTCTTCCCCGGCGATCGCTATGACTTGGTCGCGCAGTTCGCGCCCACCTGACGTGGACGACCAACGACTTGCAGCCTACCGGCGAAAGGTGAACTCATAGGCGCAAGATCAGGGAGGCCGGCATGCGACCTAAGACGAGCGGATCTAATCCGCCCCGTGGAGCCCGCTGAATGGACGCCGTTCCAGCCGGATCGAGCCTTACCGCGCCGCAGGGCGTCGCCGATACCCCCACGAGACAGGCGCCCGCCTTCAAGGACATCGTCCGCGTATCCAGCGGCAACTTCCTCGAGATGTATGATTTCATGGTGTTCGGCTACTACGCCTCGGACATCGCCAGAGCCTTCTTTCCTTCACACAACCCGTTCGCCTCGCTGATGCTGTCGCTCATGACCTTCGGCGTCGGCTTCCTCATGCGGCCGTTGGGCGCTGTCGTGCTCGGTGCATACACCGACCGCCTGGGACGCCGGGCAGGCCTGATCCTCACGCTGGCCCTCATGTCCGTCGGCACCGCCTCGCTGGCGCTGACGCCCGGCTACAGGACCATCGGCCTCGCTGCTCCTCTGCTGGTGCTCGCGGGGCGTCTTCTGCAAGGCTTCTCGGCCGGCGTGGAGCTTGGCAGCGTGTCCGTCTACCTCTCGGAAATCGCCCCACCTGGACGTCGCGGCTTCTATGTGAGCTGGCAGTCGGCCAGCCAGCAATTGGCCGTCATCTTCGCCGCCGCCCTTGGCGTCGCCCTCAGCTCGATCCTGTCGCCGGCGCAGATGGGCACCTGGGGCTGGCGCATACCGTTGCTCGTCGGCTGCGCCATCGTGCCGGTGCTGTTCCTGCTGCGGCGATCGCTCAGGGAGACCGACGCCTTCCTCAAACGCGCCGCCCAGCCGAAGACCGGCGAACTCCTTGCTACCCTGGTCCGGAGCTGGCCGCTGGTGCTGGCGGGCATGATGATGGTGACCATGACGACGGTCACCTTCTACCTGTGCACCGCCTACACCCCCACGCTTGGCCGTAACGAACTGCACCTGGGCGCCTTCGACACCATGGTGGTCACCCTGCTGACCGGGGCCTCCAACTTCATCTGGCTGCCGATCATGGGCGCACTGTCGGATCGGATCGGCCGGCGCACGGGCATGTTCACCTTCACCCTGCTCGGCGTGGTCACCACCTATCCAGCCATGCTCTGGCTCGTCGGCGCGCCGTCCTTCGGCCGCCTGCTGACGGTCGACCTGTGGCTGTCGTTCCTGTTCGCGGGATTCAATGGCGCGATGCTGCCCTACCTGACCGAGTTCATCCCGGCCAAGGTGCGGGCCACCGGCTTCTCACTGGCCTACAGCCTGGCGACCGCGATCTTCGGCGGATTCACGCCGGCGATCTGTACGGCCCTGATCCACGCCACCCATGACAAGGCCATCCCCGGCGCCTGGGCCTCCGGCGCCGCCCTGGTCGGCTTGATGGGCGTAGTGCTGGCAAGCCTGCTGTCCGCCCGCCAGACGAGGATATCGACCGTATCCGGCGCTGAAGCGCCGGCGAGAGGATGAACCCTTCGACGCCCCTGCGATGGGTGCGCGAGGAATGGCCGCTCAGCGTCAGCCTGATCACCTGCGTCATCTTCCTGCTCCGGGGCGAGGACCTCTGGCGGGGACTATCGACGCCGCTCTCGCTTGGCCTCATCTTCATCTGGCTGTTCGCCGTGGTGCTGGGCTCCGCCCTGTCGGTGGTCAGGCACGCCGAGCGTGTCGCCGTCCGGCTGGGCGAGCCCTACGGGACGCTGATCCTGACCCTGCTCGTGACCTCGATCGAGGTTATGAGCATCTCCGCCGTGATGATCCACGGGGCGAACAATCCCACCCTGGTCCGCGACACCCTGTTCTCCGTGGTGATGATCGTGCTCAATGGCATGGTCGGCCTGTCGCTGCTGATCGGCGGCTGGCGACATCGCGAGCAGCAGTACAATTTCCAAGGCGCCAACGCCTATCTCGGGCTGATCCTGCCCCTGGCGGTGCTGAGCCTGATCCTGCCGAACTTCACCCTCACCACCGTGGGGCCGACCCTGTCCCGCTCGCAGGAGATGTTCCTGGCCGTACTGTCGGTCGGCCTGTATGGCGCCTTCCTGGTCATGCAGACCGGGCGTCATCGTGGCTATTTCATCCTCGGACCTGAGGACAAGACAGGACACCACGTCCAAGCGCGCCATACGGCGGAATGGCCCATGCGCCATGCGATCCTGCTCGCCGCCTATATGCTGCCGGTGGTGTTCCTGGCCGTTCAGCTGGCGCATCCGGTCGACTACCTGATCGAGACCCTCCACGCCCCCACACCCCTCGGTGGGATGATCATGGCGCTGCTGGTGGCCACGCCCGAAGCGATTGGCGCGGTGCGGGCGGCCGGCTCCAATCACCTGCAGCGGGCCGTCAACATCTTCCTGGGTTCAGTGCTCTCGACCATCGGGCTCACCGTACCGGCCATGCTGGCGATCAGCGAATTGAGCGGCCGGAGCATCGTCCTCGGCCTTCAGCACACCGACTTCGTGATGCTGCTGCTGACCCTGGCGGTGAGCGTGGTGACGTTCGCCAGCGGCCGGACGAACGTCCTGCAGGGCGCCGTCCACCTGTTGCTGTTCGCAGCCTACCTGCTGCTGATCTTCCAGGATTGAAGCCGGCTCGAGCCGGGCGCCTGCGCCACTGGCCGGGCATATTGTCGGTTGGTCCGACAAAAATCGACGAACCGCATGGACAAGATATGCAGGATTTGTGCATATCTCCGAACGGACTATGCGCACGCGTCTGATGGCTCGTTTTTGACGGAACGGGCGAAATGCAATCGGAGATATCTCCGGTGGCGATCTTTTTGCGCGGGTAAAGGCGGAGCATAAGGCACGCTGATGCCAAGCAAAAGAATTTCCCGCTTGTTATAAAGTGGCGGGAGATCGAGAAATCACACACATACAGTCAAAGCGTCGTGCACGTTACATGACGATTGAGATGCTCTAACTATCGCCCAGTTCGGGCTACTTACAGGGAGATGAGTTTATGATCCTTACAGCAGCTCTTATGCACGGACTTGGCATCCACCTGGGCGCCTGGATGGCGCGCGAAGGTGATGCGTCGGACTATGTTTCGCCTGCGATGTACGCCGAGCTGGCCCGCAAGGCCGAGGCCGGCAAGCTGCACGCGGTCTTCCTCGCCGAGCAGATCACCAACCAGGAAAACGGCGTCGCCCGCCCCTGCGGCACGCTGGATGCGGTGACGGTGCTGTCCTTCATGGCGGCGGTCACCAAGCGGATCGGCCTGATCGGCACCGCCTCGACCACCTACAACGAGCCCTACGAGCTGGCGCGCCGCTTCGCGACCCTGGACCACCTCAGCGGAGGCCGCGTGGGCTGGAATTCCATCGCCACCCAGAACCCCCACACCATGGATCAGTTCGGCGGCGGCGAGCACCCCGACCACGACGCGCGCTATGAGCGCGCCGACGAATTCATCGACGTGGTCAAGGCCCTCTGGGAAAGCTGGGAAGAGGGTTCGCTGGTCGGCGACAAGGCCAACGCGATCTTCGGCGATCCGGCCAAGGTCCACGACATCAACCACGTGGGCAAGTACTTCAAGGTCAAGGGCCCCCTGCCCTTCGCCCGTACCCCGCAGGGCCGTCCGGTGATCTTCCAGGCCGGCTCCTCACCCCGCGGCCGCGAGCAGGCCGCCAAGTACGCCGATTGCGTGTTCACCGCCCAGCACCTCGTGGAAGACGCGGTGGACTTCCGCAATGACATGCGCCGTCGCGCCCAGAGCGAAGGCCGTGACGCGGACAGCATCAAGATCCTGCCCGGCATGTCGCTGATCCTCGGCGGCACCGAGGAGGAAGCCTGGAGCCGCAAGAAGAAGCTCGAAGAGGTGCTGGGCTTCGGTCCGAACCTGGCCAAGCTGGCGCGCCGCCTCGGCCTGCCGGCCGAAACCCTGGAGCTGGACAAGCCGCTGCCCCTCGACCAGTTGGTTCCCGAAGCCGACTTCAAGGGCTCGATCGGCTTCCGCCGCAGCATCCTGAACCTGGCCGCCAGGGAGAACCTGACGGTTCGCGAACTCAGCCTGCGCTACGGCGGCGGCCACCAGGAAGTGATCGGCACCCCCGAGCAGGTCGCCGACCTGATGGGAACCTGGATGCAGGCCGGCGCCGCCGACGGCTTCACCCTCATGGTCGACATGCTGCCCTCGGGCCTGAACGACGCCGTCGACATGCTGGTGCCCGAGCTGCAGAAGCGCGGCCTGTTCCACCAGGACTACGAGCACAAGATGCTGAAAGACAGCCTCGGCGTCTCCGCGCGCACCGTCGCCAAGGCGGCCTGATACGGCTGGCGGCGGGACCGGCTCCGGCCGGCCTCGCCGCCCCACCGTCTGTACATTTCTCAAGCGAGAAGGCCTGCGGGCATGAACCAGTCTCTTCCCATCGATCATAGCGCCGTCGACGGCGAACTTTCCCGCAAGCCGGTGATTCTGGGCATCGGCGGCACGCTCCGCCCCGGCTCCTCATCCGAACAGGCGCTGCGGCTGGCGCTGCGCGCCGCCGCCGATCAGGGCGCCGTCACCGAGATGATCACCGCCTCGGCGCTGAACTTCCCGGCCTATGATCCCGAGACCGCCGACGGCGTCGCCACCACAGAACATCTGATCCACGCCGCGCGGCGCGCGGACTGCCTGATCATCTCCACGCCCGGCTACCATGGCGGGATTTCCGGGCTGCTGAAGAACGCCCTGGACTACCTGCAGGCGT
>JBARAK010000291.1:0-2263 GCA_049791955.1 Caulobacteraceae bacterium
GCACAAAGCTCGGAGCTGCAGCTTTCCCCGGCCAGGGCGGCGCGGGGATCGAGGGCGCCAACGTCACCATCGTCAACGCCGGCTCCATCACCGGCGGCGCCAGCACCAACGGCGTCCTTCCCCAGGCCGCCGCGATCCTGTTCACCGGCGGGGTCAACTCGCTGGAGATCCAGGCCGGCTCCAACATCTCCGGCAACGTCGTCGCGTTCAGCGCCGCCGACACGCTGAAGCTCGGCGGTTCGACCGACAGCAACTTCAACGTCTCCCAGATCGGTCCCACGGCCCAGTACCAGGGCTTCGGGATCTACGAGAAGACCGGGACCAGCGACTGGACCCTGAGCGGGACCACCACCGCCGTCACCCCCTGGACCCTGACCCAGGGCTTCCTCACCATCGACAACGACGCCGAGCTGGGCGCCGCCTCGGGCGGGCTGACCTTCAACGGCGGAACGCTGGAAGCCAGCGCCAACATCACCAGCGCCCGCGCGGTCACGCTGGCCGCCGGCGGGGGGACCCTCTTCGCCGACACGGGCGCGACCCTGACCCTGACCAACACCGTCACCGGCGCGGGCGCCCTGATCAAGGACGGCGGAGGCGCGGTGACGCTGGAGGGTGTCAACACCTACACCGGCCTCACCACCATCTCGGCCGGCACCCTGGGGCTGTCCGGCGCCGGCTCCATCTCCGATTCGAGCGGCGTGGTCGACAACGGGCGTTTCGACATCTCCGCCGCCGGCGCCTCGATCACCACCCTCTCCGGCCAGGGGGTCGTCAACCTGGCCAGCCAGACCCTCGCCCTGACCAACGCCAGCGGCGCCTTCACCGGGCCGATCCTGGGCGGCGGCGCCCTGATGGTCACGGCGGGCGCCGAGACCCTCAGCGGGGCAAGTCCCCTGACCGGGAACCTGACGCTCCAGGGAACTTCGGCGCTCACGCTGAGCGGCGCCCCCGCCGTGGTGAGCGCCGGTACGATCCAGGTCGGCGCAACCGCCGGCGCCGGCCCGGCGACCCTGACCATCGAGGACGGCGCCCACCTCGACGTGACGGCGCCCATGACCACCAGCAACATCGGGGCCGCGGTCGGGAGCACGGGCGCCCTGGTGGTCACCGGCGCCGGCTCGAATCTGCAGGTGCAGGACCTCCTGACCGTCGGCGGCGTCAGCACCAGCACGGGCGGCTCGCTGACCATCGCCGACGGCGCGACCGCCTCCATCGGGATCTTGCAGACGGGGATTCTGGCCGCCCGCAACGCGATCCCCCCGACCGTGGTGGTCACCGGGGCCGGATCGAGCCTCAACGCCGTCACCCGCATCCAGTTCTTCGGCGGCAACCTGAGCGTGCTCGACGGCGGCCAGGTGACCACGCCCACGCTGGCTTTCGGCGCCAATCAGACCTCGAACCTGCTGATCTCGGGGGCCGGCTCCAGCGTCACCAGCAGCGTCACCTTCGGCGCCGGCTCGACCAACACCGTGACCCTCGCGGACGGCGGCGTGCTCCACAGCGCCACCAGCATCCCCCTGAGCAGCGGCTCGCTCGTGATCAACGTCGGTGGGGCGGTCGGGCAAGCCGCGACCGGAGCCGGCGTGCTGAATGTCACAGCCCTCGCCCTCGGCGCCACGGCAAGCCAGGTCAACTTCAACCACACCGACGCCGACTACGTCTTCGCCACGGTGGTCGGCAGCCAGGGCGCCGCTGAGATCAACCAGGTGGCGGGCGTCACCCATCTGACGGGCGCCAGTACGGGCTTCGGCGGCGTTGCGACCGTCTCGGGCGGCGCGCTGCTGGTGGACGGGACCCTGGGCTCGGCGACCAGCTCGGTCGCGGTCAACGGCGGCCAGCTCGGCGGCGTGGGGACCATCGGCGGCAATGTCACCGTCAACGGCGGCGCCCTGGCGCCCGGCGACAGCCTCCCCGGAACCCTGACCATCAACGGGAACCTCGTGCTGGGTTCGGCCGCCAACCTGCAGATGCAGCTCGGCCAGGCCGGGGCCGCGGGCGGGGCGCTGAACAGCCTGGTCGTGGTCAACGGGAACCTGACCCTGGGCGGCACGCTGAACGTCACCCAGAGCGCCGGCGGGACGTTCGGGGACGGCGTCTACCGGCTGATCGACTATTCGGGGACGCTGACCGACAACACCCTGGCGATCGGTTCGCTTCCGCTCGGGACGGGGACGGTCCAGACCTCCATCGCCAACCAGGTCAACCTGGTGGTGAGCGGCGGCCCGACCCTCACCTTCTGGAACGGCGGCGGCCAGCCCAACGC
>JBARAK010000292.1:0-5495 GCA_049791955.1 Caulobacteraceae bacterium
CCTCAGCGCCTCGGCCTACGGGGTGCGGTGGGCGATCGTGAGCTGCACCGCGATCTTCGCCTGGGCCGCCCTGCACTACGCCCTGGCGGCGCGGAACCTGCGCGAAGACCTGATCGAAACTTGAATCTGGAACTCAAATGGGGCGAAAGCGACAACCGGGAATAATGATATCGTTTTCCATTATTCGCGACGGCTTACCGTCGGTTGATCCCAGGGAACGCCACCGTTATGTCATACGCAACGTCATCGACTCGCATGAGCTGATCAATGGCAGACGGCGACGCGCCGGGCGGCATTTCCCGGCGCCTACCAGACAAGTTCGCCAGACGCCGCTCGGAGCTGGCGCGTGCGGCCCTGAACACCCTGGCCGAACTCGGCTACGCCCGTACCAGCCTGCGCGAGATCGCCCAGAACTCCGAGTTCTCCCACGGCGTCCTGCATTACTATTTCAATGACAAGGTCGAACTGATCACCGTCTGCGTTCGCGACTACAAGACCAGTTGCGTCCAACGCTACGACCGGATCACCGCCGAGGCCTCGACTTACCCTGAACTGGTGGAGACCTTCCTGCTGGCCCTGGCCACGACGCTGGGCCAGGACGCCAAGATGCACCGCCTCTGGTACGACCTGCGCGCCCAGGCGTTGTTCGAACCCGCCTTCCGGGCCGACGTGCTGGAGATCGACAGGAGCCTTGAGGCCATGATCTGGCGCGTGGTCTCGCGCGCGGCCGAACTGGCCGGGGCCCGGATCACGCTTTCACCGCCCACGCTCTACGCCGTTTTCGACGGCCTGTTCCAATGCGCCTTGCTGACCCATCTCGCGGGCGATGCGACAGCGGGCGAGGTGTTGCAGCGGCGGGTCCGGGACCTGCTGCCGACCTGTCTTTCGAAGACGCCGTTCGAGATGGGCGCCAACGCGGCGTGAGGGACGCGGGATTCTTCGGAACGACAGCGCGATAATTCCACACGGAATCGCCAAACAAATCCGCTCATCCCCGCGGAGGCGGGGATCCAGATCAAATCCGCCGGCGTGTGAGACTGAATCTGGACCCCCGCCTTCGCGGGGGTGAGCGGATTTATGGGAAACGCAGCGCGCGCTTGCCGGCGCAAGCGATAGGCCCCGCGCAAGGAGAGACGGATTAGCGCCTCACCCCACCGCCTCGAACGCCTCCGCCCGCCCCAGCGCCTCGTAGCGGCCCAGGTGGTAGTCCACCGACCCCAGGGCCTGCTCGATCATGGCGGCGCGCTTGAAGTAGTGGCTCAGCGCCAGTTCCTCGGTCAGGCCGATACCGCCGTGGACCTGCACCGCGCCCTGGCCGACCAGGGTGCAGGCGCGCCCGACGTGGACCTTGGCCGCCGATACCGCCCTGCCCCGCTCCACCGGCGGCAGGTCCAGCTTCAGCGTGGCCATGTAGGTCATGGAGACCGACTGTTCCTGCTGCATGAACATGTCCACCATCCGGTGCTGCAGCACCTGGAAGTCGGAGATCGGGTGGCCGAACTGGCGGCGCTGCTTGGCGTAGTCGATGGTCTGGCGCACCAGCTCGCTCATCACGCCCAGCGCCTCCGCGCAGAGCGCCGCGCGCGCCTCGTCCAGCGTCGCCTCCAGCCCCGGCAGGGCCTGGCCCTCCTCGCCCATCAGGGCCTCGGGGCCGAGCTTGACCCCGTCGAAGGCGATCTCGGCGGCGCGGCGGCCGTCGACGGTGGGATAGTCGCGCAGGGTCACGCCCGGCGCGTCACGATCGACCATGAACAGCGAGATCCCCCCGCCGTCGCGCTGGGCGCCGGAGGTGCGGGCGGTGACCAGCAGCCTGGACGCCGACGGCGCGGCCGAGACCACCGCCTTGCGCCCGTCCAGCCGCCAGCCCGCCCCGTCGCGCCGGGCGGTGGTGGAGACGTTGGACACGTCATAGCGGCTGGTCGGCTCGCCCCAGGCCAGGGTGGTGATCAGGTCTCCGGCGATGATCTGGCCCACCGCCTCGCGCGCCACGTCGCTGTCGACGCGCTTGAGCAGCCCCGCACCGATCACCACGGTCTCCAGGAAGGGCTCGACCACCAGGGCCCTGCCGAGTTCCTGCATCACCACCATGGTGTCCACCGGCCCGCCGCCGAGGCCGCCCAGCTCTTCCGGCAGGGCCGCGCCCAGCAGGCCCACGTCCTGGGCCAGGGCGCGCCAGATTTCCGGCCGCCAGCCCGCCTCGGTGGCTATGGCCTTGCGCCGGGCCTCGAAGCTGTAGGTGTCGGCGAGGAAGCTCGACAAGGAGTCGCGGAGCAGGCGCTGCTCTTCGCTGAAGCTGAAGTCCATGGCGTAATCCCCGGCAGGAAGGTTGAACGGGCGCGCCGGCCTCAGAGGCCGAGCACCGCCTTGGCGATGATGTTGCGCTGGATCTCGTTGGAGCCGCCGTAGATCGAGGTCTTGCGCACGTTGAAGTAGGTGTCGGCCGCGCCGCGGGTGTACTTCGGCCCCACCGGCAGTTCGTTCTCGCCCGGCGGCTCGCCGGCCAGGTGGGCCGCCCCGTAGCGGCCGGCCACCTCCAGCGTCAGCTCGGCCAGGCGCTGCTGGATCACCGTGCCCTCGATCTTGAGCAGGGAGGATTCCGGGCCCGGCCCCTTGCCCTCGGACTCGCGGGCCAGGGTACGCAGCTCGGTGTACTCCAGCGCCATCAGCTCGATCTCCAGCTCGGTCATCTTGCGCTGGAAGAACGGGTCCTGGTCCATCGGACGGCCGTCATCGTTCTCCTGCGCCGCCGCGGCGCGCAGCTTTTCCAGCGCGCGCTTGGAGCGGGCCACGCCCGCGATGCCGGTCCGCTCGTGGGCGAGCAGGAACTTGGCGCAGGTCCAGCCCTTGTTCTCCTCGTAGACCCGGTTCTCCACCGGGACCCGCACGTCCTCCAGCCAGACCTCGTTGACCTCGTGGGCGCCGTCCAGGGTGATGATCGGGCGCACCGTCACGCCAGGCGTCTTCATGTCGATCAGCAGAAAGCTGATCCCCTCCTGCTTCTTGGCGGCCGGGTCGGTGCGCACCAGGAAGAAGCCCCAGTCGGCGAACTGGGCGAGCGTGGTCCAGGTCTTCTGGCCGTTGACGACATAGTGGTCGCCGTCGCGCACCGCGCGGGTGGACAGGCCGGCCAGGTCCGATCCGGCGCCGGGCTCCGAATAGCCCTGGCACCACCAGATCTCGCCCGCCAGGGTGGGCGGCAGGAAGCGCTGCTTCTGCTCGGGCGTGCCGAACGCCTGGATCACCGGCGAGACCATGTTGATCCCGAACGGCAGGATCGGCACGGTCCCGGCGCGGGCCAGCTCCTCGGCGAAGATGAACCGCTGCACCGAGTTCCAGCCGGGCCCGCCGTATTCCTTCGGCCAGGCCGGCGCCGACCAGCCCCGCGCGCCCAGGATGCGGTGCCAGGACAGGAAGTCCTCCCGCCCCAGTTCCTCGCCCGTCTCCTGCTTCTTTCGCAGGGCGTCGGGGTAGTTCTCGTCGATGAAGCGCCGCACCTCGGCGCGGAAGGCGACGTCTTCAGGAGAAAAGTCGAGGTTCATCGGAAGGCTCCTCCGGGGCTGGAGCGGGGGTGTTCAGGGATGGGATTCTTCGGATGAGCGATCATTCGCCCACTCTCAAAACCCGCTCTTCCCCGCGAAGGCGGGGATAAGCGGAACTAAGAAAAGCGTGACCGCGGCGCGCCCCCTCACCTTCCCATCGCAAGCGATGGGCCCCATCCTCTCCCGCAGGGGGAAGGGAATACGGAAGGCAATCTTGGTCGATCGGGTCATGGGTCGTTTCCACCGCGGGTGCGGGCCGCGCTGCATCGGCGCGGCCTCGTCTGAAATCAGGGCTAAAGGTCCTGGAAGCGTCCGCCCTCCGACGCCAGCCGCGCCAGCAAGGCCGCCGGCGTGAAGTCCTCGCCGTCGCCGCGGGCCGCGTAGACGCCCATGCGCTCCACCACCGTTCCGGCCCCCAGGCTGTCGGCGTAGAACATCGGGCCGCCGCGATAGACCGGCCAGCCGTAGCCGTTGACCCAGACCACATCGATGTCGGAGGCGCGCTGGGCGATGCCTTCCTGCAGGATCTTCGCGCCCTCGTTGATCATCGGATAGGTCAGGCGCTCCAGCATCTCCTGGTCGGAGATATCGCGCTGGGGCACGCCCTGGCGGGCGGCGAAGTCGCGGATCGCCTTCTCGACCACCGGCGAGGGCGTCGCCCTGCGCTCGGCGTCGTAGTCGTAGAAGCCCCCGCCGGACTTCTGGCCGAACCGGCCCATCTCGCACAGGATCTCGCGCACGTTGCTGCTGCTCGACCCCTCGCGGGTCCAGCCAATGTCCAGCCCCGCCAGGTCGCCCATGGCGAACGGGCCCATCGGCATGCCGAAGTCGGTCAGCACCCGGTCCACGTCCCAGGGCATGGCCCCTTCCAGGATCAGCTTGTTGGCCTGGCGCTGGCGGGCCTCCAGCATCCGGTTGCCGACGAAGCCGTGGCACACGCCCACCAGCACCGCGACCTTGCCGATGGTGCGGGCCAGCGACATCGCCGTGGCCACCACCGCCGGGTCGGTCCGGCTGCCCCGCACCACCTCCAGCAACCGCATGACGTTGGCGGGCGAGAAGAAGTGCAGGCCGATCACCGAGCCGGGCCGCGAGGTGACCGAGGCGATCTCGTTCACGTCCAGGTACGAGGTGTTGCTGGCCAGGATCGCGCCGGGCCTGGCGACCTTGTCGAGCCGGGCGAACACCTCCTTCTTCACCGACATCAGCTCGAACACCGCCTCGATCACCAGATCGCAGTCGGCCAGCCGGTCGAACTCCAGGGTGGCGTCGAGCAGGCCCATGCGGGTCTCGACCGCCTCGGGCGTCAGGCGGCCCTTGCGCGCGGTGTTGTCGTAGTTGCGCCGGATCACCGCCTTGCCACGTTCCAGCGCCTCGGCCTTGGCCTCCACCATCACCACGGGGATGCCGGCGTTGAGGAAGTTCATGCTGATGCCGCCGCCCATGGTGCCGGCGCCGATCACCCCCACCTTGCGGATCGGCAGCGGCTGCACGGTCTCGGGAATGTCGGCAACCCTGGCGGCCTGGCGTTCGGCGAAGAAGGCGTAGCGCTGGGCGGCGGACTGCTCGCCCTGCAGCAGTTCCACGAACAGGCGGCGCTCCAGCGCGATGCCCTCGTCGAACGGCAGCTCGACGGCCGCCTTCACCGCTTGCAGGCATCTGGACGGCGCGATGAAGCCCCGGAACCGCCGGGCGTTGGCGGCCTTGAAGCGGTCGAACAGTCCGATGTCGGCGCGAGCCTCGGCGATCCTGTCCTCGCGGTCGCGGGTGCGCACCAGGGGACGGCCCTCGGCCACCACCTGCCGGGCGAAGGCTGTCGCGCCCGCCCTCAGGTCCCCCTCGACGATCTCCTCCACCAGCCCGATCTTCAGGGCGGCGCCAGCGTCGACCGGATCGCCGGAGACGATCATCTCCAGCGCGCGCTCGGCCCCGACCACGCGCGGCAGGCGCTGGGTC
>JBARAK010000293.1:0-4233 GCA_049791955.1 Caulobacteraceae bacterium
GACGCCGACCAGGGCGATGGCCCCGGTGGCGCAGGCCGCCAGGACGAAGCCGGGCCGCAGCCGGCCCAGCACCCCCGCGCCGATGAAGCGGCCGACCATGGCCAGGCCCCAGTAGACGCTGACCAGCGAGCCGGCGACGGCGGCCGTGGTCCCCAGCACCCGGGGCGACATCAGGTAGTTGGTCATCAGGCTGCCGAGCGTCACCTCGGCCCCGACGTAGGTGAAGATGGCCAGGGCCCCGAACACCAGACGCTTGTTGCGCAGCACCCGGGCGTAGGAGCCGCCGCCCGACTGGACCGCCGGACGCGGGGCCTGTCGGCGGAAGCCGATGCAGGCCAGCGCCAGCAGGGCGAGGGCGCCGGCGATGGCCAGGAACGGCCCCTGCACGGTGTGCGCCTCGCTGCGGCGGAAGGCGGACAGCACCGCGGCCGACACCTTGTGCGGATCGGGCGACGCGCGGCTGTGGGCCAGGATCAGGGCCGAGCCGACCATGGGACCGACCGTGGTGGCCAGCGAGTTGAAGGCCTGGGCCAGGGTCAGGCGGCTGGAACTGTAGCGCGGGTCGCCGATCACCGTGGTCAGCGGATTGGCCGCCACCTGCACCACCGTCACGCCCGAGGCCATGACGAACACCGCCAGCAGGAACAGCGGATACTCGCCGACGATGGCGGCGGGGGTGAACAGCAGACAGCCCACCGCGGTGATCGCCAGGCCCACAGCCAAGGCCTCCAGGTAGCCCATCCGCCGCAGCAGGCCGGACGCGGGGATGGAGACCAGGGCGTAGGCGCCGAAGAAGGCGAACGGAGTCAGCATGACCTCGGTGTAGGACAGCGAGAACATGCCCTTGAGCTTGGGCGTCAGGGTGTCCACCAGCACCGTGCAGAAGCCGAAGGCGAAGAACAGCGTCATCGTCAGGGGGATCAGGCGGCTCCGGTTCGGGCCGGCCTGGGCGGCGGCCGTCGCGGCGGTGGTGGGGGAGGGGATCACGGTCTCGGGTCTCCCTGCCGCGGCTGCGGGGCGCCGGGGCGACGGCAGGGCGCGTGTTTCCCGCCGCGGGCCAGACGATGGGGGACGCAGAGCAGCATGGAATTCCTTCCCCTGGAGCCTGATAACCGCGAGTGGGCGCCGGTTGCGGCGGCGGTGACGGTCAGGCTCTTCGATTGAGGGCCGTTGGTCCGGCCCCTGTTGTGGGGTTCAGGATAGGGGCAATCCCGAGCGGTTCAACACTAAATGACAGCGCTTACCATTCGGTCGCGACCCGGATATGCGGCGCGCCCCTCCAGCTAAAAAGCCCTACTCGGGCCTATCTGCGAAAGCTTGATCTACCGAGGCTCGCCGCAAATCTCGACGGAGGGCCCGCCCAGCTCATTCCATAGAAGCGGATTGCGGCCCTAACCCATCGGTTCGAACTTCAGCGTTCCAACCTGCACGGCGGGGCTGCCCACGTCATTGGGATGGTTCAGTCCATCCAATACGGGAACTTCTGCGAAGTCGAACGGGCTTATTCCTTCCAGGCAAGCAACATTTACTCCATATTGCTGCTGGTTGGATCGGCGCTGATGGTGTGTATATATTCCACATTTAGAGCAAAAGAAGTGTTGAGCGCTGCCAGTGTTGAATCGGTAGCTGGAAAGTTTGTCCTCTCCGGAGAGGAAGGTGATTCCTCCGAGGTCGGCTGAAACCGCTACCGCGCCTCTCATTCGGCAATAGGAGCAGGTGCAGCGGCGTCGCGTGTTGAAGCCGTCGGTCAGCTTGACCTTGAAGCGAACCGCGCCGCAGTGGCACTGGCCAGTCCGCACATTGGCATCTCTGGCCGCATCCTTGGCCGCATCTTCGGTCATGCCCATCCCCATTAACGCTTGACCCCCGGGCATGACGCCCAACCGTGGCGTTTTCGATAGGTGGAAATCGGCGTCGGGCGGCCGCCGGGATGGGACGGCCGCCCTGCCTTTTGGCGCAGCTTAGAACGGGCTGATGTGGCGCTTGCGGCTGTAGGCCAGGTAGCCAACGTTGGCGCCGGCGCGGGCGCCCACGCCGGTGCGGATCGGCGCCAGGGTGACGCCGTCGGCGCGCTGGTAGTTCACGCCGAAGCCGGCGATGAAGTAGATCGAGCCGTCCACGCCGGGGAAGCGCTGGAAGATCTGGTCGGCGTGCTGCAGGCCGTAGCACAGGGTGAACACCCGCGAGCCGTTGCCGCCGAAGTCGAAGCCGGCCGAGGGGCCTTGCCAGAACACTTCGCGGGGGCGGTGGTGCTTCATGTAGAGCTGGCCCTTGCCGTAGCGCAGACCCACCACCACCGCGCCCGACACCTCGGTTCCGGCGATGTAGCCGGTCGGGCGGCCGTTATCGCGGAAGGCGCGTTCGATGACGCCGGCGATGGCCTGGGAGGTCGAGCCGAAGAAGCCCGAAGCGCTGCGGACGATCTCGTCCTGGGAATAGGGTTCGGCGTCGGGGCCGGGGCTGTAGTTGTGGGCGCCGGGGTTGATCGAATGCATGGGCGGCTGCTGGGCCCAGGCTGCGCGTGACGTCAACGCCGCGCCCGCGGCTATACCCAACCCGGTGGTAATGAGATGGCGCCGATCCATGGCCATGCCCGGTCTCCTTATTCAGCGCGCGCCCGCCGCGCGCCGTCCGTCTTCACAGTGAAGTTACAAACTGCGGTTCGCGTTCCATCTGGAGCCGTTCTTGCGTCGGCGCGCAGAAGGCGGGAACGGGACGGTGGAGGCGTTTAGGGTCGTCCCCGGCGGCCCGTGGCGTCGCCGGGGACTGGGCATCCGGGCCCTATGCGGCCGGCGAGGATTGCGCGGCCGAGGCGGGCAGGGCTTCGCGTTGGAAGGTGATGGTGGACATCTTGGCGTCCAGCCCGCGCACGACCTCGGCGGTCAGGTCGTTGGTCGGGTTGCCGCCCAGGATGCCGTCGCGGCGGAAGAGGAGGCCGCAGCTGTGGGTCTTGTAGACGGAGGAGATCACCGGCTGGGCTTGCTGGGAAATCTGCTGGACGACCTTCACCCGGGTGTATTCGAGTTCACGGCTGCGCAGCGCCGCCTTGTCCTGAAGCGCCTTGACCCGGATAGCCAGGGCTTCGCGACGCTTCTGGAGCTGGGTGGCGGACAGGCTCTTGCCTTCGCTCTCGATCGTCCTGGCTTCGGTTTCGAGCGGCGTGCGGTCGCCCGCCATTTCGTCCTGGGCGTCCTTGGTCAGCTGCTGCAGGCGGAGGTTGGCGGCCTGGCCGACCTTGGAGGCGGTCAGCACCGCGTCAGGGCTCAGGACGCAGACGCCCGAGATCACCGGGCCATCCACGATGGCCTGGGTCGACGATCCGGCGGTGGAAGGGGCCTGGGGAGCGGCGGCCGCTCCGCTCAGAAGGGCCAGGGCGGCGCCGGCCCCGGTCAATGCGGTGATGATCATGGTCGTTCTCCTACTGCGAGTGTGTTGAAGGACGCCGACGAGGCTTCCTCGAGCGGCGTGGTGGTGGCGGAGGGCGTCAGCTGGGCGGCTGCGCGGAGCGGCCTGGCGATCGGGATCACGATCGCGGTGAGGCGTTCGGCGCCCGGGCTGACCGGATCGGACAGGATGCGTTCGACGGCGGCCGAGATCAGGGCCGGCCGGCTTGCGGTGTCGTAGAAGCCCCCGTGCAGGAGGCACCTGTGTGCAAGCACCTTGCGGAACGCCTCATACAGGCCGAGGTCCGGAGGCTGGGGGTGCGACCAGAAGCTGTCGAGCGAACCCCGGTGGGTGAGGCCCGCCATGTCGTAGACGGCGCGGCCCAGGGTGAAGACCGGGACGCCGGCGGCCAGGGCGAGGGTGCCGGTGGTGCTGTTCACGGTGACGACGCCGCGCGCCGCGCGCACCAGCAGCCCGATGTCCCCGACCTCCAGGAAGCTCACCCGGTCCTGGACGCCCAGCGCCCGGGCGTAGTCCAGGGTGCGCCTGCGCCAGTTGCCGAGGCCGTTGTCGAGCGGGTGCTCCTTGACCACCAGGTGCATCCCCGGCGGCGCATGGCGCGCGAAGGAGGCGAGCGCCTGGGCCAGGGCGGGCTGCATGCCGTCGAAGTCGGAATGGGCGCGCAGCTGATAGTCGGAATCCAGTTGCAGCGGCAGGATGAAATACGGCGTCCGCGACAGTCTCGCCGCCTGGGCGGCCGAGCGGGTCTCGGCGGTTCTTCGCCGGGCGAGGCGCGCCAGCCAGCCGCAGGCCTCCACCAGCGGGGGCCAGGGGCGGTGGGTGCGGGCC
>JBARAK010000294.1:0-5345 GCA_049791955.1 Caulobacteraceae bacterium
TCGTTGTGGTGCGCGGGATTGCCGGCCCAGACCACGCCCAGCCTGCGGCCGGCCGGAAGCCGGGCGTTCCAGGCCGCGGCCTTGTCCGGGTCCACCTGCAGGTCGCCATCACATCCGGGCAGCGTCCCGAGCGTCGACCCCAGCCGCCATGGCAGGCTCATCTGCTCGATCCAGAAGTCGCACGGCGGCGGCGGCCCCGCCTTGTCGTGGATGCCGCCCAGGCCGGGCAGTCTCGCCAGCAGGGGGATCAGGGGCCGATCGCACATCAGCCGCACGCGCGCGCCGGCGGCGGCCAGCAGCTTGAGGTAGCGGCTGAACTGGATCGTATCGCCCAATCCCTCCGCCGCGTAGACGAGCAGGTCCTTGTCCGCGATGGGCTCGCCACGCCAACGCCTGGCGCCCAGGGCCTGATCATAGCGCCGGATCTCTTCTTCATCCCACCGGTAGGCGTCGTGCTCGGCCAGCCCATTGGGGAAATCACCACTGCGCAGCAATGCCAGGCTGAGGGTCGCGCGCGCCGGGACCGACGCCGGGGCGAGCGCCCTCGCCTCCCGCGCCGCCAGGGTCGCCTCTTCGACCTGGTCCCGCCCCGCGAGCAGGAAGGCCAGGCTGGTCCAGGCCTCGTGCAGATCGGGATTAAGCTGCACCGCCTGGCGAAGATGCCGTTCGCCCGCCGCCCAATCCCCGTCGGCGATCAACAGGTTTCCGAGGTTGAGGTGAGCGGACGCGTGCAGCGGCGCGAGCTGGACGGCGGTCCGCAGCGCATCCGCCGCCAGGGCGTCGGCCCCCTCGCCCTTCAGCGCGGTTCCCCGCAGATACCATCCATCCGCGGACCCGGGATCCAGGGCGAGGGAAAGGTCCGCCGCCACGAGGGCGTCCGGATGCCGGCCCAGGCCGATCAGGGCGAGCGCCCGGCCAAGCTGGGCGGCGGCCGAACCGGGATCGAGCGCCGCGGCGCCGGCATAGGCGCTTTCAGCCTCGCCATACCGGCCGGCCGACGCCAGCACGGAGCCGAGCGCCATGCGAACCGCAGCCGACCCCGGAAGGCGCCCGGCGGCCGAATATCCCCCCTGGATCGCCGCCTCCATCCGTCCGGCGTCGCGAAGCGCGGACAGCCGTTCGATGTGCGCCGCCTCGTGGCCCGGCTCGATCGCGAGAGCCCGATCAAGGCTCGCCACGGCGGAAACCGCGTCTCCCTGAAGCTGCAGCACCCTGCCCAGGAGGACATGGCTCTCGGCATGGTCCGGGCGTTGCGAAACCAGTTTGCGGCAAAAGCCCTCGGCGGTGGCCAGTTCGCCAAGTTCGACATCGAGCAGGGCGGCCAGATACAGGGCGGTCGGGTGGTCGGCGCACGCCGCAAGCACCTCGTGGCAGGCGCGCTTGGCCTGCTCGATCCGCCCGCCACGGTGCTGCTCCAGGACGGAGGCCAGTTGTTGATCGTAGGCCGACTCGTCTCGACCGACCTGCGCCGTTGTCATCAACCGGAATCATCCCCGAAAAGCACAGGCCGCGTGCGGGCGGGCGCCGTTGTAGAGCCCTTCCACGCCGCCGAACAGGTGCGGGCGAGAACCAGGGCGGCCTGAGACATCTTGCCCTCCACCCAACATCCGCATGCGCTCGGCGGACGATGTAAGCTGTTGATTGGAATGGACTCGGCGCACGCGCGAGCTTTTCATCTTTGCATGCAAGTCCAGGTGGAAGCTCATGCTAGACTATCCCGCATGATTGCTCACATCGTCCGCTTTGTGCTGCAGAATCTCCCCGCCCTATTATTTGTGCTCGCGCTTGCGATCGCGGCCGCCCGGCATCGCCATGGGCCTGCCGCCGAGCGGTTCCTGTCCTGGATCCTGCTGCTCCCGATCGGCGTCACGGGGTTGTGGGCCGGGTGCTTCCACGTCGCCTTTCCCGCCATGGCCGCAAGGCTGATCGGATGGGAGACGAGCCCGTTCCAGTTCGAGGTCGGCATGGCCGATCTGGCCATAGGCGCGACCGCCTGCGTCGCCTTCTGGCGCGGGCTGGAGTTCAAGGCCGCGGCCGTCGCCGCCGCCGCCATCTTCCTGCTCGGCGACGCGGTCGGACACGTCCGGCAGATGCTGCTGGCAGGTAACTTCGCGCCGGGCAACGCGGGCACGCCGTTCTACACCGACATCATCTGCCCGCTGTCGGCCATCGCGCTTCTGGTGGTCGCAAAGCGGCAGAGCCCCCCGCGGACCTCCTGAATTCCGCGCCACGACCGCGATTGAACCGGCGGATCGAACGCCGCACACTGACGCCGCCCCAGTCAAAGATCTTCGCGGCGACAGGATCTGTTCGATGGAAACGCCCCCCATTCTGGTATCGACCTGGGAAGACGGCGTCTTCAGCATCACGGGCGAAACAGTCCGGCAGGACCTCGCCGGCCAGTCGGTTCGCAGCCTGGCGCCTGACGGACGTGGCGGCGTGCTCGCGATCGTTGGCGGGCGTTCGCTCTATCGCCGCTCGCCCGATGGCGAATGGACCGGGCTCGCCGAAAGCAAAACCGCGCTTTCATGCTGCGTTCCTGTCGGCGACGTCGTCTTCGCCGGGACCGACGACGCGCGCATCCTGCGTCTCGATCCGAACGGCGCGCAGCGATGGCTGACCGGTTTCGACACCGTGGAGGGCCGCGAGAGCTGGTACGCCGGGGCGGCGATGGTCGACGGCGTGCTGATGGGGCCGCCGCTTGGCGTCCGCTCGATGACGGCCACCTGCGATGGCGGCGCGCTGCTGGCCAATGTCCACGTCGGCGGCGTTCCGCGCTCGACCGACGGCGGGGCGAGCTGGCGGCCCACCCTGGATATCGAGAGCGATGTGCATCAGGTCCGCGCCCACCCCATCCGGCCCGAACTTGCGATCGCGGCGGCGGCGGTGGGGCTCTGCACCAGCCGCGACGGCGGGGCGAGCTGGGCCCTCGAACAGCGCGGACTGCACGCCCCCCACTGCTCCGCCGTCGCCTTCGGGCGCGAGCACGTCTTCGTCTCGGCGTCCGTCGATCCGTTTTCGGCGCAGGGCGCAGTCTATCGCCGCCGGATCGAAAGCGACGGTCCGCTGCAGCCACTGGGCGGCGGCATGCCGGAGTGGACCGATGGCAAGGTCGACACCGACTGCATCGCCAGCCGGGGGTCTGTGGTGGCGATGATCGATATGTCGGGGCGGATTTACCTGTCGCGGGACGATGGGGAGACTTGGGCGTTCCGGGCTGATCGCATGCCTATGCCGAGTGGGCTGTGCATCTGCTGAGGTCGCGCCACCTTCTTCCGCAAGCAAAAGACGGATCAGATGGTGGACACCTCCACCCCCAGCGCCGCGAGCAGCATCTGCTGCTGGTCGATGGTGATCTTCATGCCCACGCGGCTGGCCAGGGCCTCCAGGTCCAGGCCGCTGATCTCGGAGCGGCGCAGGTCGGCGTGGGCGAGCCTGGCGCCTGTAAGGGCGGCGCCGAAGAAATCGCAGTCGGTCAGGATCGCCGCTTCCAGGTCGGTCCCGGACAGGTCGGCCTCCCGGAACAGCGAGCCCTCGAAGTCGCATCCCTTCAGATCGAGCCCGGAAATGCGGGCGAGGTGGAAGTTGCACCGGCGGAAGGCGGCCGAGGTGCGAACCAGCTTTCGTCCGAACCGCTTGGAGAAGTCGGTCCGCTCGAACTGGGCGCCGCGGAGGTTGCAGTCCTGCATCTCCAGGCCATGCAGATCGGAACGCTCCCAGGTGGAGAAGCTGAGGTCACATTGCAGGAAACGCGCCTGCTCGAAGCGGCTGAAGATGACACCAAGTCCCTTGTGGGCCTCGCTATTGGTCAGGACGCAGGTCTCGAACACCGCGCCCACGGCCTCGACATGGGAGAACCGGCAGTCCACCAGCTGGCACCGGATGAAGCGGGCGCCCTCCAGCACCACGCCGCTGAGATGGGCCCCGCGCAGCGTGCAATCCTCGAACACCGCTTCGCTCAGGTCGGCGTTCGCCCAGTCGACGTCCGAGATCACGCGACCCTGGATAAGTTCTCCGGGCGACGGCGTGGCGTTCGACATCTTTCCCCACTCCGCATGCCCCTCGGGTCCGGTAGCACGCGCGGCGGAGACCCACTAGACGCCGCCGGAAGCACCGGTCGAGCGGCGGATCATCAGCCTGTGGGCGAGGCTGGGCGGCGGCGTCCGATCGACCGGCCCCTCCCCGCCCGGCTGGACCAGGGCCAGCAGGCGCAGGATCGCGGCCTGGCCGAATTGCCGGGCCGGCGGCTGGGTCGTGGTCAGCTCGGGCCAGAAGTCCATGCCGGCGAAGTCGTCGCCGAAGCCGCAGATCGAAACATCGTCGGGGATACGCAGGCCGAGCTTGACGGCGGCGACCGAGGCCGCGGCCGCCAGGAAATCCGTCGCCCCGACCACAGCGCTTGGCCGCTCCGCCCCGTCCAGGATCCGCGCGACCGGATCGAGCGCGGTCAGGAAGCCCAGGCGTTCCGTGCCCGTCGTCCGGCAAGGCTCAGCCCAGGCCGCCACGGCCGCCAGGAAACCCCGCTCCCGCTCGTCGCTCTCCCAGGGCTGGCCGGCGCTGCGGATGAACAGGAAACGCCTGTGCCCCTGGGCCAGCAGGTGGGCGGCCAGGGCCTGGCCGGCCTGCGCCTCTTCCGCCGGGATGGAGGTTATCCAGCCGCCCTGCATCCGCGCGCCGACGGCGACGGCGGGAATGCGGGCCTCGTGAAGCGGGGCATAGGCCGCCGGGTCGGGCTCGCGGGGATAATGCAGGATCACGCCGTCCGGGGCGGAATGGGCCAGCGACGCCACATCCGACGCCGGGTCCGCCGTCCAGATCGTCAGCAGTTCGGCATGGTGGCGGTCGCATTCGTCCTGGGCCCCCGCGAGCAGCTCGCCACAAGCGGCGCGCGAGCGGGTGTCCACCAGCAGCGCGAACGTCATGCCCTTCTTGGTGGCCAGCGCCCGGGCGGCCCGGTTCGGCTTGAACTGCAGCGCCTCGATCGCCGAAAGCACCTTTTCGCGGGTTTGCGGCAATACACGCGGGTGATCGGAAATAACCCGCGACACGGTCATCAGTGAAACGCCAGCCACGCTGGCCACATCACTCATGGTGATGGCTTTTTCCCTATAGTCCCGTCCCCGCAAGGGCGTCGACAACTGGGAGCTCCCACGCCTGATTCTGTACAAACCCGTGACGACCGGACCCGCGCGACCGCAAGCCGAGGGCGCGGCCGCATCAGGCGAAAGACCGATTGAGCTGGATATCGAAACCCGACGAGGCAAAGGGTGGGAGCCGCCAGATAGACTTGGCGGCTCCCGAGGCCTCAGGGGACTTACATCCGGAAGTGGGCGCCGACAGTGAAG
>JBARAK010000295.1:0-7947 GCA_049791955.1 Caulobacteraceae bacterium
GGCCGGCGCCGGCCTGCTCGCCGCGCCGGTTCTGGCGCACGCCGCGGATGCGACCGACTGGAAGGCCCTGGCCGAGGACGTGAAGGCCCAGATGGCCTGGTCCTGGGCCCAGTACGCCGAGCACGCCTTCGGCCGCGACCAGATCAAGCCGGTCAGTGGCGGCGCGGAATCGTTCTTCTTCCACGACCGCGACATGGGCCTGTCGATCGTGGAGGCGCTGGACACCCTGTGGGTCATGGGCCTGGACGCCCAGTTCGAGCAGGGCGTGAAGTGGACTGTCGAGAACCTGCGCTTCGATATCGACGGCGAGATCCAGCTGTTCGAGACCTCGATCCGGCTGCTCGGCGGCCTGCTGTCGGCCCATCACGCCAGCGGGGACAAGCGGCTGCTCGACCTCGCCCACGACCTGGCCGAGCGGCTGTCGCCGGCCTTCACCAAGTCGCCCACGGGGATGCCGTACCGCTTCGTCAACCTGCGCACCGGCGCGGTGCGCGACCCGGTCAGCAACCCGGCCGAGGTCGGCAGCTACCTGCCCGAGTGGGGGACCCTGAGCCGGCTGGTCAGCGACAAGCGGTTCTACGACCTGCCGAAGGCGGCGACCAAGGCGATGTTCGACCGCCGCTCGTCCATCGACCTGCTGGCCGACACCATCAATGTCGAGACCGGCAAGTGGCTGAATCGCCGTTCCACCATCGGCCCGCTGGCGGACTCCTACTACGAGTACCTGTGGGACGGCTGGCAACTGTTCGGGGATGCGGACTCCAAGCGCTGGTACGACGTCTGCACCGCGGCGATCCTCAAGTATCAGCAGGACTGGTTCCAGGGTCGGCTGTGGTTCGCCCACGTCGACTTCGAGACCGGCAAGAAGATGGACACCCTGCAGACCGAGCTGGACGCCTTCTACGGCGGGCTGCTGGGGCAGGGCGGGGCGATGCGCGAGGGCCGCGCCTACACCCTTTCTTGGTCTGCGGTGCAGGACCGTTTCGCCATCGTCCCGGAAGGCTTCGACTATTCGACCTTCAAGCCGACCGCGCCCAGCAACGCGCTGCGTCCCGAACTGGCGGACGCAGCGTTCAACCTGTGGCTCCTGGACGGCGACCCGCTGTGGCGGCGGATCGGGCGCACCCACTTCCTCAACATGAAGACTCACAACCGCGCCCGCTACGGCTATTCGGGGGTGAAGAACCTGTTGCCCCGGCCGATGGTGCTGGACGATTCCTGCCCGGGTTACTGGTGGTCCGAGCAGATGAAGTACTACTACCTGCTGTTCTCCGATACATCGCGGTTTGATTACAAGAAGAACTATCTCTCGACTGAGGGGAATGTCCTGTTGGGGTTCAAGAAGGCGTAGGCCGTCCGTTGCGGGTGCGCCTGAGCTTCGGAGCTTGGATGCGCTGAACGCAACCAAGCAAATCCAGGCCGCTCCTGTGACGCCGATGGTCAGGAGCGGGCGCCAATCGCTAGAGCGGACGCCCCGTCGGATGGCAAATGCCGTCCAGATCAGATTGGCGATTAGCAGCGGAGCCAAGAGCCAAAAAGCTAGGAAGGCAAATACAGTCGGGCCACCACCGGGTGCGCCTGGTGCATTCTTCAGCTCGGGCTCCAGCCATTCCTTGGACGACAGCCAAAGGAAAGCACTAGCGACGAGCCCATTGACCACAAGCCAACCGCCCTCGCGTCTCAACTTCAAATCCATCCACAGCCCATGATTGGACGCTCTAACCTCGGCGAGCCGGGTGCTGCTGTCCACCTGCCGCAGGCATTCCATATCGCATATGCAGGAGCTCGGGCGCTTTCCAAAATCAGCTGCAACTCGCATCGCGCCCCGTGTGGTCGCTCAGCATCTTGCCAGCGAGCCGCGCCTTTAGCTCAGGTCTGGCAGCGATGATCGGGCCTGAGATAGCGATGATCTGACGCCAGCTCTCCAGCGACCAAAGGGCATTACGCGATAAGCTGCAGCCAAGGCGTTACACCTGTAGCTATCGAGTTGAGCGCCGAAATCTATATGTATTTGGCTATGAAATAACCGTGTGCCACATGTTCTGCGTTCTATGAATATTATGAACATTTGGAGCTGTGGCCATGCATACGCCGGAACGTATTATTCAGATGGGCATGGGCTTTTGGCCTGCGCGGACGTTGCAGGCGGCTGTCAAGTTCGATCTGTTCACGGTTCTGGCCGGCAAGGGCATGACCGGCGAGCAGCTTCGCGGCGCCCTCGACCTGGCTCCGCGCGCCAATCCTGATTTCTTCGACGCGCTGGTCGCCCTGGGTCTGCTGGATCGCAAGGGCGACGGTCCGGAGGCCGTCTATAGCAACTCCGGCGAGGCGGCCGCCTTTCTCGACAAGGCCAGCCCAACCTATGTTGGTGGCTTTATGGAGATGAGCCACGACCGGCTCTATCCTTTCTGGACCGACCTTGGCGTCGCGCTCAAGACCGGCAAGGCCCAGAACGAGACCAAGCATGGCGGCGCGCCGATGTTCGACCAAGTCTACGCCGATCCGGATCGGCTGGAGCAGTTCATGTCTGCGATGAGCAGCGTGACGGGCGGCAATGCCCTGGCGTTCGCGGCCAAGTTTGATTTCGCGCCCTATTCGACGCTTTGCGACGTCGGCGGCGCTTCAGGCGTCCTGTCCATGGCGGTTGCACGCGCCCACCCTCACATGAACTGCACGAGCGCCGATCTGGCCGTGGTCGAGCCGATCGCGAAGAAGAAGATCGCCGCGGCGGGATTGTCTGATCGGATCGCAACCAAAGTGATCGATTTCCTGAACGGTCCGCTGCCTCAGGCTGATGTCATCACCATGGGCCTGATCCTGCACGACTGGAATCTCGAGACGAAGAAGATGCTCGTCGCCAAGGCCTATGAGGCGCTTCCAGCGGGGGGCGTGTTCGTCGTGATCGAGCACCTCATCGACGATGCGCGGCGCGAAAACGCTTTCGGCCTGATGATGTCGCTCAACATGCTGATCGAGTATGGGGACGCCTTTGACTACACCGGGGCGGATTTCAATGACTGGTGTCTTGAGGCGGGCTTCTCTCGCAGCGAAGTCCTGCATCTGCTCGGACCATGCAGCGCGGCGATCGCCTACAAATAGCGATTGAACTGGGCGGCTTGTGGGATCAGGCGCGATCCGCAAGCCGCTCCAGCACGCCCTGCGCCGCCGCCACACCCGTGGCGAAGCAGGCCTGCAGCAGATAGCCGCCGGTCGGCGCTTCCCAGTCCAGCATCTCGCCGGCGGCGAACACGCCGGGCAGGGCCTTCAGCATCAGGTGCTCGCCGACCTCCGGCCAAGCGATCCCGCCGGCCGAGGAGATGGCGCGGTCCAGGCCGCGGGTTGCGGTGAGGACAATGGGGACGTGCTTGATCGCGTGGGCCAGGTTGTCGGACAGGGCGCCGGCGTTGGCTTCGCGGATCAGGTTCAGGGCCACGGGGGGAAGTCCCGCGGTCTTGCGCAGGAAGTTCGACAGCGACTGGGCGCCGCGCGGGCGGGCGAGTTTCGTGGCGAGCTGGTCCTCGGGGGTGTCGGGCCGCAGGTCGAGTTCCAACACCGCGCGGCCGTCGCGCGCGATGGCGTCGCGCAGGCGGGCCGAGAGCGCGTAGACGCCACCGCCTTCCAGGCCGTAGGCGGTGATCACCGCCTCGCCGCGGAGGGTCTGGCCTTGGAAGCTCAGCGCCAGGGTCTTGAGCGGCGCGCCGGCGAAGCGTGTCCGGAAGGGTTCGCTCCAGGCGACGGTGAAGCCGCAGTTGGCGGGGCGGAACGGCGTGACCTCGACGCCCTTCGCCTGCAGCAGTTCAGCCCAGCCGCCGGTCGAGCCGAGTCTGGGCCAGCTGGCGCCGCCGAGCGCCAGGATCACGGCGTCGGGCCGTTGGGGCGGCAGGTCGTGGAAGATAAGCGCTCCGGTCTCGTCCCAGCCTAGCCACTCCGCGCGCGTTTGCAGGTCGACGCCCTGGTCGGCCAGGCGTTTTAGCCAGGCGCGCAGCAGGGGCGAGGCCTTCAGCGCCTTGGGGAACACCCGGCCGCTGGAACCGACGAAGGTCTCCTGTCCCAATCCCTCCGCCCAGGCGATCAAGGCCGCGGGTGGAAAGGCGTCGAGGCTGGGGCGCAGGCGTTCGGCCGCCTCGCCATAGCGGGTCTGGAACCGGGCGAAGGGCTCGGAGTGGGTAAGGTTGAGGCCGCCGCGCCCAGCCATCAGCAGCTTGCGCCCGAAGGTCGGCATCCGCTCATAGACGGTGACGCGGCAGCCCCGTGCGCTGAGCGTCTCGGCGGCGATCAGGCCCGCGGGACCGCCGCCGATGACGGCCACGCTGAGCGCCACGTTAGTACGGCGTCATCGAGAACGGCCGGTCCTGGGGACGCGTGGCCCAGGTCTTGTTCGGCGTCGCCTGCATGGTGAAGCGCAACTCGCCGCCGGACATGATCTCCTCGTGGCGCAGGTAGCCGCGGGTCAGCGGCTTGCCGTTCAGGGTCACGCGCCCGACGTAGGGATGCGCGTCGGACAGGCCCTCGGCCACCACGGTGAAGCGCTTGCCGTTCGGCAGGGCGAGCGAGGCGCGCTCCACGAACGGACGGCCGATCACATACTCGTTCGACGCGGGCGCGACCGGATAGAAGCCCAGGCCGGTGAAGATCATCCAGGCCGACATCTGGCCGAGGTCGTCGTTGCCGACCAGGCCGTCGGGGGTGGGGCGGTACTGGCTGTCGACGATCTGCTTCAGCCGCTCCTGGGTGCGCCAGGGCTGGCCGGCGTAGGCGTAGAGGTAGGCTAGGTGGTGGCTGGGCTCGTTGCCGTGGACGTACTGGCCGATCAGGCCCGCCATGTCCTCGACGTTGGCGTATTGCTTGGGGTCGACCTTGGCGTTGAACATGGCGTCGAGCTTGCCGACCAGCCTGGCGTCGCCACCCAGCTCATGGATCAGGCCGCCGATGTCCTGGGGCTCGTACCAGGAGTACTGCCAGGCGTTGCCTTCGGTGAAGCCGCTGTCGCCTTCGGCGCGGGTGGGATCGAACGGTTCGCGGAAGCTACCGTCGGCCAGGCGGGGGCGCACGAAGCCGATCCTGGGGTCGAACACCTTGCGCCAGTTCTGCGCCCGGGCGGAGAAGGTCCTGGCGATGTCGTCCTTGCCCATGGCCTTGGCCATGCGTGCGATGGTCCAGTCGTCGAAGGCGTATTCCACCGTCTTCGACACGGCCTCGCCGTCATGGTCCACCGGCACGTAGCCAAGCTTCATGTACTGGCCGAGGTTGCCATAAGGGGCGTAGGTGGCGGTGGCGACCATGGCCTCAAGCGCCTTGTCGGCGTCGAAGCCCTTGATGCCCTTGACGTAGGCGTCGGCGATCTCGGGCACGGCGTGGTAGCCGATCATGCACCAGCCCTCGATGCCCTGGAACTGCCAGATCGGCAGCATGCCGAAGGGGCTCTCCTGCTGGGAGACCACCAGCGAATTGACCACGTCGGCGGTGCGCTGCTCCGGCTCGATCAGGGTCATCAGCGGCTGTTCGGCCCGGTAGGTGTCCCACAGCGAGAAGGTGGAGACGAAGTCGAAGCCCTTGGCCTGGTGCACCTGGTTGTCCGGCCCGCGATAGCGGCCGTCCACGTCCATCGACAGGCTGGGCGCCATCAGGGCGTGGTAGAGCGAGGTGTAGAGGTTCTTCTCCATCGCCGGCGGCGCCTGGATGTCGATGGCCGACAGCGCCTTTTCCCAGGCGGCGCGGGCGTCGGCGCGGGCCTTGTCGAAGTCGAAGCCGGGGGCCTCGGCGTCCAGGTTGGCGATGGCGCCGTCCTCGCTGACCGAGGAGATCGCCACCTTCACCACCAGCGGAGCGTTCAGGGCGCCGAAGTCGAACACCCCGACCAGCCCGCGGCCCTCCACCGCCTGGGTGTCGGCGGGGCTGTCGCCCGGGGTCTTGAAGCCCTTGTAGTCGATGGGGGTTTCGCGATCGTACAGCTCATGCCCGGCCATCGGCGCGGAGAAGCGCATGGCGAAGTAGAGCTGCCGCCCCGGGGCCCAGCCGCGGGTCTCGCGCAAGCCCGTGACGGTCCCGTCCGAACGGATGCGGATGCGCGACCACAGGGTCTTGCCGGGATAGTTGTAGATGCTCTGGCGCAGGTCGAGCAGCAGGTGCGCCGGCTTGCCGGCCGGGAAGCTATAGCGATGCAGGCCCGCGCGCGGGGTGGCGGTCAGCTCGGCCCGCACGCCGTAGTCGGCCAGGGTCACCGCGTAGTAGCCGGGCTCGGCCGTCTCGGTGTCGTGGCTGAAGCGCGAGCGGTAGCCGGAGCCGGGCTGGGCCTCGTCGCCGGGTTCGAGCTTCACGTCGCCGACGATCGGCATCACCAGCATGTCGCCGAGGTCGGAGTGGCCCGCGCCCGAGAAGTGGGTGTGGGAGAAGCCCTGGATGGTCTTGTCGTCGTAACGATAGCCGGCGGCGTGGGCGTAGGAATGGTGGAAGTCGCCGATCCAGGTGTCGGGGCTGAGCTGGACCATGCCGAAGGGAACGGTCGCGCCCGGATAGGTATGGCCGTCAGGTCCCGTGCCGATGAAAGGGTCCACCGCCTTGTAGGCCGCGGTCGGGGCGGTCTGGGCGGAGGCGGGGCAGGCGAGGGCGAGCGAGGCGAGCGCCGAGCCCAGGGCGAGGGCCGCACGAAGGCCCTGACGCCGGTTACGCGAGATCATGCAGGCTATTCCTTGATCGGGGTCTTCAGCGGTTCGCCGGCGAAGAAGGCGGCGAGGTTGGCTTTCAGCTGGACCATCATCGCCGCGGCCGCGGCGGTGGTGGCGCCGGCGGTGTGGGGCGTCAGCAGGGTGTTGGGAACGTCCGCCCAGCGCTCCGGCGGCGTTGGCTCGGTGACGAACACGTCCAGCGCCGCGGCGCCGAGCCGGCCGTCCTTCAGCGCCGCGATCACGGCGTCCTCGTCCACCACCTGGCCGCGCGCGACGTTGACCAGCAGACCGTCGGGGCCGAGCGCCTCGACCACCTGGCGCGAGATCAGGCCGCGGTTGCTCTCCTCGGCGCGGCAGGCCACCACCAGGATGTCGCTGTCCCGCGCGAGGGTTTCGAGGTCGGCGGCGCGGGGCCATGCGGCGCCCGGCTTCTCGCGCGGGCCCCACCAGGCGACCGGCATCCGCATCACCTCGCAGCGCCGCGCCACGGCGACGCCAATGCCGCCCAGGCCGACGATCCCGACCCGCTTGCCGGCCAGCGAAGGCGGGAACACCTTGCCCTGGGCCGACCAGCGTCCCTCCCGGACCGTCCGGTCGCCGGCGATGAGCTGGCGGACGATGGCGACGATGGCCCCGATGGTGTGGTCGGCGACGTCTTCCTGATTCACGTCCCAGGCGTGGGTGGTCGCCAGGCCCCGGGCCCGGAGCCAGGGCAGGTCCAGTCCGTCGTAGCCGGCGTTGACGCTGGCGACGAGGCCCAGGTTCGGCAGGCGCTCGATCAGGGCCTTGTCGAGGGGGGCCTCGCCGATCACCACCATCACCCGGGTTTCGGCCAGGTCCGCCGGGGCGGGCGCGTCCCAGTACCGGAGCACCCGGTAGTCGGCCTCCAGAGCCCCGACCAGGCGCTTTAGAAGCGGCTGCATGGCGAGGATCGTCGGGCGGGTGCTCATGATGCGACTCTGGAGGCTATTTCGAGAACGAAACAGTCTCGCAATACCAGCACTCTTCGCCGTCGTCCCCATCTCCGCCGATCGGCATGCCCGGAGGCGGCTCCATGGCGTGGCGGGTGTCGGCCGCGGCGATGGCGGCCAGGCCATCGCGGCTCGGGTTCAGGATCAGGTCGGCGTAGTAGCGGGCCTGGGCGATGTCGGCCGGATCGCCCGCCGTGGTCGCCGCCAGCCGCTGGCCCAGGCTGGTCAGGGTCGCCTTGATCTCGGCCGCGGCCGTGGGGTTCAGCGACTTCTCCTGCAGGGCGGAGGCGAGGCGGACGATGGTGCGGGCC
>JBARAK010000296.1:0-2092 GCA_049791955.1 Caulobacteraceae bacterium
GGGTGGCGTCGTCGTCCAGCGCCGGCAGGTCGTCGTGGATCAGGCTGTAGGCGTGGACGCACTCCAGCGCGCAGGCGGCGCGCAGCACCGAGCGTTCGCCCACGTCGAACAGGCGCGCGGTCTCCAGCGCGAAATAGGGCCGCACCCGGCGTCCCGGCCCCAGCACCGCATAGCGCATCGCCTCCACCAGCCGGCTCTCCGGGCCGTCGGAGCGCGGCAGCAGGGCGTCGAGCGCCACGGTGACCAGGTCGGCCGCCTCGGCCATGCGCTGGCGGATGGTGGTGTGGCTCTGGTCCAGGGGCTTGGTCACGGACGCCCCTCCATCGGCATGGATATAACCGGCGTGTCGAGTGTCGATCCCGGTCGCGCCGGGCATGGGTTCAAGGAGGATCGCGCCCCGCCCGCCATGCGAATCAGGTGAAGTCCGCCGGCTCGGCCCGGGCGGCTTCGCCCTGGGGACCGACCACGATCTTCTCCACCCTGAGCCGGGCGCTGGCCAGCCGCGTCTCGCAGTGCGCCTTCAGCGCCGCGCCCCGCTCGTAGATCTCGATCGACCGCTCCAGCGGAGCCTGGCCGGACTCCAGCTCGGCGACGATGCGCTCAAGCTGCTCAAGGGCCTGCTCGAACGAAAGCTGGGCGATGTCCTCGGCGGTCTCACTCATGATTCGAACCTAGCGGCGGTAACGCGGCGCGCCAAGCGCTCAAGCTGCGGTCAAGGCCGCGAAGCTCATTCGCGCTCGAACCGGCGCGTCGCCCAGTACTTGAAGCCTCGATCCTGCACACATCGCCAGCCCCGGCGGCTCAGCTCGACCCCGACCATGCCGTTGAAGAAGCCGTGGGCCAGCACCAGCACGTTGCGGCCGCCCTCGGCCTCCCCGATCAGCCGCTCGGCGGCCTGGCGGGCGCGGGTCTGGGCCTGGCGGCGGGTCTCCTGGCCCCGGTGATAGCCGAACCACCACAGGAAGCGGGACACCACGCCCCAGGTCTTGGGGCTGAGCTTGACGAAGCGCGGGGTGCAGGGGGCCGGCAGGGGCGCCTCGATGAACATGGCGTCCTGGCGCACCGGCTTGTCGCCGACCACGGCGCGGGCGGTCTCGATGGCGCGCGGGCGGATCGAGGCGAAGATCAGGTCGGCCTGGCTGGCCTGCTCGATCAGTTCGGCCGGCGGGACCTGGCCGGCCAGGATGCCGCCGGCCTCGTAGGTCGCCCACCAGCGGTCGTAGCCGCGCGCGTCGAGCTTCAGGCGGCGGGACAGGGCCGGCTCGCCGTGGCGGGCGAGCACGATGGCCCCCACGCGGCCGTCGACTCCGGAGGCGGCTGATTCGGCCCTTTTCGATTGGGGGGGAACCGTTTCCGGCGCGCCCGGTCGGCCGGACGCGGCGCTGGTCTGCGTCGGAGGGTCGGTCGGGCTGGTCATCTCGTGAAAGGTCCAGCCCCTGTCGCGCCACGCGGCGCCGAGGCGTTCAAGACCCTACCCCTCCACCAAGGCCCGTAGATGCGCCGCGGCCGAACGGCCCAGCGCTTCGAGGTCGTAACCGCCCTCCAGCGAGGACACAACCCGTCCGCCGCAACGCGCCCGCGCAACCTCGACGATCGCCCGCGTCGCCCAGGCGAAATCCTCGGCTTCCAGGGTCTGCTGCGCCAATGGGTCCCGCCTGTGGGCGTCGAAGCCGGCCGAGACCAGGATCAGGTCCGGGGCGAAGGCGTCCACCGCCGGCATCAGCCGCTCGGCGAACAGGGCGCGCCACAGCTCGCGCGGGGCGTCCGGCGGGGTGGTGGCGTTGACCACGTTGCCCACCCCGGTCTCGGACGGGTCGCCGGTGCCGGGGTAGAGCGGCGACTGGTGGATGGAGGCGAACATCAGCTCGGGATCGCTCTCGAACACCGACTGGGTGCCGTTGCCGTGATGGACGTCGAAGTCCACCACCGCCACGCGGCGGAAGCCCTCGGCCTGGGCCACGCGGGCGGCCACGGCCACGGTGGAGAACAGGCAGAAGCCCATGGCGGTCGCCGCCTCGGCGTGGTGGCCGGGCGGACGCACGGCGCAGAAGGCCCGGTCGGTCTCGCCTTTGGCGACCGCGCGCACCGCCGC
>JBARAK010000297.1:0-5318 GCA_049791955.1 Caulobacteraceae bacterium
GCCCTGGCCCGCCTGGCCGCCTCCGCCCACACCGACGTCCTGACCCTGGCGCGTCCGCACATCCAGGCCGCCGGCCGCCACACGCGCGAGACCATCCACCTGTCGGTGGCCCGGGCGCAGAACGCCATCCTGGTCGAGCAGTGCGCGTCCGAGCAGCCGCTGCGCGCGGTGTTCCGGGTCGGCGCGGCGCTGCCGCTCTACTGCACCGCCCACGGCAAGGCCATCCTGTCGCAGCTCAGCGACGAGGAGATCGTCCGCACCCTCACCGATCCGTTCGAGGCCCGAACGCCCCGCACCCCGGCCTCGATCGCGGAACTGCTTGCCCAGGTGGAGATCATCCGGGCGACCGGCGTGGCGGAGGCCATCGAGGAACACACCGAGGGGGTGTGCGGCGTGGGCGCGATCATCCGGACCGGAACCGCCGACCGCTACGCCCTGTCGATCGTGGCGCCCACCCATCGCTTCGAACGGGCGCGGGAGGCCCTGCGGGCCACGCTGCTGCGCTGCGTCAGCTCGATCGAGGCGAGCCTCGGGGTGGTCTGACGGTCTGATCAAACGGGCGCGCTCCGCCGCCGAAACGGGCGCCTCGGGGACATAAAGCGGTTTTTACGGCACGATTGACCGCTGAGTGGGCCGATAGCCCGCCTGGCGGTCCGATACATATTTACATTCGCGGCGAGATGTACCAAACGCAGCGGCGTCGGATTCCGGAGGCGCTCGCCTCCCGGCTTCCGCCTGTTGCATTGGAACGAGCCTGCCCATGACCGCCATCGTCCGCATCGCGCTATCGCGGCCGTACACGTTCATCGTGATGGCGGCGCTGATCCTGATCGTGGGCGTGCTGGCTGCTCTGCACACCCCGATCGACATCTTCCCGGACATCCGCGTGCCGGTGGTGGCGGTGAACTGGCAGTACACCGGCATGTCGCCCGACGACATGGCCGGCCGGATCGTCACCCCCTACGAGCGTTCGCTCACCACCACCGTCAACGACATCCAGCACATCGAGGCCACCTCGCTGCAGGGGATGGGCATCGTGAAGGTGTACTTCCAGCCGGGTGCGGACATCCGCCTGGCCAACGCCCAGATCACCGCCATCTCCCAGACCCTGCTGCGCCAGCTGCCCCAGGGCACGACCCCGCCGCTGATCATCAACTACAGCGCCTCCACCGTGCCGATCGTGCAGCTCGCGCTCTCAGGCAAGGGCCTGAGCGAGCAGCAGCTCTACGACCAGGCCCTGAACTTTATCCGCACGCGTCTGGTGACTGTGCCGGGCGCGGCCATCCCGCTGCCCTACGGCGGCAAGGTGCGCCAGATCCAGGTCGACCTCGACCCCAAGCTGATGCAGTCCAAGGGCGTGTCGGCCCAGGACGTGGGCAATACCCTCACCACCCAGACCCAGATCACCCCGGCCGGCTTCGTGAAGATCGGCGAGTTCCAGTACAACCTGAAGCTCAACAACGCCCCCGGCGACGTCGCCCAGCTCGGCAGCCTGCCGGTCAAGACCATCAACGGGGCGGTGATCCGCGTCAGCGACGTCGCCCATGTGCGCGACGGTTCCGCGCCCCAGCAGAACGTGGTGCACGTGGACGGGCAGCGCTCGGTGCTGATGACGACGTTCAAGTCGGGCGCGACCTCGACCATCGACATCGTCGGCGGCGTCAAGGCGATGTTGCCCGAGCTGAAGCCCAGCCTGCCGCCGCAGCTCAACATCACCCCGATCAACGACCAGTCGATCTTCGTGAAGGCGGCGGTCCAGGGGGTGATCCGCGAGGGCGTGATCGCCGCGGCCCTGACCAGCCTGATGATCCTGCTGTTCCTGGGCTCCTGGCGCTCGACCCTGATCGTGGCGACCTCGATCCCCTTGTCGGTGCTGGCGGCGATCGCGACCCTGTCGGCGACCGGCCAGACCCTGAACGTGATGACGCTCGGCGGCCTGGCGCTGGCGGTGGGCATCCTGGTCGACGAGGCCACGGTGACCATCGAGAACATCAACTGGCACCTGGAGCAGGGCAAGGACGTCACCACCGCCATCCTGGACGGCGCCGACCAGATCGTGGTGCCGGCCTTCCTGTCCCTGCTCTGCATCTGCATCGTGTTCGTGCCGATGTTCTACCTGCCGGGCGTGTCGGGCTTCCTGTTCGTGCCGATGGCGCTGTCGGTGATCTACGCCATGGTCGCCTCGTTCATCCTGTCGCGGACCCTGGTCCCGACCATGGCCAAGTACCTGCTGAGGCCGCACGCGCCGCACAGCGGGCCGGGCCAGGCCCACCAGCGGTCGCGCAATCCGTTCGTGCAGTTCCAGCACGGCTTCGAGCGGCGCTTCGAGACCCTGCGCTCGGCCTACGCCGGCGTGCTGACCCGCGCGCTCGGCGCCCGGCGGGTATTCATCCTCGGCTTCATGGCGTTCGTGCTGGGCAGCCTGGTGCTGATCCCATTCCTGGGCCGCAACTTCTTCCCCGCGGTGGACGGCGGCTCGATCGCCATGCACGTCCGCGCCCCGGTCGGCATGCGCATCGAGGAGACCTCGGCCCTGTTCATCCGGATCGAGAACGAGCTCCGCAAGGAAATCCCGGGCGACGAACTCGAAGCCGTCGTCGACAACATCGGCCTGCCGACCAGCGCCATCAACACCACCTACAACGCCTCGGGCACCATCGGGCCGCAGGATGGCGACATCCTGATCAGCCTGAAGGAGAAGCACCACCCCACCGCCGGATACGTGGCGCACATGCGCCAGCTGCTGCCGCGGCTGTTCCCCACCGCCACCTTCTCGTTCCTGCCGGCCGACATCACCAGCCAGATCCTGAACTTCGGCTCGCCGGCGCCGATCGACATCCAGGTGGTGAGCAATGACCTGGACGCCGACCAGGCCTACGCCCACAAGATCCTGCGGGCGATCCGCGGGATCAACGGGCTGGCCGACGCCCGTATCCAGCAGCCGGTCAGCTATCCGGAGCTCACGTTCGACGTCGACCGGACCCGGATCAACCAGCTCGGCCTGACCGAGAACGACGTCACCTCCAGCGTCGCCACCTCCATCGGCGGCACCGCAACCACCAACCCGCTGTTCTGGCTGAACCCCAAGAACGGCGTGTCCTACCCCCTGGTGTCCCAGACGCCCGAGTACTCGGTGGACGACCTCCAGAAGCTTCAGAACCTCCCCGTCACCAGCCGTATCGCCGGCCAGGACCCGCAGGTGCTCGGCGCCCTGGGCAAGCTGTCCCGCGATAACGCCCAGGCGGTGGTTTCCCAGTACGACATCCAGTCGCTGGTGGACGTCTATGCCGCGACCCAGGGCCGCGACCTCGGCGCGGTGGCCGGCGACATAAAGAAAGCGCTCGCCAAGCTCGACAAGGAACGCCCCGCCAAGGTGAAGGTGATCCTGCGCGGCCAGTACCAGACCATGAACACCACCTTCTCGGGCATGGGCTTCGGCCTGCTGGGCGCGGTGGTGCTGATCTACCTGCTGGTGGTCGTGAACTTCCAGTCCTGGACCGACCCGCTGGTGATCATCTCGGCCCTGCCCGCCGCCCTGGCCGGGATCTCCTGGATGCTGTTCGCCACCGGCACCCCCCTCTCGGTGCCGGCCCTGACCGGGGCGATCATGTGCATGGGCGTGGCCACCGCCAACTCGATCCTGGTCATCAGCTTCGCCCGCGAACGGCTGGAGGCCACCGGCGACCCCATGCGCGCGGCGCTGGAAGCCGGAACGGTCCGCTTCCGCCCGGTGCTGATGACCGCGCTCGCCATGATCATCGGCATGGCGCCCATGGCGCTGGGCCTTGGCGACGGTGGCGAGCAGAACGCCCCGCTCGGGCGCGCCGTCATCGGCGGCCTGTCCTTCGCCACCCTCGCCACCCTGATCTTCGTCCCCACCGTCTTCGCCGTCGTCCACAGCCGCAGGTCCCGTGCCCGCGCGCTGCAAACGCAAGGATTTGCACATGCTTGACGCGCCCTTGCCCGTCACTGAGACCCGCCCGGCCGCCGCGCCCCAGGCCGCTGACCCCCACACCGATCCCAAGACCGCTCACGCGGGCGAAGGGGCCGAGATGGAGGTGAAGGTCACCCCGATCAGCAACGGCCGGCTCGGCATGGTCGGCCTGGTCGCCGGATCGGCCCTCGCCCTGGTCCTGGTCCTGGGCGTCAGCACCCGGCTCGCCGCGCACTCGGCGCGGGCCGCCGTCAGCGCCGAGGCCGAGATACCCACGGTCAGCGTGGTGCGGCCCGGCGGCTCGGCATCCAGCGCCATCGTCTTGCCGGGACGGCTTGAGGCCTGGTCCGACGCGCCGGTCTACGCCCGCACCAACGGCTATCTGAAGCGCTGGTTCGTCGACATCGGCGACCACGTCAAGACCGGCCAGACCCTGGCGCTGATCGACACCCCCGACGTCGACCTGCAGCTGACCGCGGCCATCGCCGCCCTGGCCACCGCCGACGCCAACCGCGCGCTGGCCCAGACCACCTCCGACCGCTGGGCGCGCCTGGTGAAGGTCCACGCCGTCTCGCAGCAGGACGCCGACCAGCGGGCCGGCGACCTCGCCGCCCGCGTGGCGGAGGAGAACGAGGCCCGCGCCAACGTCAACCGGCTCAAGACGCTCAGCGACTTCAAGTCGATCGTGGCGCCGTTCGACGGGGTGGTGACCAGCCGCTCCACCGACATCGGCGCCCTGATCGTGGCCGGCGACGCCCGGGCCACCCCACTGTTCTCGGTGGCCGACAACAGCCAGCTGCGCCTCTACGTCAGCGTGCCGCAGAACTATGCGGCGGTGATCAAGCCGGGCCTGACCGCGCACTTCACCGTGCCAGACCATCCCAGCCAGAGCTTCACCGCCCAGCTGGTCCGCACCGCCGGCGCGGTGAACACCCAGTCGGGCGCGATGCTGATCCAGCTGGTGTTCGACAACAAGGCCGGCCTGCTGAAGCCCGGCGCCTACGCCCAGGTCTCCCTGGACGTCACGCCGCCCCCGTCGACCCAGACCGCCAATGTGCGCATCCCCGCCAGCGCCCTGCTGTTCCGCAAGGAAGGCACCGCGGTTGCGGTGGTCGGCCCGAATGGGCAGGTCACGATCCGCCCGGTGCAGATCGCCCAGGACTACGGCGCGGAACTGGCTATCGGGTCGGGGCTCAGCGCCAGCGACCTGGTGATCGACAGTCCCTCCGACGCCATCGCCAACGGCGACCGGGTGAAGGCGGCCTCCCCGCACGGAGCGGCTGATGCGCGCTCGTAAAGCCGCCGGGCTGCTGGCCCCGCTGCTGGCGACCAGCCTGCTCGCGGGCTGCAACCTGGCGCCGCCGTACACGCCGCCGACCACGGT
>JBARAK010000298.1:0-2107 GCA_049791955.1 Caulobacteraceae bacterium
CGCCGGCCCCCGCCGCCACCGCGATCAGCCCGTCCGCCCCCTTGTCGATCGCCTTGTGCGCAAAGACGTCGTCGATGATGTCGTGCAGGACGATGCCGCCATAGCCGTGGATCTTCTCGTTCACGTCCACGCGCGCGCCGAGCGAGGTGATGACGATGGGGACCTGGTACTTCACGCACAGGTCCAGGTCCTCCTCCAGCCGCTCGTTGCTCCGGTGGACGATCAGGTTGACGGCGAAGGGCGCATCCCGCTCGGTTAGCTCGTCCCTGAGCCGGATCAGCCACTGCTCCAGCACCCCCGACGGCCGCGCGTTCAGCGACGGAAACGAGCCCACCACCCCGGCCCGGCACTGGGCGAGCACCAGTTCCACCTGGGAGATGATGAACAGCGGCGCAGCGATCACCGGGGCCGACAGGCGGCCTTCGAACAGCGGAGGCATGGACATGATGGGCGCGTTCCTCGTGGAGGGCCGCTGGTTCGCCCCTCTCGCGTTGCTTGGCCGGGCGATGCGCCCGGACCCCGATGGTCGCCGAGCCGCCGCCGATGAGCAAGCTCGCGCAGGACAAAGAAGGATGCAGGCGCCCAACGCCAACCTTTGCACCTATACGTCAACCTGCGCTAAGCTCCGCCAAAACGAGGAAACGCCATGGCTTACGAGACCATTCTGACCGAACGGCGCGGGGACGTGGCGGTGATCCGCCTGAACGATCCGAAGACCCTCAACGCCTTGTCGCGCGCCATGCTGGTCGAACTCGCCGACGCGGTGGAGCAGGCCTCCGGCTCGGCCCGGGCGCTGCTGATGATCGGCAACGAGCGCGCCTTCTCCTCCGGCGCCAACCTCAGCGGCGCGGGTCCCGGCGGCAGCGGCAGCGACGATCTCGGCGCGGCCCTGGAGCAGTTCTACCACCCGCTGGTGCGCAAGCTGCGCAACCTGCCGATCCCGTTCATCACCGCGGTCAGCGGCGTGGCCGCGGGCGCAGGCTGTTCGCTGGCCCTGTCGGGCGACATGGTGATCGCGGGGAGCAGCGCCAGCTTCGTGCTGGCCTTCCGCCGCATCGGCCTGATCCCCGACGCCGGCGCGACCTTCCTGCTGACCCGCGCGGTCGGCCGGGTGCGGGCGATGGAGCTGATGCTGCTCGGCGAGAAGCTGCCCGCCCCCCAGGCGCTCGACTGGGGCCTGATCAACCGGGTGGTTCCCGACGAAGAGGTGGAGACCCGGGCGCTGGCCCTGGCCGAGGAGCTGGCCCAGGGCCCGACCCGCACCCTCGGCTTCATCCGCGAGGCGACCTGGTCGGCGCTGGACAACGGACTGCACGCCCAGCTCGACCGTGAACGCGACCTGCAGCGCCAGGCCGGCTACACCGACGACTTCCGCGAGGGCGTCGCCGCCTTCCGCGAGAAGCGCCCCGCCCGCTTCACCGGCAAGTAAGCGCCCCTCGGACATGCTCGACCCTGCACTGCAGCTCGAACAGCAGCTTCGCGCGCCCCTCGCCGCGCTGAACGGCGTAAAGCCCCCCGCGCCGGCCTGGTTCGCCGAGACCATCGCCCACCAACCCGAACGCAGCGCCATCCCGGTCGAGGGCGCGGCCATCGAACTGCTGACCTGGGGCCAGGCGGGCCGCCCCGGCCTGATGTTCGTGCATGGCGGGCGGGCGCACGCGGACTGGTGGAGCTTCATCGCCCCGGCCTTCGCCGACCGCTACCGGGTGGCGGCCCTGTCGCTGTCGGGCATGGGGCGCTCGGATTGGCGGGAGCGCTACAGCATCGCCCAGTACAGCCGCGAGGTGGTCGCCGCGATGCGCGCCGCCCGGCTGTACGAGGCCGATGCGCCGCCGTTGCTGGTGGGGCACTCCTTCGGCAGCCGGCCGCTGTTCGTCACCGCGGCCGATGCTGACGCGCCGCTTCGCGGGGCCGTGGTGCTCGACGCCGCCATCTCCGCGCCCGACCGGCCGGACTACCAGGTCCCGCCAGGCCGGCCGAACCGGATCTACGCCAGCGTGACCGAGGCGCTGGCCCACTTCCGCCTGATGCCGGCCCAGCCCTGCGACAACCTCTTCCTGCTGGATTACATCGCCCGGCATTCCCTCAAGCCGGTCCCTGCGCCGGA
>JBARAK010000299.1:0-4008 GCA_049791955.1 Caulobacteraceae bacterium
GGCTGAGACCGTGCAGCGCCTGTCGGAGCTGCAGGCCGCGATCCTGGGCCGGGCGGCGAAGCTGGTCGCGCCCGGTGGGCGGCTGGCCTACGCCACCTGCTCGGTGCTGGCGCCCGAGAACGAGGCGGTGGCCACCGCCTTCGCCGCTGCCCATCCGGGCTTCCGGCCCGTTCCCATTTCCGAGGCCGCGCAGACCTCAGCCCTGACCGATCAGGCCCGTGCGCGGCTTGGTCAGTTGGCGGACGGTGGCCACATGCTGCAAATGACCCCCAACCGCACCGGAACCGACGGGTTCTTCCTCGCCCTCTTCGAAAGGACCGCATGACCGCCCAACCTCAACCCGAGCACCAGCGCGTCCTGATCGTCGACTTCGGCAGCCAGGTGACCCAGCTCATCGCCCGCCGGGTGCGGGAGGACGGCGTCTACTGCGAGGTGCACCCCTGCCAGAAGGTCGACGACGCCTTCCTCGACGCCTTCAATCCCCAGGCGGTGATCCTGTCCGGCGGGCCGGAGAGCGTGACCGTGCTGGAAAGCCCGCGCGCGCCGCAGAGCCTGTTCGACCGTGGCGTCCCGGTGCTGGGCGTCTGCTACGGCGAGCAGACCATGGCGGCCCAGCTCGGCGGGGCGGTGGAGGGCGGCACGCCCGAGTATGGCCGCGCCGAGATCGAGATCGTGCGCGACAGCCCGCTGTTCGAGGGGCTGGGCGGGATCGGCCATCGCGAGCCGGTGTGGATGAGCCATGGCGACAGCGTGCGCGCCCTGCCGCTCGGCTTCGAACCGATCGCCATCTCCGAGGGGGCGCCCTTCGCGGTGATCGCCGACGAGGGACGGCGGCTGTACGGCGTGCAGTTCCACCCCGAGGTGGTCCACACCCCGCGCGGGTCCCTGCTGCTGCGCAACTTCGTGCGCAACATCGCCGGCCTCAGCGGCGACTGGACCATGGCCAAGTTCCGCGAGGAGGCCATCGCCCGCATCCGCGCCCAGGTGGGCGAGGGCAAGGTGATCTGCGGCCTGTCGGGCGGGGTCGACAGCTCGGTCGCCGCCGTGCTGATCCACGAGGCGATCGGCGAGCAGCTCACCTGCGTGTTCGTCGACACCGGCTTGCTGCGCGCCAACGAAGCCGAACAGGTCGTCTCGCTGTTCCGCGGCCAGTACAACATCCCGCTGATCCATGTGGACGCCAGCGAGCAGTTCCTGGGCGCGCTGAAGGGGGTCTCGGACCCCGAGACCAAGCGCAAGACCATCGGCCGCCTGTTCATCGAGGTGTTCGACGCCGAGGCGGCCAAGATCGAGGGCGCCAATTTCCTGGCCCAGGGCACCCTGTATCCAGACGTGATCGAGAGTGTCTCGTTCCACGGCGGCCCCTCGCACGTGATCAAGAGCCACCACAACGTCGGCGGCCTGCCCGAGCACATGAAGCTCAAGCTGGTCGAGCCGCTGCGCGAACTGTTCAAGGACGAGGTGCGCGCGCTCGGCCGCGAGCTGGGCTTGCCGCCGGTGTTCGTCGGCCGCCATCCGTTCCCCGGCCCCGGCCTGGCCATCCGCATCCCCGGCGAGGTCTCGCGCGAGAAGGTCGAGGTGCTGCAGAAGGCCGATCTCATCTGGCTCGACGAGATCCGCAAGGCGGGCCTGTACGACAGCATCTGGCAAGCCTTCGCGGTACTGCTGCCGGTCAAGACCGTCGGCGTCATGGGCGACGCACGCACCTACGAGGACGTCTGCGCGCTACGCGCCGTCTCCTCGGTGGACGGCATGACCGCGGAGTTCTCACGCCTGCCCTGGGACATGCTCGACCGCGCCTCCACCCGGATCGTCAATGAGGTGAAGGGCATCAACCGCGTGGTCTACGACATCACCTCCAAGCCGCCCGGCACGATCGAGTGGGAGTGACTCTGATAGCTCCGGAGCATTCCGGAGCTATCGCCCTCGCGCTCGCAACATTTTGAAATCATAGCATTTTTATTCGATGGTTATCGGCGGCCTTCGGATTTGAATAAAGATCTGTCAAAGCATTAATTGGCTAAATCGCAGTACGAATTAGCGAAAATCAGATTCACGAAGAGCATTTATGAAGGCCCGGAGCGCCGGCGGCGGCAGTCTGTGGCCTGGATAGTAGAGAAAATGTCCAGGGAAGCCTGGGCTCCATTCCTGCAGGACGAGCCGTACCTCGCCGTCCGCCAGCGCGGCCCGCGCCGTTCCGATCGGGACGAAGGCCACGCCCAGGCCCTGCGCCGCGGCGCGCACCATCAGCTCCGGGTCGTCCAGGGTGAGCGCGCCGCCGACATCGGCGGTGATCGCCTGGCCGTGGCGCTCGAACTCCCAGCGGTAAATCTTCCCGCTGGGCAACCGAAAGCGAATGCAGGCGTGGAAGTCCAGGTCGTCGGGCGTCCGCGGCGTCTCGTGCTCCTCCAGGTAGGCGGGCGAAGCGATGGCCACGAAGCGGGCCTCCCCTCCGAACCGCACGGCGACCATGTCCTGGGGCACCGCCTCGCCGAGGCGAACGCCGGCGTCGAAGCCCTCCGCCACGATGTCGACCAGTCGCCCCTCGGTGACGAGGTCCAGGCGCACTAAGGGGTTGGCCGCCAGGAAGCGCGGCGTCACATGCTCCAACAGCAGGCTCGCGGCATGGCGCGAGGCGTTGATACGCAGCGTGCCCGACGGCTCGGCCCGTAGCCGGCCGACATTGACCAGGGCGTGGTCCAGGTCGCGCAGGATTGGCGTGAGGCTGGCCAGGAACGCCTCGCCGGCTTCGGTTGGGGCGACGCTGCGGGTGGTGCGGTTGAACAGCCGCAACCCGAGCCGCGTCTCCAAAGCGCGCATCATGTGGCTGAGCGTGGAGGCGGAGAGCCCCAGTTCGTCAGCCGCGGCGCGGAAGCTGCGACGCCTGGCGATGGCGGCGAAGGCGGTCAGTTCGGTGAAGTTGGGTCGCTCATTCATGGCTGATTTTCACTAAGCCATGCCAAATTCATTGAATAGTCGCGACGCCGAATAGGGGCCAAAAGACCGGCGAACACGGCGGCGAGGGTCGCCGCGAACCTGACGGGAGCGGCTCATGTCCAAGACCTGGCTCATCACCGGCGCGTCCTCTGGCTTCGGTCGTATCATGACCGAACGCCTGCTCGAGCGCGGCGACCGCGTGGTCGCCACCCTGCGCAAGCCCGAAGTGCTGGCCGGGCTGAAGGTGCGGCATGGCGAGGCCCTGCTGGTCGACGCCCTGGACGTGACCGACGTGGCCGCGGTGCGGGCCGTGGTGGACCGGGCGTTCGCGGCGTGCGGCCGCATCGACGTGGTGGTCAGCAACGCGGGCTACGGCCTGTTCGGCGCGGCCGAGGAGGTCACCGACGAGCAGATCCGCCATCAGTTCGACACCAACGTGGTGGGCTCGATCCAGTTGGTGCGCGCCGCGCTTCCCCACCTGCGCGCCCAGGGCGGCGGGCGGATCCTGCAACTTTCCTCCATGGGGGGGCAGATCGCCTTGCCGGGCCTGAGTCTCTACCACGCCAGCAAGTGGGCCATCGAAGGCTTCTACGAGACCCTCGTCCAGGAGATCGCGCCATTCGGCATCGAGGCGACCCTGGTCGAGCCCGGCGGCGCGCGCACCCAGTTCGGCCTCTCCAGCATGGCGGTGGCCCCCGCGCGCGAGGCCTATGCGGCCGCGCCCTTCAGCAGTCGGCGCAAGGTGTTGGCGGAGGGAACGCACAACCCGATCGGCGATCCCGAAAAGATGGTCCAGGAGATGATCGCCAGCGTCGAGGTCTCGCCCGCGCCCCTGCGGCTGACGCTGGGCAGCGACGCCTATCGGCTGATGCACGCCGCCCTGACCCAGCGGCTCGCCGGGCTGGAGGCGCAGCAGGCCCTGGCCCTGTCCACCGACGCCGACGATTGAGCGCCATCCCCCGTCCAGATCCACCTATCGCGAGAGCAAGACCATGACTGTCCCCCTGAACGACAAGGTCGTCGCCATCACCGGCGCGAGCAGCGGAATTGGCGAGGCGACCGCGCGCCTGC
>JBARAK010000300.1:0-1710 GCA_049791955.1 Caulobacteraceae bacterium
GCGCCTGAGCTGATCTACAACCTCGACCTGTTCTACAAGATGTACGGGGTCAACGCCGACCTCGCCTGGCATTACCAGGGCCTGGAGCTGGACGGTCTTTCCAGCAACAACTTGGACGAATACATCCAGCCGATAAGCTCGCTGGACTTCAGCGCCAGCTATCCGATCTACGGCGTCACCTTCACGGTGGCGGCGCAGAACCTGCTGGACAGCGTTCAGTTCTACAAGACGCTGGGGCCGGGCACCCAATACCTCGGCACCCAGGACGCCGGCGGCAACGGCTCCTACGTCCAGACCGGACGCTTCATCACGCTGAAGGCCAGCTACCGCTGGTGAGGTTGCGCCCCGCCTTTCCGTCTTACGGAGAGGCGGGGCCCATTCTTCCCGTTCCCATGTTCAGAAGGATCGTCTGATGGCCCTGTCCGGAGTCCTGCTCGCCGCCGCGGCGCTGGCCGCCACCGGGGGCCACGGTCCGGGCAAGGCGATGCCGGGCAAGGCCACAGACGGGACGATCCTGCACGGCATCCTCCGCGGCAAGGACAACCACACCCTGCTCGACCTGCCCTTCACCGTGCCGGCGGGCGTGGGCAAGATCACCGTCGACGCCATGTGGGAAGGCCGCAAGCAGGGCACCATCCTGGTGTTCGGCCTGTCCGATCCGCAGCGGCTGCGCGGCTGGGGCGGCGGGAACAAGTCGCACTTCGTGGTGGCCGGCAGCTTCGCCACCCCCTCCTACCTGCCCGGCCCGATCCAGCCGGGGGTGTGGCGGCTGAGCCTGGCGGTGGCCAACATCCGCCCCGACGTCGCCTCGCCCTATACGGTGAAGATCAGCTACGGCCGCGGGCCGGCGGCCCAGGTGGTGACCGACAAGCCCGTGCGCGAGGGCGCCGGCTGGTATCGCGGCGACCTGCACAGCCACACCGCCCACAGCGACGGCGCCTGCCGCAGCCTGAGCGGCAAGGCCATCCCCTGCCCGCTGTTCTTCACCCTGAAGGCGGCGGCCGAGCACCAGCTCGACTTCATCGTGGTCACCGACCACAACGCCAATTCCCACGTGAACGACCTGGCGGAGCTGTCGCCCTATTTCGACACCCTGCTGGCCATCCCCGGCCGCGAGATCACCACCCAGGACGGCCACTACAACCTGCTGGGCGTGGCCGAGCCGACCGCCTTCGTGCTGGGCGCCAAGGCCACCCCGACCATCAACGCCCTGTTCGACGCCTCCAGGGCCACCGGGGCGCTGATCTCGATCAACCACCCGGAGATCCCCACCGGCGAGGACTGCTTGGGCTGCGGCTGGAACGCGCCCAACACCGACTACCATCGCGTCCAGTCGATCGAGGTGGCCAACGGCGGCATCGCGGCCGACCACGACGGCGCCTTCGACGACGGGCCGAAGTCGGGGACGGCGTTCTGGGAGGCGCTGCTGAACCGGGGCTATCATTTGACCGGCGTCGGCGGCAGCGACAACCACGACGCGGTCGACGGCCACCGTGGGACGTCCCCGGTCGGGGCCCAGTCCCCGGTCGGCACGCCCACCACGGTGGTCTACGCCGAGGCCCTGTCCCAGCCGGCGATCCTGGCGGGCATCCGCTCGGGGCGGGTGTTCGTCGATGTCGAAGGCGCCCACCCCGGCCGCGTGCTGGACCTGACGGCCCGCTCGGGCGCGGCTCAGGCGGTGATGGGCGGGGCGCTGGCGGTGGCCAGGGG
>JBARAK010000301.1:0-14003 GCA_049791955.1 Caulobacteraceae bacterium
CTCCCTTGGGGACGCGGCCTTTTCTTTTGCGCGTAACGGAAACCGCCGCAGGTCAGCCTGCGGCGGCGGAGATGGAAGCAGATCAGAACGCCAGGGCGCGCACCTCGCGCACATGCGGCAGGGCCTGGACCCGACCGAGCAGGGCCTCGTCCAGCGCCTGGTCGACGCCCACCAGCGCAATGGCGTCCTCGCCCGCCGCCCGACGGCCCAGGTTGAAGGTAGCGATGTTGACGCCGGCCTCGCCCAGCAGGGCGCCCAGCGCGCCGATGAAGCCAGGTTTGTCCAGGTTGGAGACATAGAGCATGGCCGGCTGGAAGGCCGCCTCCAGCTCCATCCCCTTCACCTCGACCACCCGCGGGGCGCCACCGATCACCACGCCGGCGAAGGCGCGCTTGCCCAGCTCCGTCGTCACCGTCACCCGGATCAGGCTGTCGTAGATCGGGCTCGCCTCCTGGCGGCTTTCAGAGACCACGATGCCGCGCTCCTTGGCCACCGCCGGAGCCGAGACCATGTTCACCTCCGCCAACATGGGTCGGAGCACCCCGGCGATCACCGCCGCGCTCATTGGCTTAACGTTCAGCGCAGCGACCTCGCCTTCGAAGGCCACGTCGATGGCCTTGAGCGTCACGTCCAGCATCTGACCGGCGAGGGCGCCGAGCTTCTCGGCCAGGGCCACGAACGGCCGCAGCTTCGGCGCTTCCTCTGCAGTGACCGAAGGGCTGTTCAAGGCGTTGGTCACCGCCCCGGTCAGCAGGTAGTCCGACATCTGTTCGGCCACCTGCAACGCCACGTTCTCCTGGGCCTCCAGGGTAGAGGCGCCGAGATGGGGCGTCGCCACCAGGTTGGGCGCGCCGAACAGCGGGTTTTCGGTGGCGGGCTCGGTCGTGAATACGTCGAAGGCCGCGCCGCCGGCCTGGCCGCTTTCCAGCGCCTCGCGCAGCGCCTGCTCATCCACCAAGCCGCCACGGGCGCAGTTGACGATCAGCACGCCCTTCTTCGCCTTGGCCAGGGCCTCGCGGGACAGGATGTTGCGGGTCTTGTCGGTGAGCGGCGTGTGCAGGCTGATCAGGTCGGCGCGGCCGAGCAGTTCGTCCAGCTCCACCTTCTCCACGCCGATCTCAATCGCGCGCTCGGGGGAAAGGAAGGGGTCGTAGGCGATCACCCGCATCTTCAGCCCGTTGGCGCGGTCAGCCACGATCGAACCGATGTTGCCCGCACCGATCAGGCCCAGGGTCTTGGCGTAGAGCTCCACGCCCATGAAACGGTTCTTCTCCCACTTGCCGGCCTGGGTCGAGGCGTCGGCGGCGGGGAGCTGGCGGGCCAGCGCGAACATCATGGCGATAGCGTGCTCGGCGGTGGTGATGGAGTTGCCGAACGGGGTGTTCATCACCACGATCCCGGCGGCGGTGGCGGCCGGAATGTCGACATTGTCCACGCCGATGCCGGCGCGGCCGATCACCTTCATCCTGCGGGCGGCCGCGAGCACGTCTTTATCCGCCTTGGTGGCGGACCGGACCGCCAGGCCATCGTAATCGCCGATGATGGCGAGCAGTTCGTCCTTCTTCAGGCCGGTGCGGACGTCGGCGTCGACGCCCCGCTCCTTGAAGATGGCGATGGCGGCGGGGGAAAGCTTGTCTGCGATAAGGACGCGGGGAGGCATATCAGGCTCCTTCTGCCCTCCCTCGGCGGGGAGGGACTGCGAATTTGGAATGACGCGGGACGCGGGTCAAAATGGCGACGCTGGGCCCCTCTCCCGACCGGAAGAAGGGCGCGGGCCTCAGGCGGTGGCCAGCTCGGCCGAGACCGTTTCGAAGGCCCAGTCCAGCCATGGGGTCAGGGCGTCGAGATCGGTGTGCTCCACCGTCGCGCCGCACCAGATCCGCAAACCCGGAGGCGCGTCACGGTAGCCACCCACATCCAGGGCCGCCCCAGCCTTTTCGAGCGTCGAGGCGAGCTTCTTGGCGAAGTCCGCCTGCGCCGCCTCGGGCAGGGCCGCCACCTTGGGATCCACCACCTTGAGGCAGACCGAGGTGTTGGAACGTGTCTCGGGCGTCGCCGCCAGGAAATCGACCCAGGCGGTCTTGGCCACCCATTGCGCCAGGACCGCCAGGTTGCGGTCGGCGCGGCGATGCAGCTCTTCCAGGCCGCCGATTCCTTGCGCCCACTTCAGCGCGTCCAGGTAATCCTCGACGCACAGCATGGAGGGGGTGTTGATGGTGGCGCCGTCGAAGATCTCGGCGTTCAGCTTGCCGCCCTTGGTCATGCGGAAGATTTTCGGCATGGGCCACGGCGGGGTGTAGCTCTCGAGCCGCTCCACCGCGCGGGGGCCCAGGATCAGCACACCGTGAGCGGCTTCACCGCCCAGGACCTTCTGCCAGGAGAAGGTGACCACATCGAGCTTGGTCCAGTCGAGCGGCTGGGCGAAGGCGGCGGAGGTCGCGTCGCAGATCACCACGCCCTGGCGGTCAGCGGCGATGAAGTCGGCGTTGGGGACCTTCACGCCCGAGGTGGTGCCGTTCCAGGTGAAGATCAGGTCCGCATCCGGACGCACACGAGCCAGGTCGGGCAATCGCCCATAGGCCGCGTCGAGCACCTCGGCGTCCTTCAGCTTCAGCTGCTTGACCGCATCGGTCGCCCAGTCCTTGCTGAAGCTCTCGAACGCCAGCACCTGCACCGGCCGCGGCCCGAGCATGGACCACATCGCCATCTCCACCGCTCCGGTGTCGGAGGCGGGCACGATGCCGATGAGGAATTCGTCGGGGACTTCCAGCACCGCCCGTGTCAGGGCGATCGCCTCCTGAAGGCGCGCCTTGCCGATCTTGGAGCGGTGCGAGCGCCCAAGGACCGCGGAAGCCAGATTGTCGGGTGACCAGCCGGGGCGCTTGGCGCACGGGCCGGAAGAGAATTCGGGACGCGCAGGGCGCATCGCCGGCGTAGCCGGAGTCGAGGTCATAGCAATGTCTCCCATCCTTACAGATGGGCTGCATCCCGTTGGGGGGATGTGGCCCGTCGTCCAGAAACCTGCTTTGGCTGGTCGACGCAAGCGAAATATCGCCGGCGAATTTTAGTATGGGCGCGCGTTCAGTAACGGTTCACTACCTATCAGGCGTTGTATTGTGGCGAGTTGACGCAGCCGCTGACAACTCATCGGAGCTTCGGCCTGGGTCGACCGTTCATAGGCGTGGGGGAGCAGAGCCGTTGTGGTTCCGCACAACCCGAAAAGGAGCCTCAACGATGAAGATGCTGATCACCGCCGCTCTCGCCACCTTGATGCTCGCCACCGCTACCTCCGGCGCCGAAGCCCGGCCGTGGCGCCACCACCACCATTGGGGCCATCGCCATCACCGCGTCTGCACCTGGCGTCATGGCCGCCGCATCTGTTTCATGCGCTGAAGCCGGATGGTCCGCCGCCCCGCGCGGCGGACCAAGCTCCCCCTTCAGCCACGCAGCCGCGATTCGATTACCGTGATGGCGCGCCCTGAAATCAGCACGCGTGCGCCCATGGCCTCGCAGACGAAGTCCCCGCCCCGCCCCGGATAGGCCTGGTGGAACCGCAGTTCTGCGCGGCCGAGCTTGTCCGCGTAGAGCGGCGCCAGGATGCAGTGCAGCGAGCCCGTCGCCGGATCTTCCGGGATGCCCGATCCGGGGGCGAAGAAGCGGCTGACCACCTCGTAGGGCCGTCCGGCCTCCGCCAGGGCGACCACACCGATGTTGCCTCGCCCGCCGGCGGCCTCGCCGGCGATCGGCTCCAGCGCGGCGATATCCGGCGTCAGCCCCCGTACCGACGACTCGTCAGCCAGGACAGCGATCAGGTAACGGCCGGCCCAGACCTCGACCGGCTCCCGTCCCAACGCCGCCGCCAGCCCCGGTGGAACCGGAGCCGGACGCGGCGGGTCGGCCGGAAAGTCCATGCGATAGCCCTCCCCCTGGCGGACCACGCGCAGATCGCCCGATCGGGTCGCGAAGACGACTTCCTGCGCTCCCAGACCCAGTTCCGAAAACAGCACGTGGGCCGAAGCCAGGGTGGCGTGGCCGCACAGGTCGACCTCCAGCGCCGGCGTGAACCAGCGCAGGTCGAAACGGGCGGGATCGGCCGTGCGCCGGAGATAGGCGGTCTCGGCCTGGTTGTTCTCCTTGGCCAGCGCCTGCATCCAGGCCGCCTCCGGCCATGTCTCGAAGGGCTCCACCACACAAGCTGGATTGCCCTTGAAGGGCGCGTCCGCAAAGGCGTCCACCGTCCACTGCCGCATCATCGCCGCCTTCCCTGAACCCGGCCGGGAAGCCGGGTCTGACCCTTGCCTAATCGAAAGTCCTGAGCCGCCAGTTGTGCCCGAGCGGCCCGTGCCCCGCACCGAACCCTGGTGCATGTCGGATCGCCGCCTGTACATAGTCGTGGGCGCGCTCGACCGAGTGCTCCAGGCTCTCACCGTGCGAAAGCCCCGTGGCGATCGCCGAAGCCAGGGTGCAGCCGGTGCCATGGGTATGACGCGTATCGATCCGGCCGCTTTCGAACCGGGTCGTTCCGGCCCCCGTCATCAGGATGTCGACCACCCGCGGCCCTTCGATGTGGCCGCCCTTCATCAGCACCGCCCGCACACCGAGATCCAGCAAGGCTTCGCCGGCGCGTCGCTGGTCGTCCTCGGTTTCCACCGGTCGCCCGGTCAGGGCCGCCGCTTCCGGCGCGTTGGGTGTGAGCAGAGCCGTGCGCGGGAAGACCCGTTCGCGCAGGACAGCCAGGGCTTCGGCCGCCATCAGCGCCGCGCCCCCCTTGGCGGTCATGACCGGATCCACCACAGCCGGCGCGTCGCCCGCCCGCTCGATCAGTTCGGCGGCGACCTCCGCCATGACCGCGCCGCCCAGCATGCCGACCTTGAGGGCGTCGGCTCCAATATCGTCCAGGACAGCGCGCCCCTGCGCCAGCACCACCTCTGGCGGGATCGGGAAAACGTCGAGAACGCCAAGGGTGTTCTGCACGGTGATCGCCGTGATCGCCGTGGCCGCATAGCCGCCAAGCATGGTCACGGTCTTGATGTCGGCCTGGAGGCCCGCGCCTCCGCCGCTGTCGGATCCGGCGATGATGAGCACCCGCCCGCGATCTTCACGCATGGCTCGGGGATAGCTCAAGCCTGACCCTGGCGGAAGCGCCAGGATCAGGGCTCGTCAGCCTCCGAAGGCCGCGCGGAGCCGATCCATCTGCGACTGAAGTGGATGGGGGCTCACGTCCATCTCATCTCGGTACATGCGCTGATCCAGGTGGCGTACCCGCTCATAGAGCTGCCGCGAGCGGTCCAGCAGATTGAGCAGGCCTTCCGGCAAGGCGCACGCCTCGCCATCGAACTCAGCCGACAGATCCAATTCCGGAGGCGCAGTGACGCGATAGCGATCGTCGCAGGCCTCCAGCGCGGGCATGTCGCCCTCGCGCACCGCCCGCTGCACCAGCAGCCAGGACGCGACCTGCATGAGCTGGGTGGTGAGCCGCATGCTGATGTTGGCGTAAGCCAGAGCCCCGGATCGGGACAGCAGGCGCGACTCCTGACGGCCGGAGCCGTCCAGATAGGCTGCGGCGTCCTCCACCAGGCTCATGCCGTCCTTGAAGGTGCGGTCGAACAGGGCGGAACGGGCGAAATCCTCGACGGCGCCCACGCGGCGACCCGCCACCTCGACCAGTGCAAACTCGCTCAAACCGCCCCTCCTAGCCGCTGCGGTTGTCCCGTTCGGGCAACCCGGCCAATCCCCTGCAACCCGTATGCCACGACCAGCGCCGAAGACCGCGCCGACGTCCTGCCTCCTATGGTCCGAAGGAGAACAGAGCGTCCGCGGCGCTGCGTCCGGATCGCTTGCGATCCAGAACCTTGCGGGTTCGCTGAATCTCCGCCTCGAGCCTTACGATGCGATCGTTCAGTTCGTCCACGGCGTAGATTTCCAGATCTTCCCGCACAGCCTCTTCCAGGCTTGCGCCGCGTTGAGGACGCGGCGGGGCCGGCTCCTCCATCTGGGCCTCCTGTCGTCGCCGCTTGCACGGCGAAAGCCCGGGACCTTATCAGATGCCCTGGCCCTCTTCGAGGGCTCCGCCCGGAAAGGCCGCGTCCATGAGCGATACGCCTCACGCCATCACCGCGATCGTTGTTGAGGGTGGAAAGGGTCCACCCGAAGCCCTCAAGCCGCAGACGATTCCCACGCCACGACCTGCTCCGGGTCAGATCCTAGTGCGAGTCGCGGCCGCCGGGGTGAACCGACCTGATCTACTTCAGCGCAGGGGGGCCTATGCCCCGCCCCCCGGGGCGCCCGACACGCTGGGACTGGAGATCGCCGGGGAAGTAGCGGCGCTGGGCGCGGATGTGTCGCGGTGGCGGCCAGGCGACCGCGTTTGCGCGCTCCTGGGCGGCGGCGGCTATGCCGAATACGCCGTGGTCGACGCACGCCATGTCCTGCCGATCCCGGGGCATCTCGACCTGGTCCAGGCCGCAGGCCTGCCGGAAACGGTGTTCACGGTGTTCGCCAACGTGTTCGAGCGCGGCCTGCTCAAGCCCGGCGAAACCCTGCTGGTGCACGGGGCGACCAGCGGGATCGGGGTCACCGCCATCGCCATGGCCAAGGCCGCCGGCGCACGCGTGATCTCCACCAGCCGCGGTCCCGCCAAGACCGCCAGGGCGCTGGAGCTGGGCGCGGACATCTCTATCGACTCGACCGCCGAGGATTTCGCTGAGGTCGTCAAGCGCGAGGGCGGCGCGGACGTGGTGCTCGACATGGTCGGCGGCGACTTCACCCAGCGGAACCTGGACGTGTTGAAGCTGGAAGGTCGCCTTAGCCAGATCGCGTTCCAAGCCGGATCGAAGCTGGCGCTGGACCTGTCGCCGATGCTCGTGAAGCGCCTGACCTTCACCGCCTCCACCCTGCGTCCCCGGTCCGCCGACGAGAAGGCGCGGCTGACGCGGGAGATCGAGGCGAAGGTCTGGCCTTGGATCGCCTCCGGCCAGGTCCGCGTACCGGTGGACAGGGTGTTCCCGCTCCGTGACGCCGCCGCCGCCCACGCCTACCTCGAAGGTGGCGAACAGGTGGGCAAGGTGATCCTCAAGGTTTGAAGCCGCGCCCGACGGCCTATATGGCTGCGAACCTAGGGGCGGCCACGCCGGCGCCTGCCTCATGCGCGCATTCCAAGGACGACCATGGCCATCGGCGTTTTCGACTCAGGCGTAGGTGGGCTCAGCGTGCATCGGGCGCTGGTGGAGAAGATGCCGGCGGCGGATTTCATCTACCTCGCCGACCAGGCCAATTGCCCCTACGGCGGCCTTCCCGGCGAGGAGATCGTCGACCTGACCCGCCAGGGCTGCATCCGGCTGTTCGAAGCCGGGGCGAACCTGGTGATCCTGGGCTGCAACACCGCGTGCTCGATAGCCCTGCGCCGCCTGCAGCAGACCTGGCTTCCGGGATACCGCAACGCGCTGGGACGGCCGGTCAACGTCATCGGCATCATCGTGCCGACCATCGAGGCCGCCACCGGCCTTCCGTGGGAACAGGAGACCCTACCGCGCAGCGGCGAGAAGGCCGAGCAGCTGGACGTCATCGGCCTGTTCGCGACGCCAGCCACCGCCGGATCGCGCGTCTACGAGATCGAGATCGACAAGCGCAGCGAGGACGTGGCCGTCTTCACCGAACCCTGTCCCACCTTGGCCCGGATGATCGAAGCCGGCGCGGAGCGGGAGACGTTGCGCGAGACCATCGCCACCCACGTCCGGGCGCTCGGCGTCCGTATCGGCCGCACGCCGGACCGGGCGATCCTGGGCTGCACCCATTATGAGATCGTGGCCGACCTGTTCGCCGAGGCCCTGCCGGCCGGCACGCCCCTGATCCATCAGCCGAGCGCGGTGGCCGACGCCATGGTCCGGTATCTGGAGCGCCATCCTGAATATGATCCGGGTTCGAACGGCCATCGCCGCTTCCTCACCACGGGTGAGCCAAAGGCCCAGAACGGTCTCGTGGAGACTTTCTGGGGCGCCCCGTTGAAATTTGAACAGGCTTGATTACACGCCCTGATCGCTGGACAAGTTACAGGTTTGCAGCTTTATCCCGCCGCGATCGTTTTTCGCCCATTGCCGCCCTTGAGCGCGGCGCCGAGGGGATTCTCAATGCTGATTAGGATCGGACGGGCTGCGGCTCTGATGGCTTCGGTTGCGGTTTGCGCGACGGCGGCGCCCGCATTCGCGGGCGAGATCATGCTTGGAGGCTACGCACACGATTCCAGCTTCGGCGTTTCGGGCAGCCCCCACGAAGGCGGCACCTACGACGTCCAGATCGGCTATCGTACAGCCCAGATCGACACCCTCTGGTTCCTCCTGAAGCCGATGGCCTATGTAAAGGGCCAGTTCAACACCGACGACCGGACCAATTTTTATACGATCGGCCTGGAGTGGCGTAAGCACCTGTTTCACACGAAGTTCTACGGCGACTTCGGGGTCGGCGGGTCCTACGTGGACGGATACAACACCTATCCCGACCATTTCGACCCTGACAGCACCCCGCCGCCGGGTCCGACCGCCACGCCCGCCCAGGTGGCGCGCTACGAGTCCGATCTGCACATCTTCCGCACCCGCAAGGCCATGGGCTCGGACTACGTGTTCAACCCGAACTTCACCCTTGGCTACGATCTGACCCGGCACGTCGCCATCGAAGCGTCCTGGGAGCACTACAGCAACGCCGGTCTCGGCGGCCGCAACCCGGGCATGGACAACTGGGGCGGTCGACTGGTCTACCGCTTCGGCAAGTCGGCTCAATAGCCGTGGCCAACGTCGCGGTCGTCGGGGCCCAGTGGGGCGATGAGGGTAAGGGCAAGCTGGTCGACTGGCTGTCCAGCCGGGCCGACGTAGTCGTCCGCTTCCAGGGCGGCCATAACGCTGGCCACACCCTGGTGGTCGGCGACCAAGTCTACAAGCTGTCCCTGCTTCCGTCAGGCGTCGTTCAGGGCAAGCCGTCGGTGATCGGTTCCGGCGTGGTGGTCGACCCCTGGCACCTGCTGTCCGAGATCGAGAAGCTGGCTGGCCAGGGCGTCAAGATCACCCCTGAGATCCTGATCCTGGCGGACAATGCTTCGCTGATCCTGCCCCTGCACCGCGACCTCGACCAGGCGCGCGAGAACGAGGCCGGCAGCAGCAAGATCGGCACCACCGGCCGCGGCATCGGCCCCGCCTATGAGGACAAGGTAGGCCGGCGCGCCATCCGCGTCGCCGACCTGGCCGATCCCGCCGCCCTGGACGCCAAGCTGCCCCGCCTGCTCGCCCACCATCAGGCGCTGCGCCGCGGGCTGCATCTGGACGAAGTGGACAGCGAGGCCCTGAAGCGAAGCCTGCTGGAGATCGCGCCGAAGATCCTGCCCTACGCCCGCCCCGCGTGGCGCACGCTCGACGAGGCGGTGAAGGCCGGCAAGCGCATCCTGTTCGAAGGGGCGCAGGGCGCACTGCTCGACGTCGACCACGGCACTTACCCCTACGTCACCTCTTCCAACACCGCGGCGGGGCAGGCTGCGGCGGGCTCGGGGCTTGGCCCCTCCTCCGTCGGCTATGTCCTGGGGATCGTGAAGGCCTATACGACCCGCGTCGGCTCCGGCCCCTTCCCGACCGAACTGTCGGATGACGTGGGCCAGCATCTCGGCACGGTGGGACGCGAGTTCGGCGTGGTGACCGGCCGAGCCCGCCGCTGTGGCTGGTTCGATGCGGTGCTGGTGCGCCAGACCATCGCCATCAATGGCATCCACGGCATGGCCCTGACCAAGCTGGACGTGCTGGACGGCCTGCCGAAGCTGAAGATCTGCATCGGCTACCGGATCGGCGACCGCGAGGTCGACTACCTGCCCGCCGGCATGACCGACCAGGCCGCCGCCCAGCCGATCTACGAGGAGTTGGACGGCTGGAGCGAAAGCACCCATGGCGCACGCTCGTGGAAAGACCTCCCTGCGGCCGCGATCAAATATGTCCGCCGGATCGAGGAACTGGTGGGGGCGCCTGTGGCGCTGCTGTCCACCGGCGCGGATCGGGATGACACCATCCTCATGCGCGATCCGTTCGTCGGCTAGACCACACAACAACGGCCAGGCCAGGGTCTTCTAATGCGCTCATCCCCATTGTTCCTCGGCCTCGCCGTGACGGCGGCCCTGACCCTGTCCGCCTGCGGACGGCATGAGGCCGCTACCGGCGCTTCAGCACAGGCCGACGCCTCGGCCGCGCGTCAGTACATGGCCAAGAACGCCAAGGCGCCGGGCGTGGTCTCCCTGCCCTCGGGTCTTCAGTACAAGATCATCCACTCCGGCCCGGCCAACGGCCAGCAACCGGTCAAGGGCGATGAGATCAAGCTGAACTACACCGGCTCGCTGATCGACGGGCAGGTGTTCGATTCCACGACCTCCAGCGGTCAGCCCGCGGTGATGAAGCTGGACAACCTGGTGCCGGGCTGGATGGAGGCCCTGCCCAAGATGCGGCCGGGAGACGAGTGGCTGCTGTTCCTGCCGCCCAGCCTCGGATACGGGCCCGACGGCCATCCGCCGGTCATTCCGCAAAACAGCGTGCTGGTGTTCGACGTCACCTTGCTCGGGGTGCTGAAAACCGGCGAAAGTGTGAAATTCGCGGGTGTTGCGGGGGCGCAGCACGGCGTTGCTGAAATATCGCCGCAACACCACGCCAACACCTGAGGCCTATAGATCAGGTCCCGACAATGGAGACCTGCCATGAGAACGCCCGCGCTGCTCGCCGCTGCAGCCGCTCTTCTCCTCGCCGCCGCGCCCGCCTTCGCCCAATCTGACGCCGCTCCGGCCGCCTCCCCGCGGGGACAAGGACATGCAGGCCGCATGGGTCATGCTGGCGGCCACGGCGACTGGCGCGCCAAGTTCGCCGCCATGCGCCAGCAGCGCATGCAGGACCTGCGCGTCGTGCTGCGCATCCGTCCCGAACAGGAAACCGCCTGGCAGGCCTATCAGGCCGCCCTCGCCCCGCCCGAACACGGCGCGCGCGACCACGCCCAGCATGGCCAGGGCGCCCAGGCGGCGCCCCAGACCACGCCGCAGGCCCTCGACCACATGGCCGCCTGGCGCGCCGAGCGCGATCAGCGGATGGTTGTGCGCACCGAAGCCACCAAGCGCTTCTACGCCGCCCTGTCTCCGGAACAGCAGCAAGTGTTCGACGCCCTTCGCCGCCTGTCGCATCATCGCGGCGGCCGGGGCGGCCACGGTTTCGGCGGCCGCATGGGCGGCATGGAACGCGGCTGATCATGACGGGAGCGGCCCGCAACGGCTGCTCCCGATCTTCCGTGAAGACAATCTCGGCGGCTTTCCGCCCGCAGCCGGGCTAAGCTGATCGCCATGCTGAGCACGCCCGAAAACCTTTCCGAACGCGCTATCGTCATCCTGGCCGACCTCGTCGCCTTCGACACCACATCGCGCCATTCCAACCTGGACCTGATCGCCTACGTCGAGGCCGCGCTCTCGGCGCTTGGCGTCGCCTCTCAGCGCATCGGCAACGCCGACGGCTCCAAGGCCAACCTGATCGCTACCTTGGGTCCGGCCGTCGAAGGCGGGGTGGTGCTGTCAGGCCATACCGACGTCGTGCCCGTCGACGGCCAGCCCTGGACCAGCGACCCCTTCAAGCTGACCGAACGCGACGGACGCCTTTACGGACGCGGCAGCGCGGACATGAAGGGCTTCCTGGCGCTGGCGCTCGCCGCGGCTCCGGACTTCATCGCGGGAAACCTTAACCGGCCGGTGCATCTGGCCTTCTCCTACGACGAGGAGGTCGGCTGTCTCGGCGCCAGGGACCTGGTGGCCGAGATCGTGCGGAAGGTCCCGCGCCCGGGGATCGTCCTGGTCGGCGAACCCACCAGCATGGAGGTGGTCTCAGGCCACAAGGGCATCTCGGTCTATCGGGTTTGCGTGCGGGGGCGCGAAGCACACTCCAGCCTCACCCACCTTGGCGTCTCGGCCAACATGGCGGCGGCCCGGCTGATGGGCCGCCTCGCGGACCTCGCGGAAGAGCTGGAGTACAAGGCCGATACAGCCTCGCCCTTCCATCCGCCCCACGCCACCCTGACCATCGGCGTCGTGCACGGCGGTACGGCCGGGAACATCCTGGCCCGCGAATGCGAATTCCTGTTCGACCTGCGTTGTCCCCCGGGCCTCGACCCGGATGCGATCCTGGCTCCCTTCCGAGCCCAGGTCGAACAGGTGGACTCAGCGTTGAAGGCGCGCGCGCCCGAAACCGGCGTCACGTTCGAACGCCTGGCGTCCACCCCGCCCCTGACCCCCGAGCACGACGGGGCGGCCGAACGGCTGGTCCGAAGCCTCGCCGGCGACAACGGCCCAGCCCGCGCGGTGGCCTACGCCGCTGAAGCCGGCCAGTTCCAGCAGGCCGGCTACTCAACCGTGATCTGCGGCCCCGGCTCGATCGAGCAGGCTCACCAAGCGGATGAATATGTCGACGTGGCCCAGATGCAGCGCGGCGCCGCCTTCATGGCGCGCCTGCGGGAAGCGCTGGCGACTTAGGCCGCCCTCTCGCAGAAGCGAGGCGTCCAGCTCAATCGACCGCCGCGCCGATGGCGCGCCTGCCGTCGTGGCCTGAGATCCGCACATGCACGATCTCGCCGGGCGTCCCCCCTTCCAAGGTCACCTCGGTGAAGTCGACGGCGCGGGCCAGGCCCTCGCGCTCAACCAGCGCCGCGACCGTCCGGCCGACCTGGCGTTCCAGGTGGCGAGCCAGCGCTTCCGCCCCGGCCGCGCGCAGCCGCTCCGCCCGCGCCTTGACCACCTGGCGGGGCAGCTCGGGCATCTTGGCCGCTGGTGTCCCAGGCCGGGAACTGAAGGGGAAGACGTGCAGGTAGGCGAGGCCCGCCTCGCCGACCAGGGCCAGGGTGTTGGCGAACATCTCGTCGGTTTCGGTTGGGAAGCCAGCGATCAGGTCGGCGCCGAAGGCGGTGTCCGGACGTACCGATCGCACCTGCGCCACCAGCGCCAGCGCCTGGTCGCGGGTGTGACGGCGTTTCATCCGCTTCAGGATCATGTCGTCGCCCGATTGCAGCGACAGGTGCAGATGGGGCGCCAGCCGCTCTTCCTCGGCCAGGCAGCGGAGCAGGTCAGGGTCGATCTCGGCCGCGTCGATGGAGGACAGGCGCAGTCTCGGCAGGTCCGGGACCAGCTTCAGGATACGGGCGACCAGTTGGCCAAGCGTGGGCGCGCCGGGCAGATCGGCGCCCCAGGAGGTCATGTCCACGCCCGTCAGCACCACCTCGCGGTAGCCCTGGGCGACGAGCCGGCGCACCCGCTCCACCACCTCGCCGGCGCTGGCCGAGCGAGAGGGACCGCGGCCATAAGGGATCACGCAGAAGGTGCAGCGATGATCGCAGCCGTTCTGCACTTCCACATAGGCCCGGGCGCGGTCGGTCAGGCCATCCACCAGATGGCCCGCGGTCTCGCGGATGGACTCGATGTCGTCCACCCGCACCCGTGTCTCGAGGGCCTGGGGAGTGTAGGCGCCGGCGGCGGCCTTCAGTCCGTTGCCCAGCACCGCATCCACCTCGGTCATGGCGGCGAAGGTCTCGGGTTCGATCTGGGCGGCGCAGCCGGTGACGATCAGGCGGGCGCCGGGGCGCTCGCGACGCGCGCGCCGGATGGCCTGGCGGGCCTGACGCACCGCCTCGCCCGTGACGGCGCAGGTGTTGAAGATCACTGCGTTATCGAGCCCGTCGCGGATCGCACGGGCCTTGGCCTGCTCGCTCTCATAGGCGTTCAGGCGGCAGCCGAAGGTCACCACCTCCACCCCCTCGCCCGTTCGCGCGGCCGGACGGACCGGATCGGGCGCGAGCACGCTCACGGCAGGGTTCCGGTGAATTCGACAGCCACGGGACCGCTCATCAGCACGTGGCCGTCGTCCTCGCGCCAGTCGATCTTGAGGTCGCCCCCATCCAGCGTCACGGTCGCGCGCCGGTGGGCCAGTCCCCGCCGGTGGGCCGCCACCACCGCGGCGCAGGCG